>NZ_CP156086.1 GCF_040687965.1 Methylocystis echinoides
ATGAGCCGCCGCAACCTCTTGACCAATCTTCTCGGGGCCGCCGACGCGTCGCCGGCCTCCGAGTTGGCCGCGGCCAACTCGCCTTTGAACCCCCCTGCCCGTCCCCGCGCGCCGGCCGGGGCGGTTCGGGCGATGAGCCTCACCCTCGACAAGATCGAGGAAGAGTCGCGCGCCCTGCGCACGGCGCTGTCGACCGGCGCGGCGATCGTCGAACTCGATCCCGAGGCGATCGACGCCGCCTTCATCGCGGATCGTCTGTCGACGCAAGACGACGCCGAATTCGAGGCGCTGAAGCAATCGATCGCCGCCCACGGCCAGACCGTGCCGATCCTGGTGCGGCCGCATCCGACGCAGGCGGGCCGCTATCAGGCGGCTTACGGCCATCGGCGGCTGCGGGCGGCGCGCGCGCTCGGCGCCAAGGTGCGCGCCGTCGTGCGGACGCTCGACGATCACGAGCTGGTGCTCGCCCAGGGGATCGAAAATTCGGCGCGGCGCGACCTCTCCTTCATCGAGCGCGCCCTCTTCGCGCTCGCTCTCGAAAAAAGCGGCTATGACCGCCCCGTCATCATGGCGGCGCTCTCGACCGACAAGACCGAACTTTCCAAAATGCTCACCACCGGACGCGCTTTGCCCGAGGCGATCGTGCGCGCCATCGGGCCGGCCCCGCGCGCCGGGCGGCGGCGCTGGATGCAGCTCGCCGAGCTGCTCAAGAGCCGCGAGGCGGCGCGGCGCGTCGAAATCGAGCTCTGCGGGCTCGATCCCCAAACCGATACGGATGCGCGTTTCGTGCGCGCGCTGACGGCCGCCGCGGCGCCGGCGCCCCGCCCTGCCCCGGAAATGATCCGGGGCGCGGATGGCGCGCCGCTGGCGCGGGTCAGGCGCGACGGCGCGGCGACGCTGTTGCGCTTCGACGAGAAGACGGCGCCCGATTTCGCCGATTTCGTCGCGACGCGGCTCGCGGCGCTTTACGAGGAATTCCGCCGGCGCGCCTGACGCGCCGCCGGTGAGTGCTCATCTGAACGAAAAGGAAGGCGCGGCAAAAGAAAAAGGCCCCCGAAACAACGTCCCGGAAGCCCTTCTCTCGATGTAGCAATCAGAGAATCACACTTCCGTCCATCCCTGTCAAGCGTTGGCGCCTGTTTCGGCGAGCGGATTTCTTTTGCCTTGAACGAGGCGAAGAACCATGCGGACACATCTCACGACGCCCTTCGGGCGGCGATCGCTGACGCGCGCCATGGTGGCGAGCCAGACGGCGACGCAGGTCTTCTGCGACAGCGCCGGCGCGTCGGCGGCCGTCGCCCATAAATGGCGGCTGTTTCGCGCGCTCACCGAGGCCAAGGGCGCGCTCGGCGTCACCGACCGGGCGCTCTCGGTGCTGCACGCGCTTTTGAGTTTCCATCAGGAGACGGCTCTGTCCCTGCCCGAAGCGGGCGAGGACGCCGGCGCGGGGATCATCGTCTTTCCATCGAACCGCGAATTGTCGATCCGCGCCCATGGCATGGCGCCGGCGACGCTGCGCCGGCATCTTGCGAGCCTCGTCGAGGCGGGGCTGATCATCCGACGCGACTCGCCGAACGGCAAGCGCTTCGCCCGGAAAGGGCAGGGGGGCGAGATCACCGACGCCTTCGGCTTCGATCTCACCCCCTTGCTCGCGCGCGCCGAGGAGATCGAGCGCCTCGCCGAAGCCGCCCGCGCCGAGGTCCGCGCCCTGGCGCTCGCGCGCGAGAAGATCACGCTGGCGCGGCGCGACCTGGCGAAAATGATCGAGATGGGGCGCGAGGAGCGCGTTCCGGCCGATTGGGCCGGGCTGCAAGCCGAATGCGCGGCGTTGACGGCGCGCTATGCCCGCAATCTGTCGCGCGTGCAGCTCGAGGGCCTGGCGGCGGATTTTGCCGCGCTCGCCGACGCGGCCCGCAAGCTTCTGGAAAATCATCTGAAAAGTGAGAAAACAAGCGCCAGTGAGTCTCATTCTGAGCGCCATATACAGAATCAAATTACAAAATTATCGGATCTTGAACCTCGCCTTCGAGAAGGCCGGGCCGAACCGCCCGGGCCAATGGGCGAGATGGGCGCCGCCAATCGGGGAGACGCGGACGAAACCGAGGGTCTCGAGATCAAATCGCAGGTCCGCCCCGCGCCGACGCCGCGGACCTATCCGCTCGGCATGGTGCTGCAGGCCTGTCCCGATATCGTCGATTTCGCCAAGGGCCGGGAGATTTCGTCCTGGCGCGACCTCGCGACGGCGGCCGCGACCCTGCGTTCGGCGCTCGGCGTCTCGCCCGACGCCTGGGCGCAGGCGGTCGACGTCCTGGGGGAACACGACGCCGCAATCGTGATCGCCGCCATCCTCCAGCGCGGAGACGAGATCAAATCCGCCGGCGGCTATCTGCGCGTTCTGACCGCCAAGGCGCGGGCAGGGGAGTTTTCGCTCGGGCCGGTGCTCATGGCGCTGTTGCGCGGCAAGGCCGCAAAAGGGGCGCGCGAGCGGAAGAGGGCAGGGTGAGGACGGGAGCGTTGAAATAACCCCTCACAACCCCGCCGCTTTGGTGAGGTTGACCCTGAACCGATCGCGTTTGCGCTGATAGCGGCGGGTCATTTCGGGGGAGGCGTGGCCGAGGTGCCGTTGCACATGGCCTTCCTCGATCTGCGCCGAGGAGGCGAGGCCGGCGCGCAGCGAATGGCCGGAGAAGGCGCGCCTGCGTTCGCCTTCCGGGAGATCGCCGCGAAGGCCGGCGGCCAGCGCGGTCTTCTGCACGAGCCTTGCGACATGCTTGTCGGACAGGCGCTCGGGCGCAACGCCGCCACTCTTGCGCGCGATGGGCCGAAACACCGGACCGTGATTGATCCGGCCGAGCTGGAGCCAGGTTTCGAGCATGGCGACGGGGCAGGTGAGGGGCGAGGAGCCGCGGCCGATCTCGACCTCGCGCCAGCCGGTCTTGCCGTTGAGGGTCAAGAGCAGGCCGCCGCCGTTCTGGTCGGCGCCCACGATCTCGATCCAGCCGCTCCCGTCGTCCGTCTGCTCCGGCCCGCAGTCGAGGCCGACGATCTCGGAGCGGCGCAGGCCGCCGGCGAAGCCGATGGCGAGGATGGCCTTGTCGCGCAGGCCGCGCAGGTCGTTGTCGAGCACGGCGAGCATGGCCAGCAGCTCGTCGGCGTAGATCGCCTCCTTCTGGGCGGGCGGGCGGCCATGGGCGCGGCGAATGCCGGCGAGCACCGTGGCGATATGGGGATCGCTCGTGTCGAGCGGGCGGCCGAGCTGGCGGTAGCGCCAGCAGATCCCCGAGAGCCGGCGTTCCAGCGACGCCACGGACAGGGGCGGGCGTCCACCGGCGCCGATGTTTCGAGCGCCGGCAAAGCCGTCGCCTTCCATGCAGGCGGCGAGATAGAGGCCGACGGTCTGCGGGTCCGGGGGCAGGGGGTCGAGGCCCTCTCGCCGCAGCCAGGAGGCGAACTGCCGCCAATCGGCGTCATAGGCCTTCTGGGTGTTCTCCGAGCGGGCGTTGCGGGCGTAGTCGCGGGCTCTTTCGGAGAGCGCCGAAAGATGCGGCGCGGGCGCCGCTTCGGCGAGCGGCGGGCCGCTGATGTCGTCGTCGTCCGTCGCCACCGTCGTCCTCTTGTCGCCCGCCGCGCGGCTGCGCCGCTCGAGCTCAAAAATCCGACGCCTCGGGCGGGGCCGAGGGGTCGAAAAGCGCGCCTTTGGCCCGGAACGGCGGGGGGTCGCTTCGTGTCCGATAATCGCACATTATCGGACTAAAAACAAGCAAGACAAGCCCGGCGGATCGGGCGCGAAAGACAGTGACAAAGCGCCGCCGTCCGGTAGGATTCTTCTGATGCGCCTTCTTGAACCGCTCCCCTCGCGTCGCCCGACGGGAGGCGAGTTTGGGGAGCCTCCGGCCGGCTTTCGCCAAGACACCCAACGAAGACGCGCGTCGTGAAAATTGCTCCGCCGCCCGCAGGAGCTGCGCCTCCGTCGGTAGCCTGGATCAACTGCGCAAGAAGGAGAGAGCCTTATCCCTCTCCTTGCAGGCGTGGGCCTGTTAACATCCCAAAATAGAGCAGTGCGAAGAGCCCGTAGGCTAAGCTCCACATCCCGGCGGCGACCGCGAGAGCGACAAAATAGTAGTCGCCCGTGAAGGGCGCGGCGATGCGGAGGATAGCTGCGAGCGTTATGGCGACATAGATCGCGACCGTGCCCCGATCTGCGACGAGCGCGCGCCCCGTGTGGCCGCGCGTGGCGCGCGTCATCACTGCGAGGGTCATTGTTCCGATGGCGCCGGCGGTGAGCGCATGCAGAGGCGCTGTAGAATCGGTGACGCTGAGAAGTTCGTTCCCACCCATGAGCAGGAGGCCCAGGGCGACCCAGCCATAGCCCAAATGCAGTACGAAGAGCAGCGGCTCCGCCCGTGCGCGGACGCCGCGCCAGCGCATGAGACGCAGAAAAAGCGCGGCGCCGGCGACGATCTGGAGAACTCCGGTCGACCTCGTGTCGGGGAGCGCCACCCAGGCGACGAGCGCCACGAGCGTCGCTGCGAGCGCAAAGCGGTCGAGCGCGTCGAAAGGGGCCGGCTGGTCTTCAGCCGGCGAGGTTTTCGCCAGCCAGTTACGTGTGAAGCTCGGCGTGATGCGCCCCCCGATGAGCGCGACGAGCATGACAAGCGTCGCGACGCCGATGTGCGCCCCGATCGCGCCCGTCGCAGCAAGGTCCATCGCTTCGAGATGCGTAAGGAGATTCCCGATGAAGAGGAGCGCTAGGGCCGCGACCATGGGCAGGTTGCGCCAATTGCGCCCGGTGGCGATCTCGCGGGCGACGACGAAGATAAAGACGGCGGGAAATGCGAGATCGAGCGCCGCGGCGACAAGCGCAGGCTCGCTTCTCGAGACCAGGACCGCGACGCGGCCGAGAAGCCAGAGCGCGACGAGGCCGGCGAGCGGCGCGCCTTGCAAGGGCATTCGGCCGGTCCAGTTGGGAATCGCCGTCAGCAAGAAGCCCGCGACGACCGCGCCCCCGAAGCCAAACGCCATTTCATGCGCGTGCCAGATAGACGGCGGGAAGCGTGTCGGCAGTTCGGCCGCCGCCTCCAAATAGGCGACCGAGAGCGGCAGCCCGACAGCCGCCCAGAGCGCGGCGGAGAGGAAGAAGGGGCGGAAGCCGGCGGAAAGAAAGACCGCCAGAAGGTTTTGACTTGCCGGGGCGCGATATCGCGGAATTGGAGGCATGACCGACATCTCGCTTGCTCGTGGTGGACAGTATAAGGGAGCGCAGCGCCCGCTGCGACGCAATGAGCGTGCGCCCGCCACGTCTCGGCTTCGTTGGGGGATGTCCCGGAGAGCGGGGCGTCATTCGCTTTCTCTTGCACGCAGGCGGCGCATATCCCGGAGGCGTTCAAGGGAAAGCGCTCATATGTTCGCGCGAGCTCACAGGCCGTGCGGCGCGCGAGAGCGTAAATGTCTTCCGCGCGGGCCGGGGCCTGTGACGGAAAGCCTGCCAAAGTGAAAGCCTCCTCGTCGCGGCGCAATGGTCGGGCTCGCTTCGCTTGGTCCTCTCTCTAACTATCGACCGCGCGGCCTTATCCAAGCCCAGGGCGCTCGAAACAGGGAGGGAGGCCTTGTTGCGTCGCTATCGGCTCGCCTCGCTCGTCGCCTTCCTTGTCGCCATGGTCGCGTTCTCGACGTTCGCCCGCGCGGCGGCCTTGCGGGATTATTTCAGGCGCCGCGAGGCTGTATGCAACCACGGGCGCCGGCAAGGGGGCGCGTCTCTCATTCTCTCTCACGCTATTGCTCGAGCTGGCGGAAGCGTCAATGGCTCCGCTTCCTTTCAAAAGAGACAAAAACGACGGCCCGGGTTGCCGAAGCACAGAAACATCTCAGTTCTTGCATCGGAAGGCGACCTTTCGGGCCGCGCGCGAAAAGACCATGACGACGAGGGAGTGCGCCTTGCACGTTGATCTTGTGGCCGACGCGCACGCCGCCACGGGAGAAAACCCGGCGTGGAGCGAAAAGGAACAGGCGCTTTACTGGGTCGACATCGAAGAGCCGGCCCTGCACCGCCTGAACCCCGCCACGGGCCGCGACGAGAGCTGGGAGACGCCGTCCGAGATCGGAGCCTTCGCGCTTTGCCGGAGCGGCGCGGTGATTGTGGCGCTGCGCACGGGACTGGCGAAAATGACGCTCGCGAGCGGCGACTTCGACTTTCTCTGCGCGCCTTCCTACAATCCGCTGAAATATCGCTTCAACGACGGCAAATGCGATCTTTCGGGACGGTTCTGGGTCGGGACGATGCGCGATCCCCTGCGCGGACAGGAGGCCGGGCCGCCGGCCGCGCAAGCGCTCGGCTACTTCGCCGATCGCGCGGGCTTCGTCGAGAAAGGCGCAAGCGCATCGATCGCCAATGGAATAGCCTGGAGCCGGGACGGGCGCACCATGTATTTCACCGACAGCGGGGCGCGAACAATTTGGGCTTACGACTATGATCTCGAGACGGCGACGCTCTCGGCGCAGCGTCTCTTCGCGCAATTCGAAGCCTCGGACGGAACGCCGGATGGCGCGTCGGTCGACGAAGAGGGTTTCTATTGGTGCGCGCTCTATGGCGGCGGACGCGTGCTGCGCCTCTCGCCGGACGGGCGCGTCGTCCAGGAAATCGCGACGCCCGTCAGCCAGCCGACCATGTGCGCCTTCGGGGGCGCGGATTATGCGACGCTCTATATCACCAGCGCCGCGCATGGCGTGGAGACCGAGCCCCTCGCAGGCGGCGTCTTCGCCTGTCGTCCGGGGGTGAGGGGAACGCCGCCCGCGCTTTTTGCGGACGATTGACGAGATGCGCCCCTTCTCACGCCAGCGACCGCCTCAAGAGGCCAAGCCCGTCGAAGCCGCGGCGACCGGGGCCAGGCTCGATCCGACGCCCGCGACGCAAGGCCGGTCGCCGGAGCGATCCTATTACACGGGCCGAAACCTTGCGAGCGCCCGCACCGTCGAGGATCTGCGCCGGATGGCCCATCGCCGGCTTCCGGCCTTTGCCGCCGAATATCTCGAAGGCGGCGCCGAGGAGGAGGCGACGCTCGCCCGCAACCGCGCCGCGCTCGCGAGCTATCGGCTGACCCCGAGGGCGCTCGTCGACGTGTCGCGGCGGGACCAGAGCGTATCGATTTTCGGGCGGGCCATGCCGCTGCCCTTCGCCATCGCGCCGACGGGACTGAACGGGCTGTTTTGGCGAAAGGCGGACGTGCTGCTGGCCCGCGCGGCGGCGCAAGCAGGGATCCCGTTCATTCAAAGCACCATGTCGAACGATCCGATGGAGGAGGTCGCGGCCGTTCCCGGCGTGCGGCACTGGTGGCAGCTCTATGTTTTCGGTCCGCGCAAGATCAGGGAGGCGCTCATCGCCCGCGCCGAAAGCGCGCAGAGCGAAGCGCTGGTCGTCACCGTCGACGCGCAGTTTTATGGCGACCGCGAATGGGAGCAGCGACGTTTCGCGCATCCGGGGCGGCTCACGGTCGGGTCCGTTTTCGACGCGGCGCTGCATCCACGCTGGGCGCTGACGACGCTGTCGGGCGGCATGCCGCGCTTTGCGAACGCCATCGACTACGTCCCGGAAGACAGGCGACGGTTTTTCGACAGCGCCTTCTGGATCCGCGCCAACATGGACCCTGCGCTCGACTGGGCGGAGATTGCGCGGCTGCGCGCGCTGTGGCCCAGAAAATTTCTCATCAAGGGGATTTTGAACCCTGCCGACGTCGAGAGGGCGGCCGATGTCGGCGCGGATGGCGTCGTTCTCTCCAATCACGGCGGCCGTCAATTGGACTGGACCGTATCCGGGCTCGATAGTCTGCCGGAGGCGCGGCGGCGTGCGGGCGACCGAATGACGCTCATCGTCGACGGCGGCGTCCGCAGAGGGACGGATGTGCTCAAATGCCTGGCGCTCGGCGCGGACGCCGTGCTGCTCGGCCGCGCCGCCCTCTACGGGCTGGCCGCGGCCGGGCGCAGCGGCGTCGAACGCGCGATCGATATTTTGCGCGAAGAGATCGACCGCGACCTCGGCCTGCTCGGCGCGCCCTCCGTCAAGGATCTCAACCCGCAATTTTTGACGCGCTAGCGAGCGAGCCGGCCGCGGCGAGGCGCGTGATTCGATCCGCCGCGCGACAGGCGAGGGCCTGGATCGTGAGCGACGGATTGACGCCGCCGCATGTCGGGAACAGCGAGCCGTCGCAGATCCAGAGGTTGCGAATGTCCCAGCTGCGTCCATCCGCGTCGACGACGCTTGTCCGCGGATCGTCGCCCATGCGGCACGTGCCGAGCAGATGGCTCGTGTCCTTGTCATTGGTCCAGATGTCGTAGCCGCCGGCGGCGGCCAGCATCTCGCTCATGAAGGCGACGGCGTGGCGCTGCAGGCGCTTGTCATTTTCCGAATAAGAGAAGTCGACGCGCGGGATGCGCAGGCCAAACTGATCCACGTCATCGGCGAGCGTCACGCGATTTTGCGGACGCGGCTCCGTCTCGCCGACCGGCACGAAGCCCGCCATGTGGTTATATTTGCGCATTTCATCGCGCAGCGCCGCACCCCACAGGCCGCGCGTGGTCGCGAGCGTCTGCGCCCAGGCCATGGGCAGGGGGCCCTGGCTCATGAAAGCGTAGCCGCCGACGAAATCCTTGCCCGCATCGGCGTAATTCCAGTGTTCCGTCACCGCCATGTTGGGCGGGCCCTTGTACCAGCGGATTTCTTCCTCGAAGGTCGCCCAGGCTCCGGGGCCGGCGTGCGTCGTCAGATATGCGCCGACGAGTCCGGAGCTGTTGGCGAGACCGTCGGGAAACAACGGGCAGGCGGAATTCAGCAGCAGACGCGGCGTTTCGATCGCGTAGCCGGCGACGACGACGTTGCGCGCGCGTTGGAAGCGCCATTCCCCGGCGCGGAAATATTCGACGCCGGCGGCGCGACCGCGCGCGTCGAGGACGATGCGCCCCGCCATGGCGAGGTCGCGCACCTGCGCGCCGGAGCGCAAGGCGCGCGGAATCCACACGGTCAGGGCGCTCTGCTTGGCGTTCGTGGAGCAGCCGTAATTGCAAAAGCCGCGGTAGACGCAGGGCGGGGACTTGCCGCGCGGCGCGGAAACGGTCGTCAGCGGCGTCGCCGCCCACGCGATCCCGAGCTTTTCGGCGCCGCGCGCGAGCACGAGCCCCGCCGCATTCACCTCGTGCGGCCGATAGGGATAGCGCCGGCGCGGCGGCCCCCAGGGATAATGCACCGGGCCGGACACTTTCAGCGCCTCTTCGACCTCCTCGTAATAAGGCGCGAGGTCCTCGTAGCGGATCGGCCAGTCGACGCCATAGCCGAGCCGGCTTCGCGCCTTGAACCAGTCGGGCCGGAAGCGCAGCGCGATCATGCTGTAATGGACGGTCGAGCCGCCGACCCCGCGCCCTGAATTATTGCCGCCGAGCGCGATCGGATCGTCGCCGCCGATCAGGCGGTCGTCGGTCCAGAAGAGCGTCTGCTGCGCCAATTCGTCCGACGCGAAATCCTCGAGCGGGCGCCAGAACGGACCGGCTTCCAGAATCACGACGGAAAAGCGTTCTTCCGCCAGCCGGCAGCCGAGCGTGGCGCCGCCGGCTCCGGCGCCGATGACGAGAAAGTCGACCGGTTCGGAATCGGCGTATTCGCGCATCGGCGTCCAGCCGCCGGGCGTGAAGACGTCGGGCGCCCGGCCGTTCGTTGCGCGCGGCGCCTCGACGTTCATCGGCGCTCCCTCGCTTCCCAAGGATCGCGGGCGTCGAAGCCCAGCCGAACATAGCCGCGCGGGCTCGCCGGGCCGCCGAAGCCGATGTCGCTCCACGCCGAGGGATGCGCATAGGCGAGACCCGCCACCGTCTTCGACAGCGTGCCGGCGAAGAAGGAGGCGGCGTCGAGGCCTCCCCAAAGCGCGGCGTCGATGTCGCCATGCTCGATCGCGCGCAGCGTTTCGTCTCTTGCGTCGGGCGCGAGATCGGCGAAGGCCGTCTCGAACCGACGACGCGCTTCGGCGTCGACGCCTGCGAGTCCGAGCCGCCAGCACTGTTGCAAAGGCGGCGCGCCCGGCCCCCGAAAACCTTCGCCGATATTTTGGTGGAGACGGTCGTCGATCCAAAGCGCCAGGAGGCGCGGCTCGAGGCCCGGCAGGGGCGGAGCCAGCCGCTCGACGACGGCGTCGAGAAGCGACAGTTCGTCCGGGGTCAGAAAGCGACGCGGCGGCGCTTCGTTCAGTCTGGCGGCGAGAACCTCGCGCGTGCGATCGTCGAAGGAGGGCGTGCGCCATTTCGCCAGGACGTCGTAGCCCGGGTAAGGGGCCGGCGCGTCACGCGCTTTGTCGCTCTCCCGCATGCGCTTGCCTTTCGATCAGCGAAAGCGACGCAAGGCCCGCAATCGACAGCGCTGAAAAGCTCGGCGGCGCCGGCAGCGGCGGGCCGTCGATGAGATTCTGGCTCCAGTTGCGCCAGCCGCCCATGGCCCGCGCCACGCCATAGGCGTGAAACCCCATGCCGAAGAGGCCGAGCAGAAAGCTCGCCCAAAGCCATGCGCGCGTGAACGCATGCGTCGTCGCGGGCGGCTCGAGGGACGCTTTGGCGAGAAGGCCCGACGCGACCGGCGGCACGGCGACGGGCGCATACATGAACGGATTCTGGAAGGCGCCCCTGAAATGGAAGAGGGCCGCTTCGCCGACGGTTCCCGCAATGGCGACGCTGGTCAGGGCCGCGAGCGCGCGGCCGGCGGGGAAACCGAGAAGCCGCGGCGTCTGCGCGCCTTCCGCCGCCAGCCGCTCCCCCGCCAAGCCGAGAAGGCCGCTAAGGGAAAGCGCCGCCGGGGCGCCGACGGGCGCGCCGTAGAACAGGTTGAGCCAGCTCAGCCCGCCGGGCCTTTTGAAGATGTTGTAGACGTGAAAAGCGAGCCCCGCGGCGCCGACGCCGACGGAAAGCACAAAGGACTTGCGCCTGAAGGCGCTTGCTGCGGGCTTCGCGGCGACCGCCCCCTCGAGCCCGCACCCCAGCGCCAGGGCCGAACTGACGAGCGGCGCGAACATGCCGGGGTTTTCGAAGGAGCCGCGATAATGCTCGAGCGCGCTGTCGGCCAGCACCGACGCCGCGAGCAGCGCCGCGGCGCCGTGGAGCGCCCGCGCCGGCGGATCGGGCTCGCGCGCGGCTGCGGGCTTTGCCTGCGTCGCCGCGCCTGTCGCGAGGCGCGCGGCCGCGCCGCAGACGGCGCACAGCGCCAGGCCCCCGAGCAGCGCGGGGAGCGGCCTGGTCGTCATTCGTTGCGGCCGGAGGGCAGAATCGGCGCGAAGACCTGTCGAACCGCGCCGGCGATCAGCGCGCCCTCCTCGGGATCGCCCTTGAACAGCGTCGCTGCGAAATTGCGCGCCTGCTCGAAGGAAATATGCGCCGGCAGCGGCGGCACTTCGGGGTCTGTCTTGACTTCGAGCACAACGGGCCTGTCGCACGCGAAGGCCTCGTCCCAGGCGTCCGCCAGATCAGCGGGGCGGTCGACGAAAATGCCCTTCAGCCCGATCGACTCGGCGAAGCGGTGGTAGGGAACGTCGGGGATGTTCTGCGTGGCCTCGAATTTGGGATTGCCCTGCATGACGCGCTGCTCCCAGGTCACCTGGTTCAAATCTTCATTGTTGAAGACGCAGCAGATCCATGTCGGGGATCGCCATTGCCGCCAGTATTTCGCCACTGTGACGAGCTCGGCCATGTTATTCATCTGCATGGCGCCGTCGCCCACGAGCGCGACCACCGGCCGACCCGGATGCGCGAATTTCGCGGCGATGGCGTAGGGCGCGGCGGCGCCCATGGAGGCGAGCCCGCCGGAGAGCGAGCACATCATCTCCCCCCTGATCCGGATGTCGCGCGCATACCAATTGGCGCAGGAGCCCGAGTCGCAGGTGATGATCGCGTCGTCGGGCAGGCGGGGCGAGAGGTCCCAGACGACCTTCTGCGGATTGACCGGATTGGCGGGCGCGAGCGCGCGGTCTTCGAGCAACTCCCACCAGTCGGCGACTTCCTTTTCGATCCAGTCCCGCCAGCCGACGTCGGTCTTTTCATCGAGGCGGCGGAGCAGTTCCCGCAAGGTGACGGCGGCGTCGCCGTGGAGATTGACCTCCATGGGATAACGCATGCTCAGCATGGAGGCGTCCACGTCGATCTGCACGCCGCGCGCCTGTCCTTCGCGCGGGAGAAACTCGGAATAGGGGAAACCCGAGCCGATCATGAGCAGCGTGTCGCAGGCCATCATCATGTCATAGCTCGGCTTGGTCCCGAGCAGACCAATGGCGCCCGTGACCCAGGGCAGAACGTCGGGCGTCGCCGCCTTGCCGAGCAGCGCCTTGGCGACGCCGGCTTTCAGCTTCTCCGCGACGGCGATGACTTCCTCCTTCGCGCCAAGCGCTCCCGCGCCGACCAGTATCGCAACCTTCTCGCCGGCGTTGAGCGCGTCGGCGGCGCGACGGATGTCGTCGGAGCAGGGAACCACCAGCGGGCGCGAATAGCCGACGCCCGTCCGCACCGCGCCGTGTTTTCGCGGCGGCTCCTCATAGTCGAGATCCTGCACATCGCCGGGAAGGATAATGACGGATACGGCCTTCTGCGCCAATGCGATGCGGATGGCGCGATCCGTCAGCATGCGCACCTGCGCGGGCGTCTCCGCCTCCTGCACGAAGGCCGCCGCGTCTGAAAACATGCGATCGAGATTGAGCTCCTGCTGATAATGCGCGCCGCGCGCCGTGCGGGGGGCCTGGCCGGCGATGGCGAGCACAGGCATGTGATCGCATTTGGCGTCGTAAAGGCCGGTGATGAGGTGGGAGGCTCCGGGGCCCCCGGTCGACAGACACACGCCGAGTTCGCCGGTGAACTTGGCGTGGGCGCAAGCCATGAAAGCGGCCATTTCTTCGTGCCGCACCTGGACGAATTCAATTTTCTCCTCGGCGCGCTGCAGGGCGCCGAGCACGCCGTTGATGCCGTCCCCCGGATAGCCGAAGATCCTGCGGACGCCCCACTCATAAAGCCGATGGACAAGGAAATCGCCGACGGTGTTGCTCATGACGATCCGCTCGCGCTGAGAGGAAATCGGGCGCGGCGCCCAATTCGTTTAACAGGGGCGATGGGCGGCTCGTTCCAACCGGACGGTTCTTCGCGCAGGCGATGGTGGTCCCACTATTGCACGCGGCGTGGCGAAGGCATGGCGGCGTCGCTGGCTTCCGCGTCGCAACCCCTTCGTTTTCCGCCGCAGATAATCGAAGGCGCGGTCAGATCGGCTGGCTCGAGCTTCCAGCGGACGTTGTCCTCTCAATTCTCCTCGCGGGAAAAGGCGAGCTTGAATGTCGCGCCGCCGCCAGGCGTTTCCTCGGCCCAGAGCCGGCCTCCCTGCTTCTCCATCAACTCTTTTGCGATCGCGAGACCTAATCCGGTCCCCGGGGTCGAGTCGCTCTTGCGCCAGAAGGGTTCGAAGATCATGTCGCGATCCTCGAGCGCAATCCCCGGGCCATGGTCGATAACGTCGACGATCGCGTCACCCGTTAGGCGAACGCTGACAAAACCGCCCGGCGGTTCGACGCGCATGGCGTTTTCAATGAGATTGGTGACGACGCTTTCCACGGCCCAGCGATAGGCGCGAACGGAAACGCCGACATCGGGCGCGTCGAATTCAATCTGGCGGTTGTTCGCATAGGCGATCGGCATCAGATCCGCGATGATCGCCAGGAGCGCGCCGCCCAGCTCGAGCGCAGGCGGCGGCTTTCCTTCACTGCGTTCCTCAATCTGCGCAAGAACGAGCAGCTGCTCCAGGATTGTCTTGATCCGCGTCGCGTCCCGCTGCAGCTCGATCTTCAGGGCGTCATCGGCCATTTTATCGACGCGGGCGCACAAAATCGCGATCGGCGTACGAAGTTCATGGGCCGAATTCGCGGTGAAGCGTCGCTGACGCGCAACCCCGTCCCGAACCCGCTGGAAAGCTGCATTCACCTCTTCGACGAATGGCAGAATTTCCGATGGCAGCTCGCTGCTTGGCGCCTGCCAATTCAGCGTGTCTATATTTATCTGTCTGACATTCGAAGCAGCCGCGTGAAGAGGAGCCAGGCTCCCGCGGATAACGAAGAACCAAATAAGTGAGACCAGGGCGCAAAACGGAAGAAACGCCAGAATATTTTCGGTCACGATGTAGGCGTGCAACTGATAGAAAATATCGTCCCAGTGAAAGTCCGACCCATAGACGATGGTGCCGAGCTTGCCGTATCGGGTCAGCGTCGTTCGCACATAGCCTCGTGCGTTCGGATTTTTGTCATCTGTCAAATGAAAAAGCGAACCATACACCTCGACGTCTCCGATCAGCGGCTTGAAATGCGCCGCCAACGCTTCGGACGATCCAGGCAATAAGGCGCCCGTTTGCGGCTCGAACACCGCGAAGCGGAAGTTGGGATTGCGTTCCTGATGCGCTCTCAGGCGTTCGGTGAGCTCGAGGCGCAAGCTTCCGTCCGCGTCGCGTCTGAGCGCGTCGACAACCACGTCTCGGGCGCGCTTCGTCGTCCAGACCTCGAGCGCCTGGCGGTGATCGCGGCCCCAAAAGAACGCCAGTGGAATCTGCACGGTCAAGGGCGTTGAAAAGTAAGCCAGCAAGGAACCCAAAATCCAAAACAGAATCAGACGGGATTTAAGCGAGCGTATCCGCATCAAGCGCGCGCCGGCGCGATCAGATAGCCGACGCTCCGCGTCGCGTAGATCTCCACGCCCGCGTCCGCGTCTCTGAGTTTTTGGCGCAGACGCGAAACCAGCATTTTCAGCGCGTCATTCTGCACCTGTTCGTCCAGGCCGTATACTTCGTCGATGAGGACCGAATAAGTGACGGCCCTCCCGGCGCGCCGCATCAGCGTCTCGAGCAGCAGCAATTCACGCTTGTGAAGCACCAACGGGCGGCCGTCGACGTGGGCTTCGTGTAAATTCAGATCGAAGGACAATGCGCCCAGCGACACCGCGGGGATCGGGGCCGCCCCCGGACGTCGCAGGCTGGCGCGGATGCGGGCGAGAAGCTCGTCCGGCGCGAAGGGTTTGATCAGATAATCGTCCGCGCCCGCGTCCAGACCGTTGACGCGGTCGTCGAGCGAACGCAGCGCCGTCACCATGAGAACGCGAATATTTGGCCTGAGAGCGCGAATCTCCGGCAGGAAATCGAGACCGTCGCCATCCGGAAGCCGTCGATCCAGCAACAAGATCGGATAGTCGTAAGCGTGCAACGCTTCTCGCGCGTCGGCGATCATGCCGACGCGGTCGACGAGAAACCCTGACCGTCCGAGGCGATCGGACATCAGCGCGCCAATTTCGATTTGGTCTTCGACGACCAAAATCCTCATCGGAGGGATTTCCGCATCTCGCGCCAATTCAACTATCGAACGCGCCTCCGACAAGCAGGTTACTCGTGATTGTTGCGCTCTTGCAACACCAAAATTTTCCTTTTTCGATCAGCGGCGAGATTCCCTCGCGGTTGCGCTGGCGTTACCTTCCGATGCTATCGAGCTCTATCCTCCAACCGAGGTCGACGCTTGCTCCGAACCGCCTGGATATTGCTGCTCCTGCTCACCCTTCAGGGCGCCGCATTGTCGGCGAACGGGTGGTCGCTCGAGCGCGGTTCTCTCCTCCCGAGCGGGATCGCCGCCTCCATCGGCGCAGATTGCTCGGCGGGGAAGGACATGGGGGAGGCGCCGAGTCACGGCGACGCCGGGAGACATTGTTGTCTCGCGTGTTTCGCCGGCGCCGCCGACGAAGCAGACCAGATCGCCGCGTCGAGCCTGGCGCTCGTTCTGCCGCTCGGCGCGCCGGCGACACTTGGCAAATACTTCTCCTGGGACGCTCCGTTCAGGATTTTCAGCCGTCCGCGATCGGCGTCTCCGCGATCGCCTCCTCACCGCTCCTGATTCGAGGCGCAAGGGCCGTCGAGGTCCGCTTACCCGCTTGAATCGTGCGGTTCGTCGAGCCGCCCAGGAGCACATCAATGTCACACGCACGCCTGTCGCGCGGCGCTTCCGTCGCGTCGCTCTTACTCGCCCTGTCTCCTTCCGTCGCCTACGCTCAGCACACGCTGCCGCGCATCGATGTCGGCGGCGACCGGCGCGCGGCGTCTCGCGGGTCCAACGCGACGCTTGGCCCAGTCGCCGCGCCGGCGGCGGGGATGCAAAGTCCAATCGTCGCCCCCGGCTTCGAGGCCTCTCGCGCGAAACTGCCGATCTACCGGGATCCGCCCGGGCAGACGGTCACGACCGTCGATCATAAATTTCTGCGGCCGACGCCGATGTTCACGGTCCGGGAGATGTTGCAATATAGCCCGGGCGTCTCGATTCAATCGGGCAATTTTGCGCGTGAGGTCAATATTTCGATCCGCGGATCGGGTTCGCGGCTCGGCGTGGGTTTTCCTCTCGGCGTCCGCAACATCATGATGTACGAGGACGGCTTTCCGATCACCACGGCGGACGGCGTCGGCCGCACCGATATGCTCGATCCGCACGCTTACAGCGCCACCGACGTCTACCGCGGCCCTTCGTCGGCGCTTTTCGGCAACTACGCCTATGGCGGCGCCATCAATTTTCGCACCTTCTCCGGCGCGGAGATCGACGGCGTCGACACCGGCTCCGAATTCGGAAGCTATGGGTACATCAACAACTATGTCCGCGCGGGCAAGAAAGTCGTGACCAAAGGCCTTGGCGAATTCGACGTCTCCTTGTTTGCGTCAGATGCGCGCGGCGACAATTATCTGGCGCGCGGTCCCTATTCGGGAGATCAGGCCAGACTGCTCGCAAGATGGGCTCCGACGCCAGACGATCGGTTGACGCTGAAATACATATTCAACGACACTTTCGCGCAGTTCATGAATCGCCTTTCACAGGCTCAGTTCTATTTGAATCCCTTCGGCAAAAGCTACGGTTGCGCCATCGCCGTTCCCGCCAATCTGCCGTTTTGCAACAACCTCAACGTCCCCGCCAACGGCCTCTTTACCTCGGCCCGGGCGCCGCTGGTCAATCAAAGCGTTTGGCAGCTCGGCTCGCATATCCACACCCAACGCCAGATCGGCGGCTTCCGATGGGAGCACGATTTCGACAACAGCACGACCTGGCGGAGCCAGTTCACTTATGATTACTTCGACTATATCAACGGAACCTGGCCGCCCCCGAAAGTCGGCCCAGCCGCCTTGGGCGGCCTCGGCGGTCCGGTGGCGATCAGGGGCCCTTCCGTCGGCATCGACGCCAACACGACCATCACGAGCCACGCCGCGCTTTTCGGCTTCCCCGCGACGCATTATCTCGGCTTCTTCTACAATAACGTCAAAACCACGAACCCGCTCTTCAATCAGATCCCCAATGTCTGGAACTATGGCGCGACCGGCGGACCTGTCGGGAAGATCGACAGCTACACGTCCAATATCAGCCTGCGGGCGCGGGAGGAGATCGCCTTGACCCCGCAGTTGACCGGGGTGGTCGGATTCAGTTCGAACTGGAATCGCGTTTGGGGGGTCAACACCGTTTACACCTACACAGCGAATGGAGCGTTGAGCGCCCCACAACGGGTCGCCCTCGACAACGACTATTGGAACACGGCGCCCGAGGCGTCGCTGACCTATCGTTACAGTCCCGAGTGGCAGGTTCGCGCGCGCTACGCCGCAGGCTACGGAACCCCTGCCTTCGTCTTTCTCACCTCGACCCAGAACGGCGCCGGCGCGAATTCGGATCTGAAGGCCCAGACCAACATGGGCGTCGATCTGGGCGTCGACTGGACCCCCGCGCCAAATGTGATCGTCAGCGTGACCGGCTTCAACGAATGGTTCCGCAACGAAATCCTGACTCTTTCGAACGGTCTCGTCAGCTATCAGGCGAATATTCCGGCCTCGATTCACCGGGGCGTCGAAGCCAATATCGATTGGCGGCCGATCGATGGGTGGCGTTTCATCGCCGCTTATACCTTCAACGATCAATTCTTCACCAATTACTGGGATAATCTTGGCGCTGTCAGAGGGCAGTTCGTCTATTACAATCGCGCCGGCGCCAAAATCCCCAATGTCGCGCCGCACACGCTCACCTCTCGCGTCGGATACGATCAGCCGAGCGGCGATTTCAAGGGGCTCGGCGCCTATGTCGAGTATATTTTCAAAGCGGGGTACAGCATCGACAACGCCAATCTCACGTCGCTTCCCGGCTATGGGCTCGTCAATCTGAATCTCCATTACAATCGCGACATCGTGGACAGCTATATCAGAAACGTCGAGCTCTATCTCAACCTGGAGAATGTTTTCAATCGCACTTATATCGCGGGGTCTTTGGTGATGAGCAACACGCTGATTGCGGGGACGGTCGTCCAGACGCCGGGATTGCTCCTGGCGACGGCGCAAGGCGCCGGGATTGTCGCCGGACAGCCGAGATCCCTGGTCGGGGGAATCAAGCTGAAATTCTGATTACGCGTCTGACCGCGACGCAGTTCTTTGAAGGCGTCGAAGAGAGAGAGGAGCTAATGGCGATCGTCCTGTTCCTGGAAAACATGCATTGCGAGGGTTGTGCGCAGCACGTCATCGAGGCGGCGCGCAGCGTACTCCCTGAGGCCGACGTTTCTGTGGCGCTTCCGGCCAAGCAAGTATCAGTCGATCCCGCGCCCGCTGATCCGCGTCAACTTCTCGGCGCCATCCTGGAAGCCGGTTACGACGCGAAAATAGTGAGATAACAGATGGACCCTGATTTCATAGCCCGTCGCTCCGCCGCTCGTGCGCGTTTGGACGCGATAAATCCGCATATGAACGCCGATGGCGATCCGAGCGATCCCAAAGGGGACCGGTGGTTTGCAAAAGTGTACGAACTTGCGGGCGACGACGCCGCAAATGTTCCCTGGGCGGCTCTCGCGCCGAACTCCCTGCTCGCGGATTGGCTCACACGCCACGCGGTTCGGGGAAAACGCGTTCTCGACGTCGGCTGCGGACTTGGGGACAATGCGGAAGCTTTCGCCGCGGCGGGCGCGCAGGTTTGCGCATTCGACTATATCGAACGCGCCGTGGCATGGGCGAAGCAGCGATTTCAAGACAGCGCGGTCGATTACCGCGTCGCCGATCTCTTCGCGCCGCCGCAGGAATGGCGCGAAGCGTTCGATCTCGTGCATGAATGCTATACGTTGCAGACGCTCGGAACGACGATGCTCCCTGCCGCGGCAAGCGCCCTTGCATCGCTGGTTGCGCCGGAGGGACGTCTGCTCGTCATTTCCTCGGCGCGGGAGCCGGACGAACCGCAGTCCACGCCGTGGCGGCCGTTGACGCGCGACGAGATCGAAGGCCTCGCGGTCGACGGCCTGTCGCTCGAAGAACTCGATGATTTCCCGCAACAGGGCTGCCTCTCACGACGCTGGCGCGCAGTTTTTCGCCGCTCGCGGACGTCGGCGACGCGCGGCCGACGCGCCGGAGAATGATGAAGCGGACGCGAGGGAGCGCGGCACATGAGAAAGGAACGACCATTGCGCCATGACGCGCGCTTTATGCGCTTCGCACGCGCACGCGCGCTTCGCCGCGCCTTGATCCGCGTTGTTCTTTCGTTCGCGAGCATTTGCCTCGTAGAAATTGTTGGGCCGGCGATTGCGGAGGAGAGCCCGAGCCACGGCCTCGCCCTCTACGGGGAGCCCGCTCTTGCGAAAGATTTCGATCATCTTCCATATTCGAACCCGAACGCCCCGAAGGGCGGCAGGTTGAGGCTCGGAATGACCGGTAGTTTCGAGAGCCTCAACCCCTTCAATTTGAAATTCGCCTCGGCGCCGCAACTCCTGATCGGCAACGTCTACCAAAGCTTGATGGCGCGCTCTCAGGATGAGCCTTATAGTCTTTACGCGCTCATCGCGGAGTCGGTGGAGCTCGACGCAAAGAGAGAACATGTCACTTTTCATCTCGATCCGCGCGCGCGCTTTTCCGACCGGCGGCCGATCACGTCAGAGGACGTGCTGTTTTCATTCGAGCTTTTGAAGGCGAAGGGCCGTCCCGGACAGCGAGAGGCGTTTGCGCGCGTTCAGAAGATCGAGGCGTCGGATGAGAAGACCATTCGCTTCGACCTTGCCAGCGGCGCTGACCGGGAGCTGCCGCTCCTGCTTGCGGCAATGCCCGTTCTGTCCAGAGCGTCGACTGACGCCGCCCGTTTCGACGACGTTCGCATTGAGATTCCCATGGGGTCCGGCCCTTACCGCGTCAAGGAAGCCAAGGCGGGCGACCGCCTCCTATTGGCGCGCGACCCCGACTATTGGGCGAAAGATCGGCCGAGCCAAGTCGGTCTCTACAATTTCGATGAGATCGACGTTAGTTGGTATCGGGATGGCGACGCGCTGTTCGAAGCGTTGAAAGGGGGTCTCGTCGACTATCGCGAGGAAGGCGGCGCGTCGCGTTGGCTGACAGGCTATGACTTTCCGGCGATGACAGACGGGCGAATCGTCAAGGACACGTTGCGTCCGGGGCGGCCGGTGGGGATGTCCGGCTTCGTGTTCAATCTTCGCAATAAGTTATTCGACGATGTCCGGCTACGCGAAGCATTGGCGATGATGTTCGATTTCGAATGGGTGAACGCCAATTTCTACGGGGGCCTTTACAAGCGGACCTTGAGCTATTTCGATGAGTCGCCGTTTTCATCGTCCGGCCATGCGGCAAGTGAGGCCGAGCGCGCTTTGATCGCGCAATTTCCCGGGGCGGTGCGCAAAGACATGCTTGAAGGAAGCTGGCGCCCGCCGAAGCATGACGGGAGCGGCCGCGATCGCGCGATTGCGCGACAGGCGCTCGAGCTCCTCGCCCAAGGCGGCTACAAGCCGACGGAGGCAGGGGTCATGTCAAAAGACGGCCAGCCCGTCGCGTTTGAAATCATGGTTCGCGATCGCGAAGAAGAACGCCTCGCGTTGAATTTCGCCAGCTCGCTGCGACGCATTGGCGTCAATGCGCAACCCAGGCTCTATGACGAGGTCCAGTATCAGCAGCGACGTCGAAAATTCGACTATGACATGATGATCGGCCAATGGCTGCCAGCGGCGGTCCCTGGGGTCGAGCAGGCAGGACGATGGAGCTCGGCCAGCGTCGACAAGGAAAAGGGGACGAATCTCGCGGGCGTATCGTCGCCTGCGCTGGACGGGTTGATCGACGCGCTTATCCGGGCGCGCGGGCCGGAAGAACACCTTACTGCGGCGCGCGCGCTCGACCGGGCGCTGCTCTCCGGCTTTTATTTCGTTCCCTTGTTCCACACGGGCGAAATCTGGACCGCGCATAGCAGTAAGCTCGAGCGACCGCGCAATTTGCCGCATTTTCCAATGTATCCCTTTGGCTTCACGCTCGAGACGTGGTGGTTGCAACGATAGCGGAAGCTTGGTTCTCGTCGGGCAAAGTCGAACGGGCGCTGGTCTTGGGACTTTGGCGCGTCGCAGCTGATAGCTGTTGTCGGCGTCAACTGGCGCCGACCAGCTCCATCCTGACTCGGGCGACGCCCACCGAACGGATGCCGAGCGCCCGCGCCGCACGGGCGGAGACGTCAATGTGGCGGCCATGAATGAAGGGCCCACGATCAGTAATGGTGACGACAACAGAACGGTTGTTCGCCAGGTTCGTAATGCGAATGCGGGAGCCGAACGGCAGGGTCCGATGCGCCGCGTTGAAGGACCCGACGCCGGCTACGTTGCGACCGCTCGCTGTCTTCCCCTGCACATGGTAATAGGAAACATTGCCGATCCAACCCGCCTCAGCGGCGCAAGTTACGGTGACAAGCGCGGCAGCCGCAATGCACGTGCTTTTCGACGACACTTGCCTCTTCCCGCTCCGGAGGTTGCGCGTTTCACGCGGAGACGAGAGAAACAGCCGTCCGAAACTATTGTTCCCAAAAGGGGGGCTTCCTGATCTCCTGTTGCAGTGGCCGCTACACAGTGATTGATTTGTCCTTCCGTCTGGCCGTTGCTCCACGGCTTTAGCGATTGCATTTCTTACCGCGTCGGATCCGCGCCCGTCTTGCGACCGTCACATATTTCCGATAATCTGGAAATATGGATAATATAGACGCCATCGCCGCCCTGGCCGCGCTTGCCCAGACGACGCGGCTCGATACGTTCCGACTTCTCGTTCAGCGGGAGCCGGAGGGGGCGCCCGCCGGCGAGCTGGCGCGCCTGATGGCGGCGCCGCCAAACACCATGTCCGCCCATCTGAGCATTCTTTCCCGCGCGGGGCTGGTGAAGGGGGAGCGGCGCGGTCGTTCCATCATCTACCGCGCCAATCTGGCGCGCTTGCGGGAGATGACGCTGTTCCTGCTCAAGGATTGCTGCGGCGGAAGATCGGACGTCTGCGCGCCGCTCATCGCCGATCTTTCCCCCTGCCGCACAAAGGCCAATGTCGATGACTGAACGCGTCTACAACGTTCTCTTTCTCTGCACCGGCAACACGGCGCGCTCGATCCTCGCCGAAGGAATCCTGCGCAAGGACGGCGCAGGCCGCTTCAACGCCTTCTCGGCCGGGAGCCAGCCCAAGGGCGTCGTGAATCCTTATGCGCTGAAGACGCTTCAAGCCTATGATTACCTGACGGAGGGCTTCCGCTCGAAGAGCTGGGAAGAGTTCGCCGGCCCCGATGCGCCCGTCATGGATTTCGTCTTCACCGTCTGTGACAACGCGGCGGGCGAAGCCTGTCCGGTCTGGCCGGGTCAGCCGATGACCGCGCATTGGGGCATCGAAGACCCCGCCGCCGTCGAGGGCTCGGACATAGAGAAGCAGAAGGCCTTCAATCTCGCCTTCCGTTACATGAGGACGCGCATTTCGCTGCTGCTGGCGACGCCCATCGCCCGCCTCGACAAACTCAAGTTGAAAGCGCGCATGCAGGAAATCGGCGAGTCCGAAGGGGCGTCTCACGGCCACAAAGCGGAGGCGTGAGCGTGACGGCCACGATCGACGACGAGGCCGCGCGCTCGGTCTCGCCGCGCCCGAACACGCCCGACCGATCGAGAGAGAGAGTGACAACCATGAGCGAAGCGACCGCCGTCCCCAGCGCTTTGAGCGCAAGCAAGGCTCCGGCCATGGGCCTTTTCGAGCGGTTTCTGACGCTCTGGGTCGGCCTCTGCATCGTCGCCGGCGTCATCCTCGGGCAGATCATGCCTTCGGTCTTCCGCGCGATCGGCGCCGCGACGGTCGCCGAGGTCAATCTGCCGGTCGCCGTGCTGGTCTGGCTCATGATCATCCCGATGCTGCTGAAGATCGACCTCGGGGCGCTTGGACAGGTGAAGGAGCATTGGCGGGGGATCGCCGTGACCGTCGGCGTCAACTGGCTGGTGAAGCCCTTTTCCATGGCGCTGCTCGGCTGGATCTTCATCTCGCATCTTTTCCGGCCCTTCCTGCCCGCCGACCAGATCGACGGCTATATCGCCGGACTGATCCTTCTGGCCGCGGCGCCCTGCACGGCCATGGTCTTCGTCTGGTCGAACCTCGTTGACGGCGAGCCGCATTTCACCCTATCGCAGGTCGCCTTGAACGACACCATCATGGTCGTCGCCTTCGCGCCGATCGTCGCCTTGCTACTCGGTCTCTCGTCCATCACCGTGCCTTGGGACACGCTGCTGCTGTCGGTCGTGCTCTACATCGTCACGCCGGTCATCGTCGCGCAGCTTTGGCGGCGGACCCTCCTGGCCCAGGGCGGCGAGGCCGCGTTGAAGAAGACGCTGGCGCGGCTCGGCCCGCTGTCGCTCTCGGCCCTGCTGCTGACGCTCATCCTGCTCTTTGGCCTGCAGGGCGCGCAAATCGTCGCCCAGCCGCTCGTGATCGCCCTGCTGGCCGCGCCCATCCTGATTCAGGTCTATTTCAACGCCGGTCTCGCCTATCTGATGAATCGCGCCCTCGGCGTCGAGTGGCGCGTCGCCGGTCCTTCGGCTTTGATCGGGGCCAGCAACTTTTTCGAGCTGGCCGTCGCGACCGCGATTGCGCTCTTCGGCTTCCAGTCCGGCGCGGCGCTGGCGACGGTCGTCGGCGTGCTCGTCGAGGTGCCCGTGATGCTCTCCGTTGTCCATATCGTCCGCCGATCGCGCGGCTGGTACGAGCGGACGGCGTGAGACGGTTTGCGAACCGAGTTGCGCCTCGATGGCGGCCGTCGAGGATCGGCGCTCGACGCCGTGATCTCCAGCCAGAATGGATCATCGGCTGGCTGGCTGACGAGGGCCGTGACGGTTGCGGCGCTGGCCAGCCTGCATCCGTGACGGCGCGGGGCTGAATTTTCGTTTCGGACGCGCGGCCAGCCGCATCAAAGCTCCGCCGCCAAAGGGGAAAGCGCGAGACCATGATTTTCGTCGACTCGGCAGATAGAGCAGAGCTCTTGCATGCGCTTTCGCTCCCCTATGTGAAGGGTTTCACGACGAACCCGACGCTTTTCCTCCGCGCTCTGGGGGTCGAGCGGCTGCGCGTCGCGGACTATGTTTCGTTCGCACTGGACCTCGTCAGTCTTGCCGCAAGCGGGACGGCCGTGCGCGATGTCATGATCCAGGGAGTTGGCGCGCCCGACCAAATCCCGACTCAGGCGCTCGCCTACAAAAACGCTCTGCGCGACGAGCGTGACAAGAACTTGTGGATCAAGCTTTTGCCAACTGCAGACCATCTCTCGCTTTGCCCCGAGCTCGCTTCTCTCGGTTGCAAGACGCTGGTCACCGCCGTTTTCACTCCGCTCCAGGTCCAGGCGGCGCTCGAGAGCGGCGCGGACGGCGTCGCCGTCTATCTCGGCAGGCTCATGAAGAACGACGAGTCCTGGGAAGGGAAAGTGGAAACGATCGCGCGTTTGATCCGTCTGCGCGAAAAGACGTTGCTCATGGCGAGCCTGTCCGACCCGTCGAAAGTGGAGATCGCGCTGCGTTACAGCGACGAACTTACGGCGCCCTTTGCAGTAATAGAGCGGTTGCTGCACTCTCCCTTTTCGAGCGCGGCCATCGATGCGTTCGGCGCGCAAGTAACAGATTGATAAGGGCGTAGCTTAGCGTCTGATCCGATTGAGACCGGGCGTTGTTTTTTTTGGAAAGTTGCGTTGTTCGAGACGTCATGCGGCGAAGCTGTAAAGGCCAGGGGGATCACGCCATGGGCGTCGAGTCGATCATCTTCTACTTGCTTCTCGTCGACGCGATCGGCGCAAACATAGTGGCGCGCTTCGGGAGCAAGTGGTATGCGCAGAATTTCCGCACACTCTCGCGTTGGTTTCCGCCCGCCGAAGGCTGGGCGATCTATTACCTGGCGCTCGTCCTGTGGGTCGGCTCGCTGCTCTACCGCGCCGGCAAGCTTCTTTAGTCGCTTGCTGCGGCTGATCGCGCGGCGCGTCGGCCCTGACAGATGCGCGCGACGCGCTGCCGACGAACGCGTTTCTCGCGGGGCGTGATTGAGCGTATAATGGGGCCTTCGGCGCAAACTTTGCCGACGAAATTGACGAGGTCCTCCTATGTGGCGCGAGGCGACAACCGACATGCGCGGGCCCAGAAAGCCGAAGCGGCCCAGCGCCTATTCCGAAGGCGAAGACGAGGCTGCGAAACTCGTCGAAACGGAAATGACCGATGTGGAGCGGGAGCTCCCCGAGACGGGGAACGAGCCCGTCGAACAGGTCGAAACCGACGAAACGGAGTCGCCGATCTTCGAGGAATAAGACGCGCTTTCGCCGCGAAGAAGCTGAAGTCTTTACTCCCCGAAAAGTGTAAAAAGGGGACTGAAGAAAGGCTCCTGTCTGGGCCGGTACGTTTCGCGCGCCCGATACAAGCTGCGGCCGCTGGCGTAATGTAAGGCGCGTCGTGGCGAACCTGTAATCGAGATGCTCGCGCCCTCTTCTTGAACCAGCTGGTAGAGCACCGCCGCGTTTCCGGGCGCCAATCTGACACAGCCATGCGACGCCGGGCGCCCCAATGCGCTGGTCGCGTAAGAGCCGTGAATCGCATAGCCTCCGCGGAAAAAGATCGAATGCGGCATGGGCGAATTATCGTATTTTCGTGAATAGTGCATCCGCTGGAGACGCGTCGCGGAAAAATGTCCGCGTGGCGTCACATATCCCGCGCGCGCGGTAGACACCGGCCAGGAGTAGCTCCCACGCGAGGACTCCACATTCATGGTCTGACTCGCAAGGTTGATATGGATGCGGACGCGCGCGCTGGCCTCAGGCGCACAGGCGAGCATAGCCATGACTGCGATCGAAAGGCCGTGGTGAACGCGCATCGCAAACTCCAACGCTCAAGTACAGGCTACGCTCTATGTCGGTCGACGACACAGTGTAAAATGGAGCCGTTCGCTTGGTTGACAATCAGGCGTCCGAGCCGCAGGCTCTCTTCCAATAGCCGATTTGGCCCGCGTTTTGTCGCGCGTCGCTGTGTCGAACACGCGCAGCGGCGGTCAAGCTCGGCGGGGGCCGAGCCCGCAAGCTGGCGACGCCTCTCCTCCCTCGAGCTGAAAAGACGTCGCTAGAGCCGCTGCTCGACCGCCAATATCGCTTGCTGCAAATCTGCGACGGTAATCGGCTTCACGAATTGGCGGTCGAAGCCCGCTTCGATCGCCTGCGCCTTGTCGAGCTCCCATCCGCTCAGCGCAACGAGATGGACGCGCCTTCCGTCCGGGAGCTCGCGGATGCGTCGCGCGGTCTCGAAACCGTCCACTCGCGGCATGCCGATATCCAGCAGGATCAGATGCGGCTTGTAGTCGGCAAGTAGCTCCAACGCTTCCTTGCCGCTGTAGATCACCCGGGCTTCTACACCGAGGCTCTTGAGAAACATGACAAGACTATCGGCGACATCCCGATCATCGTCGACGACAAGCGCCCGACATGCGACAGGACTCGTCCAACTCGTGACGTCCTGCCTGTTCTCTCTTTCATTCGGCGCTCCGCCCAGGAGCGGCAGACAGACCAGGAATTCACTGCCGAGCCCCGGACCGCCGCTATGCGCTTCGAGCTTCCCGCCGTGCTGATGAACGAGGCTGCGCGCGAGGGTCAGGCCAACGCCGAGTCCGTCTTGAGAATATCTGGGTCGGTTGCTCTGGTTGAACAGATCGAATATCGACTCGAGCTTCTCGGCGGGAATGCCCACGCCATTGTCGCGAACGCTTACGATCACATTCGCGCCGTCGTTCGTCGCGGTCACATCGATCCGCCCATGGGGGGCGGCGTATTTGGCGGCGTTATCGAGCAAGTTCGTGAAGACTTGCATCAAGCGGGCGGGGTCGCCCTCTATGATCGACGCTTCCGACGGGAGACTTAAGCCGATCTCCTGAACGCGCGACCGTAGCGATGGCTCCGCCGCCTCGACCGACTGGGTGACGATGCTCATGAGATCGACGCATTGTCTCCGAAGCTCGATCTTGCCAGTCTTGATGCGCGCGATGTCCAGCAGATCGTCGACAAGCCGAACGAGGAGATGAAGCTGACGATCCAAAATCGGGCGCAACTTCGGCATCGCCGCGCCGCCTCCGGGCTCGTTGAGCACGCTGAAGGCGTTGTGGATGGCGGCGAGCGGGTTCCGCAGCTCGTGAGCCAGCGCCGCTATGAATTCATCCTTGCGTTTGTCGGATTCGCGCAGGGTGCGCTCCATTTGCGCGCGCGCCATCGCCATCGACACATACTGGCTCAAGGTCTCCATGATCTCGATCTCCGAATCGTTGAATTCGGAGCGCGTTCGAGACCCGAAAGACAGCAGGCCAAACACCTCTCCCTGGGCGAGCAGCGGGTGACAGCAAAAGGCCGTGACGCCATAGGAGTCACGCAGTTTGGCGTGCAGGTCGTAGGCGGCGCAGGCCCTGCCGGGTTCGCTGTTGCGCGCAACCCATCCGCTCATGATCTCGCTGTAATCGAGCTGCTCGAATTCCCGAGCCTCTTCCTCCGGCACGCCGGCGAAGGCGTTGAGGCGCAGGGAAGCGGATTCCCGATCGAGGAGGAAGTTGAAGAAATACTGGCAATCGAGCTCGGCCATCGCTTTGCGGCAGATGTCCTCGACCACGACCTGCGGGTCCCCCCTCCGCAAGAGCTCGGCCGCAGCTTCGGATGTCAGCGCAGTGCTGCGGGCGCTTCGCCTCAGCGCATCCTCCATCCGCTTGATGTCGGTAATGTCTCGCGACACAGTCAAGTATCGGGCTGTTCCGCCGCCATCCGACAAGCGCGTCACGATGACGTCCCAAAATTTCGGCTCGCCGTTCGCCGTGGCGCACCACCCGCGAAACCGGCCCCTGCCTTCGCTCCTGGCCGCCGCCATGGCCTTGTCTACTTGCGGGCGAGCGCTTTCCGGCCACAAGATCCGCCACTCTTTCCCGCTGGCGGCGGCGAAATCGTCAACCGCCAGAAGATTCCGACACGTCTCGTTGATCAGAAGCAAGCGCCCTGCAGCGTCGAGAAGCCCCAAAGAGTCGGGACTGTTTTCCAGGATCGCACGCGTGAGATCCTCGGACGCCGGCAGGGAGGATTCAAGTTTTTCAGGCTGCATGGCAACGCTTTCACACGCCGCAGCTCGGATGCTCGTGACGCATTCAAGATCAAAGTTTCGCCGCTCGTCAAGTGCACGAACGCCGGGAAAAATAGCAATCAGTATTAGTACGGAGAGAGCCGTTCTTGGCGACCATCGGCGCCTTCGCTCCCCGAAAGCCGCCAAGCGCGCTCTTTCGACCGCTACATCGCCGTCGCCAGCAGGCGGCGACGGGATTCATATTGGAGAGTCCGACTTGGCGCTCGAGCGCCCTCGACGCCGCTGTCGGCGCCCTTTACTGCGCCCGGTAGTAGACCGTCTTGAAATAGGACCGAGCGTCATCCTGCGCAACGATAATCCTTACGTCGCCTGGTAGATCCGCAATCGCCTTCTGCGAGAAATTCATCGGCAGCCCGAGCGCAAACGGGATTCGCCGCGCCAGTGCGAATTCGATCAAGGGCGTCGGATCGGGAGCGAAATCCTCCCAGAGAAACTCGGCTTTGCTATTATAACTCGGCCCACCCCACGGCGGGTCGAGATTCAACGCGTCGAACTCGAGACGCTCAAGGACTGTAAATACGTCTGCATGCAAGAAGTCGATACGCTGGTCCACTCCATAGACTCGGGCATTATGCCGCGCCATCGACAAACGATGCGGTTCGACATCTGTCGCGACGACGCGCTTCCCGCGTCGTGCGAAAGCAATCGCCGAGCCGCCAATCCCGCAAAAAGCGTCAAGAATTCTGCGTCCGGGCAATATATCGGCCGTCTCCAACGCGAACCTTTCTGGCTTTACAGAAAATAGCCCCTCCTCATCCGTCTGGACGCCTTGATCCCACAACGAGAACAAATCGCGCCGCTTATCCCAATACCTCTGGGTCGCCGCGCCAAACGGGCTCAATGACGGAGTAAGGACATTCATACCTTTGCGGCCCTTCAAGGAGTTACACTGGCGTCGCTTAGTATCAATCTGCCGGCAAGACAGTGCGCTTGTCCCTATCCGGCCGGAACGAGCGTCAGCCGCCAGATCGCGTCTCCGGGCAGAAACGGGGTCGCCCGCCCTTTCGCCCAGTCGTCGTGGCCCAAATTATAGTAAGGCGACAGCGGATGGCCGCTCTGGCCCGTGGGCATGTGGTAGAGGCCGTCCGACTCATGACCCGGCGCCACGACAAAGCGCACGGAGGCGCCGAATCCGGGCGCGGAAACGCGCGGCTGATAGACGTCGCCCGGTTGCGGCTCGTCCGGCGGATCCAGAACAATGGCGCCGATCCCGGGCGCAGCCGCGTCGAGAGGGTGATTGATGCCGGCGTGATTGGCCCGGCCCCAGGTAAAGGCCTCCAATCGCCCGCCGGCTTGCGTTTCGAGCGCCGTGGATGTCTTGGCGAGCGCGGCGTCGATGACGCCGTCCCAGTTTTCATAGCCCGGCGGCACGAGCGCCGGCGGCCGTTCGCTGAGCAGCCGCCAGGCCGGTTCGTCCGCCTGGTTGGTCGGCAACCGGCGCGGCTGAGAAGGGGCGGCCTCGAGCGGCGGCATCTTCGCCATGTAGCTCTCGTAGATGGATGAAATCAGCTCCAGCCGGAAGTTTCGCACAAGTCGATAGCCGATCGACTCCGGCGCCGCGCGACCCATCCAGTTCTCGACTGCGGGTACGAGGCGCGCATATTCGGGCTCTTGCGCATGATCTCGCAGCGTTTGCAGCAGCAGCTCCTGCCAGCGCTGCAGGACGAGACCGCGATCGTCGAGCTGTATCGCGAAAAGGTCGGGTTCGGACAAACGCGTGCGCGAAAACAGATCGTCCCGTATCTGGCGCGCTCTCGCGCCATGGGCGTAAAGTCCGACGCCGAGCTTTTTCAAGGCGTCCCCGCCGACGACGCGCGCATTGGCCGTCCAAATGCGCTGACCAGCCGGATTGTAGATCGCGGGGACCTCATCGGGCGCCAGATATCCGTTCCATCCCGCCGAGCCGTCGGCCCATGAGACTGGCGCTCTTCCATCGAGGCCAAACCGACGGGGAAGCCGGGTCGTTATCGTCCATCCCAGATTGCCCTCGGCGTCGCCCGCGACCATATTCTGATGCGGAATGCCCATGCGATGCGCGATTTCGAGCGCGACGCGCGCGCTTTCCGCGCGTTCCAGCTCCAATGCGCCCTGCAGATTCACCGCGGCGGGATCATGGGCGATCCACCGATAGGCAAGCTTGCGGCCCTTCTGGTCCTTGCCGATGACCGGCCCCCAGACGCTTTCCTCAACGACCAGAGTCTCGCTCGCCCGGCAGGCCCCGCATAACGGCTCCTCCACGCGCGCCAGCTGTTTTTGGCCGTCGGGCGTGAGGTAGCGGTCGCCTTTCTCATCCGCCGGTTCGAGAATGACGACATCGCTCGTGTCGACGTAGCTGTTGGTGAAGCCCCAGGCGACGCGGCCATTGCTGCCCGCCACGATGTTCGGCGCGCCCGGCAAGGTCACGCCGGCGACGTCGAGCGCCGGGCGCTCGGCGCCTTGCAGCACGAGTCGGGCCCTGAACCAGGTGTTCGGCACGCGCAGGCCCATATGCATGTCATTGGCGATGATGGCGGCGCCGCGGACGCTCGCCGAGCCGCCAACGCCGAAGGCGTTGCTGCCGGGCAAAGCGGGCTCGACCCAGCCCTGCGCAGAGGGCTTCGAATGGCTCGCGTGCTTTATTCCCGCCGCCGGCGTTTTTGGCGTCGGCAAGATGGATCCATCCAAAGCTGCGTCCCAGGCCGTCCCCTCCGGGAAGAGAAAGTCCGTGAGCGGTTGGCCCAGAGCGTCGAGCGCGCCGGCGCGTCGGCGCTCGGTGAGCCCGTCCGATTCCTGCAAAGTGAGATACATGGCGAAGACGGTCAGGATCGTATCTTCTGGCGCCCAAGGGGTCGGCTTGGCGAAGAGGACAAAATATTCGAACGGCGCCGCGCGCAAATCGCTCAGGCCCCGGTTAACGCCCGTTACGTAAGCATGCAGGACGTCGCGCTCCTCTGCGCTCATCGCCGCGATGATCGCCGCCGCGCGATGGCGAAACCGGTGCAGGCGGGCTGTCCTGTCCCGCTCCAGCGTCGCCCGTCCAACGAGGTCGGAGAGCTCGCCTGCGGCTGAGCGGCGCAACAGATCCATCTGAAAAAAACGCTCCTGCGCGTGGATGTAGCCAAGGCCCCAGGCCAGATCCGCCCGCGTCCGGCCGGTGAGCGTCGGGGCTCCTTTCGCGTCACGCTCGACCGTCACGGGCGCGGAGAGCTCGGCGGCCGCAACGGTCCCTTCCAGCTTGGGCAAACTGAGACGCAGCAGGCCGACGGCGCCGAGGCTGGCGGTCAGAAGAGCAGCGCCAGCTAACAGCATTGCGGATTTCAAGCGGGCGCGAAGCATCCAAAGCCCTTCCTGGCTGGGATCGCCTGTTCAACTCAAGACCGCCCGCCCGGCGCGGCTGTGGCGCCCGGCCCGAGCGAGCGCTGCATGATAACTGAATCTGTCCACGGGACATAAATAGCCCGACTGGACGCGCCTTGAGGCGCGGCCTTTGCGCGGAGAACAGGAAGGTGAAACGCTGGAGGAAATCCATCGGGCGCCGCTCTCGTTCTGCGCCCCTTTAGCAGGGGCGGTTGCGGGGCGCCGCCTCAAGTCGATCTCAAATCAGCAGGCCTGATCGGAAGCCGTCGCAAGCGCTTGCCCGTCGCGGCGAAGATCGCATTGACGACCGCGGGCGCGATCGCCGAGGTCCCAGGCTCCCCGACGCCGCCGGGCGCAGCGTCGCTTTCAATGATGTGGACGTCGATCGCCGGCGTCTCGTCGATGCGCATCATCCGATAAGTGTCAAAATTGCTTTGTGCGACGCGTCCCCGTTCGAGGGTGATTTCGCCATAGAGCGCCGCGGTGAGGCCGAAGATGACGCCGCCTTCGATCTGGGCCCTGATCGTGTCGGGGTTGACGGTCCGTCCGCAATCCACCGCACAGACGACGCGCTGCACGCGCAGCTGGCCATCCTTGGCGACGGCGACCTCGGCGACCTGGGCGATGTAAGTCTCAAAGCCAAACATCACGGAAACCCCGCGGCCGACGCCAGGCGGCAGAGGCTGGCCCCACCCCGCCTTCGCCGCGGCAAGGTCGAGCGCGGCCCTCATGCGGGGATTTCCGTCGAGCAGCGCGCGCCGATAGGCGACAGGGTCGCTTCGCGTCGCCACAGCCAGTTCGTCGATGAAACCTTCGACCATAAAGGCGTTGTGAGTCATGCCGACGCCGCGCCACCAGCCCGTCGTCAGCCCAAAGGGCGGCTCCTCACGCACATAGTCGATGAGAACATTGGGAAATGCATAGGGTCCGGCGGCGCCTTCGACAGCGTCCGAGTCCAGCCCGTTCGCGAAATCCTCCGGCGACCAGCGGGCTTCCACCGAAGAGCCGACGACGCGGTGGCTCCAGGCGATCGGCAAACCTTTGTCGTCCAGGCCGGCGGCAAGGCGGTCATAATAATAGGGGCGATAGACGTCGTGCTGGATGTCCTCTTCGCGACTCCAGATGACCTTTACGGGAAAGTCGACCTGTCTGGCGATCAGCACCGACTGGGTGACGTAGTCGACGTCGAGCCGACGGCCGAATCCGCCGCCAAGCAGTTGATTGTGGATCTGCGCCTTTTCCAGAGGAAGGCCCGCGGCTGCGGCCGCCGCGGCTCTTGCGCGCGTGACGACTTGTGTGCCGACCCAGACGTCGCAGCCGTCCTTGCGGACGTGCGCCGTGCAATTCATCGGCTCCATCGTGGCGTGCGCCAGAAACGGCGCCTCATAGGTCGCTTCGATCATTCTCGCCGCGCCCGCCATGGCGTTGGCGACATCGCCCGCTTGTTTTGCGACGACGGCGGGGCGGTTGGCGGCGTCTTCGAGTTTCTTGACGACGTCCGCGGTGGAAAGTTGGGCGTTTTCGCCTTCGTCCCAGTGGATGTCGAGCGCCGCCAGGCCCTTCTTTGCGGCCCACATATGGTCCGCGATGACCGCGACGGCGTCGTCGAGGCGAACGACCCCGCGCACGCCTCTGACGGCTCTCGCCTTGTTTTCATCGACGCGCGCCAATTTCCCGCCGATGACCGGCGAGGCGGCCACGGCGGCGATCTTCATGCCGGGGACTTTGACGTCGATCCCGTATTGCGCCGCGCCGTTCACCTTGGCGGGCGCGTCGAGGCGCTTCGCCGCCGTGCCGATCAGCTTGAAGTCCTTCGGCTCTTTCAGCGCGACCTTGTCGGGAACCGGCAGCGTCGCCGCCCTGTCGACGAGCGCGCCATAGGCGACCCTGCGCCCGGTCGGCGCATGAATGACTTCTCCGGCCTCCGCGCGGCAGGAAGCAACGCTTGCTTGCCAGCCTGCCGCCGCCGCCGTGATGAGCATGCTGCGCGCCGCGGCGCCAGCCGTGCGGAGCGGCTCCCAGAAAGCGCGCACCGAGGTCGAGCCGCCCGTGGCCTGAAAACCAATGAGGCTGTTGCCATAGAGCTTATCGTCGGGGGGCGCGTGCTCGACGCGCACCTGCGCCAGCTTAACTTCCAGCTCCTCGGCCACGAGCATGGGCAGCGACGTATAGGTCCCCTGGCCCATTTCGACCTGGGGGATGACGAGCGTCACCTGTCCGCTGCGATCGATGCGGATGAAGGCGTCTGGCGCAAAGGCGCCCGCGTCGGCGGCTTCCGCTTCGCCCATCGCCCTCGGCAGGGTCACGCTGACGAGGAGTCCTCCGCCGACGGCGGCGCCCGCACGCAGGAACGTTCGGCGAGAGACGTTCCTTTTGGACGACTCTGCGGAACCACCGGCAAGAGAGGCAAGTCGATTGAACGGCATGCTGAGCCTCGCTAGTTCTCGACGCCGGATTTCGCGGCCTGCCTGATCGCCGCTCGGATGCGAACATAGGTTCCACACCGGCAGATGTTGCCGGACATGGCCTCGTCGATGTCGCGATCGGTCGGGTCCGGGTTTTTCGCGAGCAGGGCCGAGGCGGACATGATCTGGCCTGACTGGCAGTATCCGCACTGGACGACGTCGAGGTCGAGCCAGGCCTTCTGGATTCGCTTGCCGACCGCGGTTTCTCCAATGGCCTCGATCGTCGTGATCTGAGAATCGCCAATCTCTTCGATCGCCGTCACACAGGAGGGGATCGGCGCTCCGTCACGATGAACGACGCAGGCCCCGCAAAGCGCCATGCCGCAGCCGAATTTCGTTCCGGTCATGCCCAGGACATCGCGCAGAACCCATAACAGCGGCGTGTCCGAGTCGACGTCGACAACGTAATCCACGCCGTTGACTGTGATTTTATAGGCCATGGGCGTCGTCCCCTTTGGCGTTGAACTCGGTAGGTAAGTCGTGACGTCAACGCGCCTCGCTCGAACTCGTCTTCTGCGCTCGGAACCGTTCGACGAGCTGTTCGCTTACCCGGCGAGCGGAAAGCGCCGCGCCGTCGGAGTGCGAGCTTCCGGTAAAGTCGCCGGCGAAATAAACGTTGCCGAAGGGGCGTCGGAGCAGGTCGGAGAGCGCGTCGAAGCGGGAGCGTCCGACGGGCCATGCAGCGATGGCGCGCGGATGATAGCGGTAGAAGGTCCAGCCGTGGATAAGCGGCCGGATGCCGGGAAAGCGCGCGTCGAGCGCCTCTTCGAGCCGGGCCTTGACGTCGTCCATCGCGCCCAGTCGCGCGTTGAAGTCCTCGGCCGCCGGGCCGTGGACCAGCAGATTGAGCAGGACCTCCTTGGGGGCGGCGGCCTGCCCCTCGGTCGATCCGCCGAAATATAAGACGCCGAGCGAACCGCCGGCGAGGAGAGGCAGAACGCTGCGCCCCTCAATCGTCCAAAACCTGGCCGCAGCGGGATCCAGCGCGACATGCGCCGTGAAATAGGAGCCCCAGCCCTGTGTCTGAATGGCTTGGGAATGCTCTTCCGACAGGCGGGGCGTGAACTGCAGCTCGAGCAGACGATAGAGAGGGATCGCCAGAACGGCGGCTTTCGCGTTCAGGCGCAGATTGCGGGACGTCCCGGCGTCGATCGCGCCAACCTCGACGCCGGACGGCGTCTGAATCACATGCGTGACCTGCGTATTGAGCCGCAGATGCGCCGCTCCCAGATGGGCGGCGAGCGCCTCGACCAGACGCTGGTTCCCGCCGACGACGTGATGGGGGCGCGCGCCGGGCGCGGTGAAGACATGCCACTCGGCGACGCCGTCGACGGCGCTGACGCTCTCCAGCGTCGTTCCAATCTCGGGTTCGAGAGTGGCCCGAATGAGCGCGCGGGCGCGGGCTGGGAGCTTCTGGTCTTCGAGCCATTTGCCGAAAGAGACGTCCTTGAGCGCCATCATGTCGGGCGGGATGGGCCGCGCGTCGAGCGCCTTCAGAAGCGCCTGCATCTGGCGGTCCCAGGTCTGATAGAGCTCGTAATCCTTGGCGCCGAGCACGGCTTCGAGGAAAGAGGCGTTCGTGGCCTGCACGATGGGCTCGATCCGTCCGTCGAGGACCACGCTCGAGAACGTCCTCTCGTCGTATTCCAGCGGAAGTTTAAGCGCGCGCGCCACCTCGATGGCCGGATTTCCTTCCCACAGCTCGGCGAGGCCGGTCTCCGCGCGGAGCCCGCCGGGGTAGGCGGCCGTGCGGATTCGGCCGCCGAGCCTCGGGGCCATCTCCAGGAGGGCGAAGGAGACGCCGGCCTGCTTCAAGTAATAGGCGGCGCAGAGCCCCGAGAGCCCGCCTCCCACAATCACGACGTCGACGGCCCGCTCGGGCTCCTCCGCCGCTGCCCGCGTCACGGAAAGCGAGATCGACGCCAAGAGCAGGAGCGCGGCCAAAAATGCGGCGAGCCGGGGAGTGAAGCGACTGACATGCGGTTTCATGCTCGAGTCGTCGCATGAGTCAGCGGCATGGTCCAGTCGACGAGGCGCGTGGCTGTCGAACTGAAGACGCGCAAGGAAGATTCCGAGGGAGAAAGCCGCGGCGCGCCGGTATAATCAGCGACCTCGTCCCTGCAATGGAGCGCCTGGCGTCATGCAGCCTTCACAATATGAGCGTGCGTTGGGCATGCGGCGCTCGATCAGCCGCCGCGACTTCCTCAATGGCGTTGCAGTTGGCGCGGGCATGGCGCTGGCGGATTTTCCGCCTGTGGCCGACGGCCGGCCCGCAGGCGGATTCCGGGGACAGACCGACCAGGGTTTTGCGGTCATGCATGCGCTTCGCGACGGCCGCTTCTGGGAAAGCGCCGGCCCGGCGCAGGCGCTCGACGAGCGCTACGACCTGATTGTCGTCGGGGCCGGGATCAGCGGACTTGCGTCGGCTTTTCTCTATCGCCAGCAGGCGGGCGCGCGCGCGCGCATCCTCATCCTGGACAATTCCGACGATTTCGGCGGCCACGCTGTCCGCAATGAATTCACCGCGTCGAACGGGCGCCGCATCATCGGTTATGGCGGCTCCAAATCCCTGCAAACGCCGAGCTTCTTCTCCCCGGCAGTCGCGACGTTCTTGACGGACGTCGGGATCGACGTCAGCAAATTCGACAAATGGCGCGACCGACGCTGGGCGGCCGACCGCGGCCTCGGGCCAGCGGTTTTTTTCAGCCGCGAGGCCTTTGGCGCAGACGGTCTCTTCAAAACCGACGGCAAACCGGCCGAGTGGATCGCGCGCACGCCGCTCGACGAAAAGGCGAAAAGCGATCTCGTCAAGCTGTTGAGCGCGCCGGACGATCCCTTCAAGGGCAAGACCCGGGCCGAGAAATTCGCGCGTCTTTCGGAAACGACTTATGAAGCGTTCCTTCTGGAAATCCTGGGCCTGCATCCGCAAGTCGCCGCCTATCTGGCGGACGCCACGAAATCCTACTTTGGCGTGGGCGCGGAAGCCGTCGCCTGTCTCGACGCTCGCGCCATGGGCGCTCCCGGCTTCGACGCCATGGATCTGGGCGACGCGGTTCACCCGACGCTCAGTCCCAGCGGGAGGCTGATGCAGAGGAACCCGGATCCCTACATTCACCACTTTCCGGATGGCAACGCCTCTTTGGCCAGAGCGATCGTGCGTCGCCTCCTTCCCGAGGCGCTGCCAGGGGAGTCAATCGAAGATCTCTTATTGGCGCAGCTGGACGACAGCCGCCTGGATCGGGAGGAGAGCCGAACCCGCATTCGCCTCGGCTCGCCCTGCGTGCGTGTTCAAAATGTTCACGACGCCGTGGAGGTTTGCTACGTCAATAACGGCAGATTGCTCAAGGCGTCGGGGGGACATGTCATTCTGGCCTGCTGGCATCGGGTGATCCCGCTGCTCACCGACGAACTTGCGATGGAACAGGCGGAAGCCCTGAACGATCAGCACAAGGTTCCGCTGATTTACGCCAATGTCTTGCTGCGGTCGTGGGAGTCCTTCGCCAGACTGGGCGTCGTCGGCTTCAGGGCGCCGGGCGCCTGGTGGGAGGGATGCTGGATCGACGAACCCGTGAGCATTGGCAGTTACCGCTTTGCCGATACGCCGAGCGATCCTGTGCTCCTGCACCTTGGAAAGGTCGTGATCGGGGGCAAAGGGGAGCCTGCGAGAGAGCAGGCGCGCCGTGGACGCCATATGTTGGCTGGCTTGGCGTTTTCACAGATGGAATTCCAGATTCGCGATCTCCTGGCCCGCGCCATGGGAAACGGCGGACTCGATCCCGCCCGCGACATTGAAGCGATTGCGATCAATCGCTGGTCTCATGGCTACAGCTACGAATATATGCGCCCATGGGACCCTTATTGGCCCGAGGGGCGGCTGCCGATTACGGCCGCGCGTCGCGGATGGGGGCGCATCGCGATCGCCAATTCGGATTCGGGCGCTTACGCCTACGCCCATTCCGCCATCGATCAGGCGGCAAGGGCAGTGCGAGAATTGCTGGGCGCCCCTGATGGCGCGCCAGCCTACGCCCGCTTTCCCGGTCCGCCGTTAGAGAAGATCGGACTGGAATAATCCGCAAGCGTCGACTTGCTTCCAAAGCGCCGCGATTTGACCGGCGTTATGGCTCATTGATTGGTCGCCTGCATGTCGCAAAAATGTTTTCGTCGGCCCCTATTAACATCGCTGCTTCAGGTGAAGCGATGGAGGCGAAAATGAACGGCTTTCTGATCCCCGCCGTGATGCTCATTATGGTGGTGGGAGCCGCCCTTTATATCGCGCGCACGGGGCGCAACGTGAATTCCTGATACGAATTGACCCGTTTCTTCCTCTAATCGACTCCCCCGCGATCGCGGGGGTTTCTTTGTGCAGCCTCCCCCTCTCGGATTCGGGCCGGCGCCCTTGGGCGAGCAGCCGACGCAAGCTGTTCCCGGCGATCCGCCAGGGCGCTGGCCATGTTCCTGATGCGCGAGGACGGACGCAGACGCCGACGCCGATCAGCCGGCCGGCGATCTCGGCGCGCGTGGCCATTGCGTCTCGTTCGAACTCGCCCTACAGATAAGCTCGAGATGAGCGGCGAGATGAAGCGATTCGTGTCTTTGCGGGCGAGATCGATGGGCCCGTCCGATGCGGCGCGATGGGGGAACACAGTGCAGGGCGTCGTCCTCCGCACGCGCAAGATTTCAGCGCTCCGTTTCGCTTTGCGCCAAATCTTGCTCGTCGCCGCCGGCTCCGCGTCGGCGGAAATCAGCGTGAGGCCGGACGCGCTGATGCATTATTCCTATTGCATCAGCCACGCCAAGCAGCGCAACGGCGTGTTCCTGCTCGATCGCGGCACGCTCTATCGCTGCGGAGACGACGTCGCGGTCGCTTATTTCAACTATCTTGGTCGGCGGCGAGCGCCGGAGAAACGCGCGGTGGAGGGCGAGGGCGTCTTCATCTACCGGCTTATCTCCGGCGTCGGCAAATGCTGGAACAAGATTGAAGATGCTGAAGGCAATCCTGTCTCAATCTATGGTTGCGACGTCTACGTGGAACTTTGACTTGCTCGTTGGGGGATGGACTAAAGATGCAGCCGAGGGGTTTGGAACGCAGCATAAAATCGACGGGCGGCCGCGCCCGACTGAAGCCTCCCCTGAGCCGTCGCGCCGGCTTCACCCTCGTCGAAATGCTCGTCGTGCTCGCCATCATCGGGTCGATCGTGGGTCTCGTCGGGCCGCGCGTGCTGAACTATCTTTCGGAATCGCGCGTGAAGACCGCGCAAATCCAGATGGAAAACATCGCGAGCGCGCTCGATCTCTTCTATCTCGACGCCGGCCGCTACCCCACGACGGAGGAGGGGCTCACGGCCCTGGTGCAGCGGCCAGCCGCAATCTCCTCCTGGAGCGGCCCCTATCTCAAGGGGAACGCCGTCCCTCAGGATCCCTGGGGTCATCCCTATCTCTATCGGGCGCCGGGCCGAAATGGTCCCTATGACGTCGCGTCAATGGGGCCCGAGGGCCGGGAGGGGTCCGCAGGCGCGCTCTCGCGCAGCGTGCAGGCGAAGTAATTTTGGCGCCGACGCAAGCCTGCGGGCGCGTCGGCGGGAAGCGCGCGGGATTCGCTTTACTTGCCGTGATCTGGGGCCTCGGCGTGATCGCGATGCTTGTCGTCGCCTTTCTCGACGCCGGCCGTTTGCGCCTCCAGACGGCGGTCAACGTCGCCGCCGCGACGCAAGCGACCTACGTGGCTGAAAGCGCCGTCAATCGAGCCATTCTCGCGCTTCTCGCCGGTCGCGACCGGCGGACGCCGACGGCCGAGACGATCTATGACGGCGCGCCGGAGTTTTGCATGTTGGACGGCGCGGCGGTGGCCCTCGGCGTGGCGGACGAAGGCGGCAAGATCGATCTGAACGCGGCGCCGCCGGAGCTCTTGCTGGCGGCGCTTCGCGCATTCGGAATCGACGAGCGCAACGCGCAGGACGCGACGCGAGGGATCATCGCCTTCCGGACGGCCCCGAGCGGCGATCCCGGCCTGTTCGGCGAGAGCCCCGCGGGCGACAAGCCAACGCCGCCAAAGCAGGGCCTGTTCGAGACCGTGATGGAGCTCGATCAGGCGAGCGGCGTCGACGCCGCGCTGTTTCGCCTGCTCCTCCCCTTCGTGACCATTCATTCGAAAGCCGCCGGCGTCGACGCGCGCGCGAGCCCGCCGGCGCTTTTCGCCGCTCTTTCCGGCTATCCGGCCGAGGAGGTAAAAGCCCTCGCCGCAACGCCCTATCCCAATCGTCTCAATCGCGCCGACCCGCGCTTTCCGGCGCGCTTCAATCAGGCCGGCGTCCAGAGCGCCTTTTTGATCCACGCCGAAGCGGCCTTGCAACAGGTCAGACGATCGCTAAAGACGCTCTGGTCGATCTGCGTCCGCCGAGCGGCAAGCCCTTCGCCATCGTCGAGTTCAGGCGGGGGCCGTCCCAGTATGCGGCGCCGCTGCGCGCAATGCTCGAGGCCAATGGCGCCGGCGTTCCGGCGTGCTAGGCCTCACCGCGTCTCCCTGTCCATGCGCCAGGGGCTTTTCGACCAGGGATCGAGGAGCGTGCGCCGCGCCGACTGTTCGATGTCATGCGGGCGTCCGATGGCGCGCGAGGAAATATCGAGCAGTTTACGCTTGTATTCCTCGGTGATCTCGCGGCCCTCGCTCAGCGTGCGCACCACATGCGGCGTCAGCATGATGATGAGCTCCTGCTTTTCGATCGAATCCCCATGGTTCTTGAACAGGTTTCCAAGAATCGGGACGTCGCCTGCGACGGGGATTTGGGCCGCGCTCTTGCCCGCCTGATTTTTCACGAGCCCCCCGAGCATGAGCGATTCATTGTCATTGACGACGACTTGGGTCTTGACCCTGCGTTGCTGAATCCGCGGGGTCGTGCTGCTCGGGTCCGACAAGGGATCGACATTGGAAACCTCCTGCTCGATCTCCAGCATCACGCGGCCGCTTTCGCTGATGTGCGGCGTGATTTTGAGAATGACGCCGGTGTTGGTGTAATTGACCGAATTGAACGTGTTCCCGATCGCCGAGACGCTGGTGAGCGTCTGTACGGGGATCTGGTCGCCGACCTGCAAAAGCGCCTCGCGATTGTCGAGCACGGTCAGCGAGGGCGTCGAGATGATGTCGGTGTCGGTGATGGCGTTCAGCGCATCGAGCGTAACCTGCTGGTTGAGCGTGCGGAAGGCGTAAGCAAATCCCGGAAAGGCCGCGCCGACGTTCGCGCCCAGAAGATTGCTGCCGAGCAGCGTGTTCGGGGCCGGCTCCCGGCCGGGCAGGTTGCTGAAGCCGAACAGGTTCGGATGGCTCTGCATGAACCAGCGCACGCCGAAACGAATCGTGTCGTTGAGCCGCACTTCGGCGATGGTGGCTTCGAGAAAAACCTGGTTCGGCAGCACGTCGAGCGTCTCGATGACTTGCCGGATCCGGCGGTAGTCCTCGGGCGTCGCCATCACGACGAGCGCGTTTTTGGCGTCGTCGACCCCGATCTTGTAGCGGTCGTTGTCGAGGCCGATCGCGGGCGTCGGACCCCCGCCGTTAGTCGAGGCCCCGCCGGGCACGCTCAAGCCGCTGACGCTGCTGGGCCCGCTGGACGCGCCGGGAAAGCCTGCGCCAGCTCCGTCGCCGCCGAGCGGCCCGCCGCCCGTCGACGCGCCGCCGTTTCCCATCGCCGCGCCGGCGTTGGCGGGTCCCGACGTCGACGCCGCGCCGATTGCGCCGGAAGGCCCGCCGCTTGCCGGGCTCGAGAGCGACGACGGCGTGAACCGCGGCGAAACATTCGACTCGACCTGTCCCTTGGAGCCGAAGAGCGAGGTCAAAACCGTCATCATTTCTTTGGCGGGCCGGTTCTGGACACGATAGGTGAAGAACTGCTTCTCGCTGTGCTCCGCGCGGGCGTCGAGCTTTTCGATCCAGGCGCGGGCGCGCGCGATGTATTGCGGCTGAGGCGAGATGACCAGTATCGACGACAGGCGCTTATTGCCGATGAAACGGACCATCCCGCCCATCGGCCCCTCTCGTTCGGAGCCGAAAACGGCCTTCAGGTCGTCGGCCAGGAGATCGGCGTCGCCGGTGCGCACCGGCACGAGCGCGAAGGACATGCCTTTCATCGTGTCGATGTCGAACATGCCGATGGCGTCGAGAATCGTGCCGACGTCCTGTGCGGAGGCGTTGATCGTCAGCGTATTGCGGGCGTCGTCGGCGCGCAGGATGGAGCCGCGCTCGGCGATGGGCTCCAGCACCCGCCGCATCTCGGAAGCGGAGACATAGCGCAGCTGCACGACCCGCGCGGTCTCGCCGAGCGGCGTGGCCTCCGGCGGCGCGGAATCGCCGACGATCGCCTCGCCGGACTGAGCGGCCTGGTCGCTGGGGACGATCTTGTAGACGCTCCCGGCTTTGACCACAGAGGCCCCGGAAAGTCGCAAAGCAGACTGGAAAAGGTCGAGCGCGACGCTCTTGCGCACCGGGTTCGCCGTATGGACAGTCACCTTGCCATCGAGCTTGGGATCGACGACGAAGTCGCCGCCGACGATGTCGCCAATGACGATTTTCGCGGCCTCGGCGATCGGAAGATGGGACAAGTTCAACGTCACCCCTTCCTCCTCGCTTGGCTCCGGCGCCGCCGGACGCGGCTTCGCCGATCCGACCAGCCGACCCGTGCCGGTCGCGATCAGAGTCTTGCCCTTGCTCCGCGGGGACAGCGCAGCATGCGTGGAGCCTGTTTCGTCGCCAAGCGGTCCCTGCGTCAGCGGCGCCACGCTCCATTCCGCCACGGGCGGACCGCCCGAGACCGAAGACGCGTTGCAGGCGGCGAGCGCAACGGGCGCCAAAGCCAAAGTCGCAGCTCGGGAGATCCAGCGCACGTTAAATAACCCGCAAGTTAAACCACATCTTCAGGGGGCGACTCACCCATCCACGCTCGCTCTGCGCGCATCGATCGCCGCGCGATTCGAGCCGTAAGCTTAACCATTTCCGACGGCCAATCGACGAAGACGGGCCCGCCGTTTTCGCGATCGGGAAGGCTCTTTGGCGCGCGATCTCGCTCATTCTTTCCGTCGCCGTTTGCGCGTCGAACTGCCGCCGCCCGCGTGCTGTCGTCGGCGACGCGCCCTTGCGCCCGTGGCCTGGAATATTTTGCTCGGCCGTTCGGCGGGTCGGCCGCTGACCGCGGCCGCCTGGGCCTCGCTCCTGACGTTCGGCGCATTGCTCGGCCAGAGCGCCGCGCTCGGCTGGCTCATTCTTCCAAGCGTCTGTTTGTTCGCCGCGCTCTGCCTCGTCTCGCTGTTCGACGTCCGCTATTTCGTTATTCCGGACGGACCGCTCGTCTTTCTCTTTCTCTGCGGGCTCGCCACCTCCCTGGCGCACGCGCCGCAGGAGACGGGGGCGCGGCTCGCAGCCGTCGTCCTGGCCTTCCTCGCCTTCAGGGCCGTCGCCCTCGCTTATGCGGCGCCGCGCGGCGCGCCGGGCGTCGGAGAGGGCGACGCCCGCTTCTTCGCCGTCGCCGGAATCTGGCTGGGCGTCGAGGGCCTCGCGGGCTGCCTGATCTATGCGACGTTCTCGGCGCTGTTCTCGGCGGCCGTCGCGCTGCGTCAGGGAGATCTCGCCGACGCGAGCGCGCCCGTGCCCTTCGGACCGCATCTGGCGCTGGGCCTGTGGCTGTCATGGGCCGTTGGTCCCATCGGGTTCGGTTGAACCGCTTCGGAGACGACCCCGTCTAGCGCTGACGGATGGCGACCGTCGAGGCCGCCTCCAGGATGCGGCCCAGACGTCTGGCGCTGATCTTGACGGAAACGAGCGTGGGAAGCGCGCCGGCGTTGCGCCAGCCGCCGCTCCAGGCCGGGGACTGGTCCTGCTGCGGCGCGCCGAAATAGGCGATCTCCAAGGCGGCGAGGCCGCGAAGAAGAACGGTTTTTCGCATCGTCGCGCGGGTTGGGGCCAGGCCCTCTTGCGGCCGGTAGATTTTCGTCCACACGGCGAGTTCGTCGCCGCCCTCGCTTCCGATCTCCGTCAAGATGAGCCCGCCCCATTGCGCGCCGCCCTCGCTCAGCATGACGAAGCGGCAGAATGTGGCGGCCCCGAGAAAGACGGGCGCCGGCTCGGACTGCCCGCGTTGGGTCTGTTCCGGGTGAACGAGAAAGCTTCTCGCAACGAGCGATGAAACCGCCCGCGCCGCGCTCTCGATCTCGTCCAGCGCCTCGCTCGCGCGGCTGGTTTCCCAACTTCGTCGGCCAAGGTTTACGCCGCCCATGAGCGACGCCGTGATCAGGGCGACGAGACTGATCGCCAGCAGCAGTTCGAGAAGGGTGAAACCATTCCGGCCCGGTCGCTTCATGGCGCGGCGGGCTCCTCGACCGGCCTGATCTTTACGGCGGACAGCGTGAAGCTCTCTCCGTAACCCGACGGCTTCCGGATGACGAGGCGCGCATGAAAGCTCGTCAGCGCCGGCCGCCCGCTCGCGTCGGCGACGCTTCGCCCCGGCGTGACGGACAGCGACCAGTGGAGGCCGTCGGGATAGCGGCCGCTCGATTCGCCGAAGGGCGTGGGTCCGTCGACGCCGAGCGCATCGAGCTGCGAAGCGCCCTGCCGCGCCGCGCGCATGAGAAAATCGGCGCGCGCCTGGTTGCGCACGCCGCCGCTCACCCCATTGAGGAGCTGCCCGAGCGTCATCGCCAATATCGCGAAGGCGGCGAGGGCTTCGATCAGTGAAAAGCCCCGCCGCGATGTCAGCTGACGGCGCATCTGGCCTCGCCCGTCAGCCAGTTGACGGCGATGGTCGCCCGCGCGTCCGGCGTCTGCAGCGTCATGTCGCCGCCCGTCGAGCCGCCGTCGGGAAAGAAGGCGATGGCGCCGCGCGGCGGCGTCAGTTGCGGGGCGCCGGCGACGTTAAGGGTGATCAGCGCCTCGGGAGGAAAACGCCCGGGCGCGCCGACGGGCGACGCATAGGCGTTGCGCGCGAGATCGATGACGATGGAGGTCTCGCTGTTGGTGGCGATGGCGCGGGCGCGCGCCGCGCGCAGCGTCGCGCAGAAATTTCTGGCCGCGATCTCCAGCCGCATGCGCGCGGACGGCGGCCGCAGGCGTTGCGCCGCCGCTCCGGCGACGAGGGCGATCAGCGCCATCACCACGACCGCCTCGAGCAAGGTGAATCCTTGCCGGCGCTCCAGACCTTTCGGAAGCCGCCTCATTTCGCCGCGAGATCGTTGATGCTGAGCACGGCGTCCATCACCGTCATGATCAGCCCGCCGACAACGGCGGCGATGGCGATGGTCAGAGCGGGGGTGAGCAGTCCCATCGCCCGCTCGATCGAGCGTTGCGTCTGGCGCTCGAACATGGCGGCGACGCGCAGGAGCATCTCGCCAAGTTGCGCCGTCTCTTCGCCGATGGCGATCATCTGCGTCGCCGCGGGCGGCAAATGGGGCACGCCCGAAAGCGCGCTGCTGAGATTGGAGCCGCCGCGCACCGCCTCGATAACGCCGGCGAGTTCATGATTGAAAAAACTGTCGGACACCGCCGCGCGCGCGCTTTCGAGGCCCTGCAAGAGCGGAACGCCGGCTTTCAGCATCGCGCCGAGGGTGCGGGAGAAGCGCAGCGCGGCGAATTGCGACAGCAAACCGCCGATCACCGGGAGGCGAAGGTAGAACCGCGCGATCGCGATCCGCCAGGCGGGCCGGGATCGCGCCATTCTGTAGAAGAGCGCGACGCTCGCGGCGACGGCGCTGAGCGCGAAAGCGACGACCCCGGCGTTGGCCTCCATATCCAGAATGAACTGAAGCCCGGGCGGCATGTCCTTGCCATTGTCGGCGAAGATCGGGGCGACGCTGGGAACCAGCGTGCCGAGCACGACGCCCGTCGAGATCACGGCGAGCGTCATCAGCAGCGCCGGATAGATGAGGGCGCTCTGAATGCGCGCTTTCAGTTCGAGACGCCGCTCGAGCATCTCGGCGAGATCGGCGAGCGCAGGCCCGACGCGTCCGACGGCCTCCCCCTCCCGCACGACATTGACATAGTCCGGCGCGAATAGGTCGGGTCGACTCGACAAGGCGTCGGAGAGCGACGCGCCCTCGACGATCCGCGTCAGGATCTCTTGCGCCAAAGCCCGCAGCGGCGCGGCGGGGCTCTGCGCGGCGAGGATGCGCAGGCTCTGATCGAGCGGCACGTCGGCCTGTTCGAGCGTGGCGAACTCCCGCGTGAAAGACGCGATCTGCGCGGCGTTGGGGCCGCTCTTGAAAAAGGCGCGCCGGGCGATGGCGGCGGCCGGCTCCGCCGCCTGCGTCTCGAAGGGCGTCAGCCCGCGGCGAAACAGCGCGTCTTCGGCCGCCTCGCCGCTCGGCGCCTCTATGTCGCCCTCGACGAGATCGCCCGAGCCGCTATAGGCGCGATAGTGGAAGATCGGCATTTAGCGTCAATCCATGCGTGTGACGCGCGCGACTTCGTCGAGGGTCGTCTCGCCGCGCCAGGCCTTGGTCATGCCGCACTGATACATGGTCGTCATGCCGCTTTCGCGGGCCACGGCCTCCAGCGTCGCGTCCGGCGCGTTCTCGCAGACGAGGCGCTGCAGGCGGTCGTTCATGATGAGAAGCTCGGCGATCGTCGATCGGCCCGCGTAGCCCAGTTGGCGGCAGTGGGGGCAGCCCTTGGCCGCGGACAGCCGGTCGCTCCCGGCGGCGAAGCGCTCTCCTGCAAATTGCGCGCGGAGCTGCGCGCGCGTTTCGAGCGGCGTCGCGCAGGCCGGGCACAGGCGACGGACCAGCCGCTGCGCCAGAACCGCCTTCACCGTCGAGGCGATGAGATAATTCTCCACGCCCATGTCGACGAGCCGCGTGATCGACGCGGCGGCGCTGTTGGTGTGCAAGGTCGAGAACACGAGGTGGCCGGTGAGCGACGCCTGAATGGCGATGCGCGCCGTCGCGGCGTCGCGAATCTCGCCGATCATGACGATGTCGGGGTCCTGGCGCAAAATGGCGCGCAGCGTAGTGGGAAAGTCGAGCCCGATCCCGGGTTGCACCTGCACCTGATTGACGCCCGGGAGCTGATATTCGATCGGGTCTTCGACGGTGAAGACCTTGACGTCGGGCGTGGTCAGCTCCTTGAGCGCCGTGTAAAGCGTCGTCGTCTTGCCCGACCCCGTGGGGCCGGTGACGAGGACGATGCCGTTTGGATTGCGCATCGCCTCGCGCAACTGCGCCGTCGTCTCCGGCTCGAATCCCAGCCTGTCGAAATCGAGCGCGATCTGACTGCGGTCGAGAATGCGCAGGACGATGCTTTCGCCATGCGCCGTCGGCAGCGTCGAGACGCGAAAATCAATGTCCACGCCGCGAATGGCGAGCTTGATGCGCCCATCCTGCGGCAGGCGGCGTTCGGCGATGTCGAGCCGCGCCATGATCTTGATGCGCGACGCAATCGCGGCCTTCAAGCCCGGCGGCAGGATCTCGGCCGAGTGCAGCGCGCCGTCGATCGGGTAACGAACCTGCACGGCGTCGAGCGATGGCTCGATATGAATGTCCGACGCGCGCGCTTCGATGGCGTCGGCGATGATTTCATTGACGCGGCGCACCACGGGCGCCTCATTGGCGATGTCGCGCAGGCGCTGGAGGTCGTATTCGCTGGCGTCATTGGCGCGCAGATCGTTTTCGATGAAGGCGACGCCCTGGCGCGGCGCGCCATAGAGCGACGACCACGCCTTTTCGAACTGCGAGGGCGGGATGAGGCGCAGGTCGATGTCGTAGCCCGTCGCATAGGACAAAGCGCGCACCGGATCGAGGTCGAGCGGATCGATGACCGCGAGAGTCAACCGCCGCCCCTCGACCGAGAGCGGCAACAGGCCGTTGGCGTGGATGAATTTCTCGGGAACGTCGCCGCACAGGGGAGGTTGGAGCGGAATTTCCGCGGGCTCGATGCGCGGAATCTCGAGGAATTTGGCGAGATGGGCGCAAAGATCCGCCTCTGGAACGAGGCCGAGCTTCGTCAGCACATGATCGAAGCGCTCGCCGCTCTGCGCCGCTGCGCGAAGCGACCGCTGCAACGCCAGCTCGTCGATCGCCTTCTCCTCGACGAGGAAGGCCCCGAAGCCCGCCGCGAAATCGGCGTCGCTTCCGGGCGGCGAATGTTTGGCCGCGGCATCGCCGGTTGCATCGCCGGCCAGAAGTTGCGTTCTCATCGACAGCCCTTTGCAGCGTCCGCGCGCCGATCAACGCTTCGGGTCAGGATGACATATTTGCGGGTCCGAAGACAGCCGCGCGCGCACCATCGCGTTTGCGCTTCTATCCCCTTTCGAGCATGAAAGATTTTGCTCCAGGCGCCCGATGTGGGCCATCTCGACGAACGCTTTTTCTCCGGCCTGATTGCCTCGCCTCGCGTCGGCGGCTATTTTGAGGCGTCGCAACTGTCGGGGTCTTTCGAGTGGCGAGCGCGTTGTGGACGCAAGACAATCTCGGACATTCGCTGAAGACGGCCGCGCAGCGGCTCCTCGCCTGGTATCGGCGTGAATTTTTCAGCCTCTTCTCGCCGGGGACGATCGCCTGGCTGACCGACCGCGGCGATCGGCGCCTGATTTTGAAGGCCGGCGAGCGCGATCTCTCTTGCGTCGACGCGCGCGGCGCGCCTCTTTGGCGTCTTTCCGGCGACGAAGTCGCGTCCGCGTCGCTCGAAGGGGCGCTCGGCCGTCGCGGTCTGACGCGCAACGCCGTCCGGGTCGGACTCGAGATCGAGACCCGCGCTTTCTTCGTGCGCCGCTTCGACATTCCCAACGCCGCCGTCGCCAATCTGCCGAAGCTTCTGATCGCCGACATTGAACGCAAGACCCCTTTTCGGGTCGCGGACGTGCTTTACGGCCATACGATCGCCAGGCTCCCGACGACGCCGGACAAGTCTCGCGTGAGCCTGTGGATCCTGCGGCGCGACATCGTCGCGGAGACGGTCGAACGCGCGGGCCTCGCGGTCTCGGACATCGCTTTCATCCGGCCCTGTGGCGAGGGCGACGAAGAACCCCCCGTCATCCGCCTCGCGGCGACACAGGGGACGTCCCATCGGCTCCGCAACATTGCGCTCGGGCTCTTCATGGCGACGGCGATCTTCACGGCGACGGGCGTCGGCGTCACGCTGTGGCGCCAAGACGCGCTCATTGCGGAACTGGACGCGAAGATACAGGACATGTCGGCGCGCGCCGCCCGCGTGCGGCAGGTGGTGGATCGCGCCTCCTCGGAGAGCCGGCTGCTCGCGGTGCTGCGCAGCGCCCGCCGGAACGGCCCGCAATTTGGCGACCTATGGGAGGAGGTCGCGCGCATCCTCCCCGACAGCGCCTATGTCACCGATTTGCGCTTGAGTGAAACACAGACCAATGAGCGGGCGGTCGACATCATCGGCTTTGCGAGTTCCGCAGTCGGTCTCCCCGCCCTTTTCGATCATTCGCCGCTTTTCAGCGATGCGGCGCTCACGGCGCCCATCACGCCCGACCCGCGCGAAAAGCGCGAGGGCTTTTCGTTGCAGGCCAAACTGGAACAACAGAAGCCGGCGGGCGGCAGATGACGCGGCGTCTCGCCTGGCCCCTGACCTCGCGCGCGCTGCGTCAGGCGCCGGCCGGGCGTCGCGCCGTCTTCGCTGGCGTCAATCTGCTGGCCCTGGCGCTTTTCTATCTCCTGTGCATCGAACCCGCGCGCCGCCTGATCGCAACCGGCGCCGAGGCTGTCGCCGAACGGCGTCAGACGCTCGCCCGCTATGAGGCCGTGGTCGCCCATGAAGAGCAGATTCAGGCCTACGCCCGGCAAGTCTCCGACATCAATGGTCGCGGCGAACTCCTGGACGGCGACGGCGACGGCGTCATCGACGCCAATCTGCAGGCGCGGCTGAAGACGCTCGCGGAAGCCTCGCAGGTCACGGTCAGGTCGATCCAGGTGTTGCCCCCAAAACCGTTCGAGGGCGTGACGCTGGTCGGCGCGCGGCTCAATGTTTCGGGCTCCTATGACAATATCCACGCACTGGCGCGCGCCCTCGAGGGCGAGCCGCCCTTGCTGCTCATCACCGGGGCGAGCATTCGCAACCAGGCGATGTTTTGGGGCATGCCGCGGCAGAGCGAAGAACTGGAAGCGCAATTCGACGTTTTCGGCGGCGCGCCGAAAAAGGGCCGCCCATGAAAAACGGCCGCCCATGAAGCGCGATAATGCGATCCTGCGCATCGCCGCAGTGACGAAAAATGCGCCGTCGCGGTTCTTCAGACTCACGCGCTCGCCGCTTTCGCCCCTCTCGGCGATCGGCCTCGCGGTCTTGACCGCCTTTACCTGTGGGGCGGGCTTCTTCGCCCTCTACGCCGCCGTCAGCCCGGTGGAGAGCGACGGTTTCGTCAACGTCGCCGACTGGACGCCGCCGACCCTGGGCGTCGTCGACCTTTATCCGCCAAAGCCGGCCTCGGCCGACACGGAGTCCCTTTCGCGGCCGATCTTCGCGAAGGACCGCAAGCCGGCGTCGAAGACCGCGGCTTCCGCGACGGAGGCTGTCGTCGAGGGGCCGACCGGCGTGACGGTCGCCGCAATCGTACGACACAACAATGCGACAAAGGCGTTCCTCGTCTCACCGGATGCGCCCGACGGCGAATGGCGAAAGGTCGGCGACGCCGTCGAGGCCTGGACGGTGACCTCCATCACGGCGACGGAGGTCGTTCTCGAGAGCGGCGGACAATTGAGCAAACTGAAGTTATATGGCGAGGCGACGCCAGACGCCGGAAGCGAGGCCCCCGCTGACGACGCCAATGCCGATCCTGCGTCCAGATAAAGCCCCTCCGAGCGTCTCTCTCCACCCGCTCGCCGCGCGCCGGCGCTCGAGCGGGACGCCGGCGATCGAAACGCAAAGAGTGCGCATATCGTCGGCGCCTGTCGCGCTGTCGTCATTGTCTCAGTTGCGATCTCGCGCGGGCGCGCTAATAATCTCTGCTGCGCTTGCGTCCGCTGCCGTAAGCGCTTTCGTCGCGATCGCGGCGGCCGACGCGCTCGTCCCGGGCCTCGAACTCCTTTTGAGTCAGGCGGAATTTCTTGTTGAAGGTCAGATCGTATCTGCCGTCGCGGCACATGGCGTCATCGATCTCGTATTTGCCGTCGTCGAACTCCATTTTGCCGCCGCGGCAACCCATGTCCTGAAGCGCCGAGCGCAGGCTTGATTTTTCGGCGCTCGTCAACGCCCGGTCCGCGAAAGCCGGCGCCGTGAGAAGCCCCAACACGCTCAGCAGGGCGAAAGATGAAAGGTGAAGGCGACGCATGAGGCGCTCCTTTCTGCTTGCGGGTAAATAGGACGGCTGCGGCCACGCAGTCGCATCTGCGAATGCCTGGTCCTGCATCCATATTAGGCGGCGCAAGCAAACGAAAAGGCGCCAATCGACCGACGTCGGGTAAAAACGCGCGTTAGCGCCGCGCGTCAGCCACGCGAGGACCGCGCCATTGCCAGCCGGGCCTGCGCATCTAATTAATCGTAGCTCTCGCGGCGTTGTTTGCAGCTTACCGGCGGACTGGAGAGCAACCGTGGCTTATGCTGTCGTCTACGGCGCTGATCGGCGGATCAGCAGAGCGGACACTGCGACGCAATGCCTCGGGCTCGTGAAGCGGCTACAGAGCAGGGCTGAATCCAACATCCAGGTTTTCGATGACGCCGGGGCCGAGTTGAGGCTCGGCGAGCTCGAGACGCGCCACAAGAAGGAAGTGGAAGCGACATACCGCAGCGAAGACCCAAGCGACAAGCACGCTCTGCCTGTGGGATCGAGAATGCGAAGGCTTGAACAGCATGACGTTGCGAGCGCGTCGAGGTCAGGATGGGTCACGAGCGTGTTGCTTCTGACCGTCACCGTTCCGATTGGAGCCGCCATAGTCGTTCGTTGGTTGCGTGAAAAGCTTGTGCAAAGAGAGAGGCCGTGAAAAGCTCTTTGCCGCTATTTCATGCGCACCCATTCGCGCAGGAAGGCGTCCCGCGTTCGGGCATAGGTTTGCTCGGGCACGAAAAGCCTCTCGACGACGGCGGCGTCGGGATAAACGGACTTGTTGCCCGAGATGCTTTTGTCCACGAGAGGCTTCGACGCGAAAATTCCGTTCGCCGCATGCGTGAAGTCGGTGTTCCGGGCGGCGATCTCCGGACGCAGGAGGAAGTCGATGAACCGATAGGCTTCCGCGACATGCGGCGCGGCTTTCGGGATTGCGAGATTATCCATCAGGACCGGGGCGCCTTCGCGGGGAAGCACGTAATTGATCTCAGCCCCGTTATTTGCTTCCCGGGCCTGATCGCGGGCGCGAAAGCCGTCGAGGGAATAGCCGACGGCGAGGCAGATTTCGCCATTCGCCAGAGCGGCGACGAAGTTCGACGCGTCGAGCTTCTTCACATCGCGTAAGACGGCGCCCAACATGTCGCCCGCACGTTTGAGATCTGTTTCATGCGACAGGCCAGCGGCGGACTTCCAGTCAGACCACAAATATCGCCGCGCGATCGCCAGCAGATATTCGCGGTCGTCGACGACGCCGACGCCGCAGTTCGAGAATTTGCGCAAAGAGTCGGGCTTGAACAGCACGCTCCATGAATCGAAGGGCGGCGAAGCGAGGGACCGCGCCGATGCGCGACGCGACGCGACGGCTTCGACATTGCTTCTTATTTTCTCGGCGTTGTAAGAAATGCCGAGGGTAAACCACATGTAGTTGACGGCAAACCGGTTGCCGATGTCATAGGCGGAAAGAAGCTGCATGATTTCAGGCCAGAGATATTTTCTATTGGGAAGCCTGTTTTCGTCGAGCTTCTGATAGACGCCGGCTGCAATCTGTTTCGAAAGAGCCGGACCGGACACGATGACGACGTCGAAGGTTTCCTTCCCCGCCTTGAGCCTTCTCTCGAGCGCGGCGTCTGAATTGTACGAGTCGTAGGTAACCTCGATCCCGGTTTCCTCGGTAAAGTCAGCGATGACGTCGGGATCGATGTAGTCGTTCCAGCCGAGCACATTGACGATCTGCGCCTGTCCGGGCGCGGGAAAGGCGCAAAGCGTCAGAAGCCAGGCCAGCCAAACGGCGGCGGTGCGGGATAATCTCAATATGGTCATCGCGAAGACCCCTATTGAGCGGCTGCAGTCCGTTCGGCGCGTCCTACTTCTTCATCGGCGTAAATTGCTGCGGCGCTGGCGCCAGAGATTGCGGCGTTTCAGCTTTCTCCGGGGCCGCTGCGCTCGTCGACTGCTCCGGCGCCGGGGCAAAGCACATCGTCCGGTGGATCTTCTGGATGACCGCCATCGCTTTTTGCGACGCGTCCATCCTCTCGGCGAGGTCCAGAAGCCGTTGCCGCGTCGTGGCGACGTCCTTTATGTCTCCCTGAAGCGTATCGTTCATCGATTTCAAGATTTCGTCGGAGCGCGGCATATCCGCCAGGCTGACCTGCTGCAGCGATTGCTCGACTTTCGCCACACAGGCGAGGCGCCGGTCATATTCCTCTCTCAGCTCCCGGAATCTCGTTGCGAAAGTGGAGGCCTTCTCCATATGGACGGAGAGATTTTCGGGAGCCATCGTGCAAATGGCGTCCACATTGGCGACGTCGGGATAATTGGCTTCGATGATTTTGGCGAAATCCTGAACGAGAGCCTTCGCCTGCAATGAAAGCGCCGCGAGACTGCAGACGAGCTGCTCGCGGCCCCGATAGCATCGGTCGAGCTGTATTTCCCCCTTGGTTCCAGGGAGACTGAAGTTTTCCGATTTGCCGATCCCTTTCTCGCAGGCGGCGAGCGCCTCGCCCGTCGCGCCGCCGGATTCGGGCTCCTCCGCAACATGTCCGGCGCTTTGCGGTTGGCGTGCGAAGCGCCGTGGCGCCCGGTAACGCGCCGCCGTGAACTGGTCGGGCGTCGTCAGTCGCGCCATGCCCATGTCCGACAGAAGCTCCGCGGATGCTGGCGACGTCATCGCAATCGCGAGGGCGAACGCCGCCGCCTGCGCCAGATTCGCGGCTTTTCCTTTCATGCTGGCCATCGGCTCTGCTCTGCTTGCGATGGACGCGGCCGCCGCTGATGGTTAGGCGAGATCAATCTAGGGCGGCGTTCATCGGCTTAACGGATATTAAAGCGAAATGTATGCATTCACGCGCCCGGGCAAGGGGGCGCGTCTCTCAATATCTCGCGCCTGTCGCTCGATCAGGCGCAAGCGCAATAGCGCCGCCGCGTCGCGCGGCGCGAGATCAATGGACCCGGCTTGCCGCCGTCCGTATCCGAGCTACGCGGGCGGAAGGGCGCCTTCAAACCTCGCGCGGCCGCCCTTGCAACCGCGAGGCCCGGTCCCGTTCACCGCGTCGCGCCGGTCTTGCGCCGGAAAGGCGCGCCGCGGGGTCGACGCCGTCGCAGGCGACGCCCGGCGTCGTCGTCAGATTTGCAAAGATCGTGAGCAGTGTTCACAATGGCGGCGTTTTCCGCTGCGGAAACGGTACTCAAAGACGAAGGACGTCACACTGATGGAACGTCGTGATTTTATGACTGCGCTGGGCGCGGCCGCCGCCGCCGCTTCCGTGTCTTCCGCCCTTGCGGAGGAAAAGAAGGCGGCCCACCATCATCACCCGGCGACATACAAGGGCGTGGCGGACGCCGCCGCCAAATGCGTCGCGGAAGGCGCCAACTGCCTTCGCCACTGCTTCGGCATGCTGTCGATGGGCGACTCCAGCATGGCCGACTGCACGACCGCGACCTATGACACCATCGCCGCTTGCGCGGCGCTGAACAGCCTCTCATCCGTGAATTCGAAGTTTACGCCGGCGATGGCCAAGACCGTGGCGGCCATCTGCGAGGCGTGCAAGAAGGAATGCGACAAGTTCCCCGACGTCGCCGAGTGCAATGCGATGGGCGCCGCGTGCAAGACCTGCGCCGAGGAATGCCATAAGGTCGCCGCTTAAGGCTTGCTGAGCCCGAGAGAAGCGCGCCCCGGCCTTTGTAGCTCGGCCGGAGCGCGCTGTTTCAAGAACCCTCACAGCAAACTCTATCGGTGGCGCGCCGCCGTGCGCCTCGCCTGGGAAAAGGGGAGGGCGAAGACCAGCGGCGACCGGCGCGACGGATCGTTTAGTCCTTGTCGAGTCCGATCGTGATCGTTCCGTCGTTTTCCAATACGGCAAAGCGCACGTTGGAAAGCGACGTAGAGCCTTCGCGTCGCACGGCTTCCATGAGTTCGGACCGCGTGATCTGCTCTTTGGCGAGCGCCGCCGCCCTGACTTTCCCGTGCCGGACCAAGATCACGGGAACGCCTTCGAAAAACCGTTCGGCCTTCCTGTTTCGCCAACTCACATAGCTGACCGCGCGGCCCATGAAGACGAGCGCCGCGGCGGAAAGGAGCCCGCCGACGAGCGAATTGTCGCCGCCGATGAGCGCATTCTGCACGGTCTCGCTCAACACGAGCAACAGCACCAAGTCGAAGGGGGCCATCTCGCCGACATGTTTCTTGCCGCTGAAGCGGATCAGAACAAAGAGAAAAGTATAGACACAGGCCGCCCGCAGGATGATTTCGGCGGGGCTCATCGAGGGCGCGAACATGATGCTTTCTCCGATGCAGGAGCTTCTTCCTTCGCTTCGGCAAAAGCTTTGTCTTCCGCCTCGGCCGGACGCTTCGGGTTCACACTGCACATGGGCGCAATCCGCCGCCGGGCCATGCTGATCGATCGGCGCGTCGCGGTCGGCCTTCGCAGCCATGCGACGGCAAGCGTTTCTGTTCGCTCTTCACGCTTCCGCCGGCCTGTGTTGCGATAAAAAGCGCCTCAGGCGGCCATCTATCGGGGCTTGAATGCATTCGCCGCGTCCCAATGTGATTTTTTCGCGACGACAGAGGAGAACCGCAATGGCGCTGCTAGAGGATCTGTTCAAATTGGAAGGCGCCGCGGGAGCGACGGCGCTCGGGGTAGGCGCGCTTCTATTGGCGCCGACAATCCTCCCAGCGGTTGGGCGCATGCTTCGGCCGGTCGCCAAGGAACTCGTCAAGACCGGGATGCTCGCTTATGACGAAGCCCATGGCGCGGTTTCCGAGGCCTATGACGCCGCGAGCGATCTCGTCGCGGAAGCGCGCGCCGAGCGGGCGGGCGAGGGTTCGGGCGTCGAAAGGCCCCGTCGGACTTCCGATCGCGCCAGGCACGGCCGAGACGGCCACGCGGCAGGCCACGGCGCCGGCTAGTGTTACGCTGGTTGGCCTTCGGCCCAGAAGGCTTCGCGCCTCCGGCCTCCGCTTCGGCCGGAGGCGCAGATTTGCCGCGCCTACAGACCCGAGCCGGCTGAAGCCATGAGGGCGTTCGTGTCATAAGGCGCCTGCAGCGCCCCGCGAGAGCTCTCGACCCCTTCAAGAGACCGCTCGAACCCCCGCAGCCAGATCGCAGCTCTGCGGCCACGGTGACGCGCGCCGAAAGCGGTGCGTCTCTAAAGTGCGCCCCCTTGAATGAGCGCTGCTCACCATCCATATACCATCCAGTGGGATGGTGGGGAAGACGGGGATGGGCGACGTTCACAAGCTGCGCGAAAAGGCCGGAGAGACGGAAAAGATCACGATCAATGTCGGTCACGTCGACCTCGGCCATGTCGACCTCCTGGTGCACGAGGGATTCTATTCCAATCGCACGGACTTCATTCGCACGGCGATCCGCAATCAGCTCGCGACCCATTCGGACGCGATCAAGCAATCGATCGTCCGCAACACGCTCGAGCTCGGCTTGCGCACCGTCACTCGCGAAGAACTCGAAGAGGTTCGCGCCGCCGGTCGCAAATTGCGCCTCCGCGTCTTGGGGCTCGCCGTCATCGCCCCGGACGTCACGCCGGAGCTTGCGCGACAAACAATCGAATCCCTCACCGTTCTCGGCGCGCTTCAGGCGAGCCCCGCGGTAAAGGCGGCGCTTTCGGATCGAATGAGCTGAAACCCTCTCCCCTCAAAAGAGGCGTCAAAATGGAAAATTTCTTCGCCGGCGCAATCGACGAAGCCCTGAGGCTGACCCGCGAGCAAAATCTGGCGGAGGCGACGCGCGTGCTGTTGCGAAGCCTCTCCGGGAACCGCTCGAAGACGCCGACGGATGGCGAACAGGCCGCTTTGGCCGCGCCTCGGCTCGACCTTACGGGCGACGCCGCCCCGCGCGCCGAAGCCGCCGCGGCGCGCTTGCGCATGCCGCTCGGCGAGACGCTGACGCGCCTGCGCAGCGGCGAGCTTCCAAGCTTCGCCTTGAGTCCGGACGCGCTGGCGAAACTCGGCAAACGGCCGACCGTGCGCGTGCCGGAGGGCGCATCCTTTCTCTCTCGCAGTTTCGCCTGCGAGGCGGGGACGCGGCCTTACAAAGTCTATGTGCCGAGCAAATTGCGCGGCGCCAGAGCGCCGCTGATCGTGATGCTGCACGGCTGCACCCAGAACGCAGACGATTTCGCCGTCGGCGCCGGGATGAACCGGCTCGCCGAAGAGCATGGGCTTGTCGTCGCTTATCCCGAGCAGCCGCTCACCGCCAATCATCTCGGCTGCTGGAACTGGTTCAACGAAGGCGATCAGCGCCGGGATTCGGGCGAACCGAGCATCATCGCCGGCGTGACCCGCTTTCTCATAGCGGAAATGAACCTCGACCCTGCGCGCGTGTTTGTCGCGGGCCTTTCGGCCGGCGGCGCGATGGCCGATGTGATGAGCGCGACCTACCCGGACCTTTACGCGGCCGCAGGCGTCCACTCGGGCCTTCCCTACGGCGTTGCGACAGACCAAGCCTCGGCCTTCCTCGCCATGAGCGGAAAGTCGTCGCGCCGACCGCGTCGCGCCGCGCGCCGCGCGCGCACCATCATCTTCCACGGCGCGTCGGACGCCAAGGTGCATCCAACCAACGCAGATCGCATCATGAGCGAAGCGCGCGCCGGGATTTCCGGGACGCATCACGAGACGACGCAGCGGGGGACGTCGAACGGACGTCACTATCGTCGCACGGTCGTCGCCGATGAGAGAGGCGTTTCGCAGCTCGAATATTGGGCGATCGACGGATTGGGACACGCGTGGTCAGGGGGCTCGCCCGAGGCGTCGCACACCGAGCCGCGCGGACCCGACGCGTCGCTCGAAATGCTGCGCTTCTTTCTGGAAAGCTGAGTCGTCTCGGCGCAGACGAGACGATGGCGCCACGGCGGCGACGTCGCCGTTGGCGTCGATTTCTCGCGCCAGGCGCAAGGCCTCGCCCTCGACCTCTCTTGGCGGAGAGTTAGATCACTCAACCAATAGGCGGAGGATCGACATGCAAACCTTTATCATGCTGACGCGGCTAAGCCCCGACGCCGCGCGCTCGCCGCAAGCGCTCGAGGAGCTCGAGCAGAAGGCGATGGCGCGCGTGCGCAAGGATTGTCCGGACGTCGAATGGCTGGAGAGCTACGCCGTTCTCGGCGGTTGCGATTACGTCGATATTTTCCGCGCCGAAGACATGGAGTCGGCAAGCCGCGTCTCGGCGCTCATTCGCACGCAGGGCCACGCCAACACGGAAGTGTGGCCGGCGACAACGTGGAAGAAATTCAAGCAGACGATCCGCAACCTGTAGGCTTTGGCTCGGCGCCTCGACGCACTCACGTGATGATGTCGGTTACGACCTGGACCGTGAGTTGTTCGAGGCTCCACCAGAGGAGCGCCCTGACCCGCGCTTCCATGTCGTTGAGCGCACTGCTCGCCGATACGGAGACGCCCGCCAGGACGAACACCGTCTCGCCGGCCTCGAAGCTGTTGTCCGTGGCCGCCACGAGGTTGAAGGCGCCCTGCTCGATGTCGGGCAGCGTCTTGCTCACGTCGTCGCCGTCCGACGTCAAGGTGCGCTCCGCGAGGAGGCTGTGGAGAATGACGCCGCCATTGGGCCTGAGCACGGCGATGAACATGGTCGCGTCGACGCCCAGCGTTCCCGACGAGAAGCCCCATTCATCGTGAAGCGAGAGGGTGACCTTACTGTAAAAGTTGCGGAGCGACGCCGTCACGAGCAGGCGGCCATCCTGGGGCAGGGCGTAGGCGGAGCCACAGGCGGCCGAGACGCAGCCGAGATCCAAGGGGAGAATGCCGAACCATTCGTTGAAGCCGAACACGGCGCCGGGATCGGCGGCCAGATCGGCGTCGACGATAAGGTGCCCGATCTCCCGCCGAACGAAGGAGCGGTCGACAATGTCCATCGTGTCGACCAAGCCTTCGAAGGGAGACAGCGACCCCAGCATCTCCAGCCCGAAAGGGACCCGGAAGACGGTGGGAGGCGGCTCCTCGGGGGCGACCACGGGCTCCAGCTCCGGCCGTTTCGGCCGCGCCTTGTCCAACAGGGCGTCGAGGTGCGCGCGCTGCAATTTGCGGATTTTGGCGAAGCTCGGGACTGCCTCCCCGAGCCGCTCCTGCAGCGATCGACGCGCGCCGGCGCGCGCAAGATCCCAGCGCTTGCCGTCGCGCGCCGCCTCACGCGCCGCGACGGTCCAGTCCTTCCGTGCAGTTTCGATCGCCGCGCGCGCCGCCGCGAGCTGATCGTCGGGCGCGAGTTTGCGAATGTGTTGTCTGAACCCCTCATGAGCCGCAAACAGCTCCGCAGGGGAGCGTCGCGGCGTCGCGGGGCCAAGGCGTGACAACGGATCAAAGCGGCCGATCTGCGGGTGTGGAGGCGGGAGCAACATGAAAATGCCCTCCAGGCGATGATGAAGCGATTTACAGAAAACGTCGACTTGATGTTGAGAAGCGGATAGGGGCCGCCGCATCTAAAAGAAAATATGCTTGTCTCCCGTTTGAGCAAGATGCGCGTTTCGACGAGATGGTCTTTGTCGCGATCCGCGATCCGCGTTCATCGCCGCGAGCGGCCTGCAAACCTCGAGGCCGAGTCGCTCGAACGCCCAGGCTCACGCGTCCAATACACGCAGGCTCAAGAGCTCGGACGGAATATCTGGATCATCCGCATCCGTGACGGCGAGGAAGGTCAGCGCGCGCGCCTCGCTCTCGGCGACCGCGAGGCCTTCTATCTTCACCTTATCGATTTGCGCCAAAATCGCTGGACCGTCGCTCAAGCGACCGATCGCCGATCCGACGACTTCGCCGTCATCGTAGGTTGAGGCTCCGCGCTCCGCCGCTGCGGCGAAATAAACGCCTCCGTCGTGCACGCAGGCGTCGGTAAAGGTGAGAGCGACGCCCCCAAGCTTTGGCAAGGGGATTTCAACGATGCGGGGGTTGAACGTCTCGCGCTCGAATTGGCCGTTCAAGAGCCCGCTGATAACGTCGACGTCGAATTCGATGAGGGCGTTGAAGCCTGCTTTACCGTTGCCGCGCTGGAAAAGCGACACCTTGCCGTCGACGACGACGCCGCCTTCGATGTTCAGATCGGGAACGCGTTGCTGCAAAAATCGGAAAAGGGAAGAAAAGCTGATCTCGCGCCAGCCGACGAGATTATCCGTAAGGTCGATTTGCACTTTGCTTGCAAGCGTGCGGTTTGGCCTCGAGCCGGAAGGAAACGCCAGCAACGCCAAACGCTCCTTGTCCTGTCCGAGATTGATGAGGCATTCGGCGTCCGGCTTGACGCGCTTGCGGGCGGCGACGTCGGTAGGCGGCTCGCCAGAGAAAATTCTGAAGCCTCGACCAACGAGCGCTTCCTGCCGCGGGAAGCGCACGAGGTGGTGCAGGTCGTCGGCCATGACCCAGAGGTTGGCGCGCGTGCAAATGAGCCCCGAACCAGCCGTGAGGGGGCGTCTCTCGAATGTCGGCGGCCCGATCCATTGCAACGCGCCGAGCCGACTCCAAGCCACGGGACGCCCATCCTTCATACGCCAAACGACTCGCGACCATAAACCCCTGGGCCTTCCAACGCGACTCCCGCGTCGCCGCAGCGCTCGAGCCCGATCGCGACTGCGCGTCGGCGCGACGATCCAACGTTCGCAAAATGATCCATGGCCGGCCCGAGGACGTAGAACGAAGGAGGGGACGACCGGGGGAAGCCGATGCGCAATTTTTTCGTGGCCTATGCGGCGGCCGCCGTCTGGATGTTGGGGCTCGACGTGATTTGGCTGTCGACGATGGCCGAGCGTCTCTACCGTCAGCAGCTCGGCGACCTGCTGGCGCCGGAATACCGGCTTTATCCCGCGCTCTGCTTCTATGCGCTCTATCTCTTCGGCGTGACCTATTTCGCCGTGGCGCCGGCGCTGAAGGACGGCGGCTGGCGCAAGGCGGCGTTGAATGGCGCCCTGTTCGGCCTTGTCGCCTATGCAACATATGATCTGACCAATCAGGCGACGCTGCGGCGCTGGCCCGTCCTCGTGACGTCTCTCGATTTGCTGTGGGGCTCCTTCCTGACGGCGACAACCGCGGCGGCCGGCTTCGCCGCGACGCGCGTCATCGCCCGTTTGCGTCAGGCTCCAACCGCGCGCGACGAAACATCCATGCGGCAATGACGCTCAGAATCGCTGCGCTATAAGCGTTGAGCGACAGTAACGCCGCATATTGCGCCTGCCCGGTCTCGTAGAGCGGCGATCCGTAGCGGCCGTGCAGCAGCGCAAAAGCGGCGCATACGCCGGCAAGATAATAGCAAAGAGCGGCCCGCTCCGATCGTCGGCAGGAAAGCGCCGCGATGATGATGCAGGGCGCAAGGAACAGTTCGACGCCGGACGCTTCTCCAAACACATAGGCGCAGAAATAGGTGTTGAGCGCGCCGATCGCCGGCAGCCAGAGCCTGCCGACGCGGGGAAACCGCCGCGCGATCCAGGGCGTCGCCACGAAGAAGGGCGTCGACACGAAGGTGAGCGCAAGCAGCGGGCTCGCCTCGCCGGTCACAAACCACACATAGAGCGGATAGAAGGGCTGGTTCGAGGCGAGGATGAGCGCGAGCCGGTTCGAGGCGCGCGTCAGAGGGTCGTCGGCGGCGGCGTATTCGGCGAGCCGCCGCCAAATCGCCGCGTCAGCCATTGACGGGGCGCAGGCGATAATGGCTCACGGCCCATTCCTCGCCGTTTTGGTCGCCGAACAGGCCTTCGGTCGCAAGAAAGAACAGCCGCCAGCGTTTGCGCCACAGCGCCGCGTCCGCGCCATAGGTCTCGCGCAGCACGGCGTCGATCTCTGAGCGGTTGGCGTCGAAATTCTTCAGCCAGTCCGCCGCCGTCCGCTGATAGTGAAGACCGCTCCAGCGCCATTCCTCCTCGACGTCGAAGAGATCGCCGAAGGTGCGAATGAGGCCATGGCTCGGCATGATGCCGCCGGTGAAGAAATGTTGCGCGATCCAGTCCGACTTGTCCGCGTGGTCGAAGCGATACGCCTGGTCGCGATGGGTGAAGACGTGGATGAAAAGCCGCCCGTCCGCGTCGAGCCACGCGCGCAGGCGCGCCAGGAGCCCGCGCCAGTTCGACATGTGTTCGAACATCTCGACCGAAACGATGCGATCGAAACGCGCCGTCGTGGTGAAATCGTTCATATCCGCCGTCACGACGCGGAGATTCGCAACGCCGAGCCGCTTCGCCTCCGACTCGATGTGCGCGCGCTGACTTTGCGAGTTCGAGACGGCCGTGATCGACGCCTTCGGGTAGTTTCGAGCCATGAACAGCGACAGCGAGCCCCAGCCGCATCCGAGTTCGAGGATGCGCTGCCCGTCGGCGAGGCCGGCGTGACGCGCCGTCTCTTCGAGCGCGCGCAGCTCCGCTTCGGCGAGCGTCGTGTCGAGCCGGTCGTAATAGCAGCAGGAATATTTGCGTCGGGGTCCGAGCGTCAGCTCGAAGAAGCGCGCCGGCACTTCGTAATGCTGCGCATTCGCCTCGCTCGTATGGATTGCGATCGGATAGCGCGCCATATCGGCGGAGAAGGCGTCGACGGCGCTCACGGGCGCGGCGCTGAGGCGTTCGCGCGTCCGGCCGACGAGATAGGTCACGCCCATGCGCAGGAAGGAATCCGGCAAAGGCGCGCGTTCCACGACATTGATGGCCGAAGCGATGAGGGACATGGCTCTTTTCTCCGCGAGACGAATTCAGATGCGTCTTTGAGGCCCCGGAAAGAACAGGTTGACGCGCGCCTGACAGGCGCGGAACGCCGCCCCGCGCGAGGCGATCATGTGCTTTTCGAGCGGCGGCGCCCCCGAGACATGGACGAGAAGCCAATACATGAAGGCGGGAGCGCCAAGCGCGAGCCAGCCCTGCGGCCACGCGCCGGCGAAATTCATCGCGACGACCGCATAGCCGACCCAGCTCAGCCACTGGAAGAAGTAGTTGGGATGGCGCGAGAACGCCCAGGGCCCGTCCATGCAGACGCTGCGCTCGGCGCCGCGCGCCGCGCGAAAGCGCGACAGCGTCGCGTCCGACCAGGCCTCTCCGGCGATGGCGGCGACGAGCAGCAGTCCGCCCACATAATCGGCGGCTGCGGGAAAGGGCGCCGGATTGCGCGCGGCGAGAAATATGGCGAGCGACAGGAGAAAGGCGCAGAAAGCCTGAATCTGCAGGAACCAGAACAGCCGGCGCGGGAAGTCCGGCCCCCATTCGCGCGCGAGATCGAGATAGCGCGGATCCTCGCCGGCGTTGAGGCTGCGGGCGACGATATGCGAGCCCAGGCGCACAGACGCCGCGACGGCGAAGGCGGCGACGAAATATTGACGCGCGCCCGGCTCGCGGCCGTCGAGCGGCGCGAGCGCCAGATAAATGCCCGCGGCGCCGAGGGCGAAGGACCAGGTCGCGTCGATCCAGCCCGACTGACCGGTCCGCCGCTGCAGGAGCCAGGCGAGACTCATGGCCGCCGACAGTCCCAAAGCCGTTGTGAACAGAAGCAGGCCGATGCTCATATGTCTCTGAACTTCTGATAGAGGCGCCCGATCCAACTGGCCGGCCGCGTCCGTCCCTCCATGGCGATGAGGCACAGGCAGGGGACGGCGGGATCGACCAGAATGTCGTGCTCTGTCGCCTCGTCGACATGCGCGACGTCGCCCGCGCCGAAATGCGCCGCGCCATCGCGGAAACCGCCCCGCAGCACGCAGGTCGCTTCGTCGCCCTCATGGCCATGTCTCGGCACCCGCACGCCGGGGGCGATCTCCAGCAGAAAGGCCCGCGAAAGAGAGGGCTTCGGCAGGGCGACGCGCGCCGAGCGCACGCCGGGCGCAATCCAGCGCCACGGCCCGATGTCGGCGTCGGCGAGCGGCGCGGGCAATTCGAACCCCTTTGGAAGCTCGAGACGCTTCGCCGCGCGCGTGGCGCAAACCGGCGCGGCGGGCGTCTGCGCGTCCAGCGACTGCAAGGCGCGATTGAGCGCGTCGGGATCGACGTCCGCCGGCGCGATCTCGTCGAGCAGCGCGCCGCCCAGCGACTCGAACTGCGCGCTGAGCCGCCGTGCGGCGGGCGACATGTCGAGATGGGTCTCCACGAGCAGCGCGAAGGCGGCGTCGAGCGCGCCCGCCGCATGGCGCAGGATGAGGTCGTCGACGGAATGGGAGGGGGAGGTCGTCATCCGAGATCCTCCAGTTGGGAACGAAGGCGCTGCACGGCGAGACGCACGCGCGACTTTACGGTGCCGAGCGGAAGGCCGAGCCGGCGCGCGATTTCGGCATGCGGTCGCTCCTCGAAATAAAACAGCTCGATGATGAGCGCCTGCTCGCGCGACAGCGCGGCGAGCGCCTTGCGCACCCTTTCGCGCCGCTCCTTCACGATGGCGATGGCCTCGCCGGTCGGCGGCGCGTCCGGCTCCTCGCTCGGATCGAGGTCGAGATGATCGAAGCTGCGCTCGCCGCGCAGGCGGTCGATGCGCAGATTGCGGGCGATGACGAAAATCCAGGTCGACGCCGCGCCGGCCTGCGGATCGAACGCCGGAGCCTTGCGCCAGACGCGCAGCATGGTCTCCTGGGCGAGTTCCTCGGCGGCGGCGGGCGCCGCCCCGGCGCGCAGCAGATAGGCTTTCACGCGCGGAAAATAATAGGCGAAAAGCGTCGCGAACGCCTGGCGATCGCTCTCGCGCGCCAGTCTCGAGATGAGTTCGCCCGCCTCCTCCTGCGACAAGGCGACGGCGCCGCCCGCCGCTCTCACCGGCGCGGCCCTGCGCGGCGCGGCGGCGCGCCCGCGCGGTTCGAGAAGAGGAAGGATGGCGTCACTCAGCATGCTCCCTTTTACGGCCGGCCAGCGCAATTGGATCACCGGGCCGTCGCGCGTCGACCGGCGCGACGATGCGCAAACCAAGTGATCCATTTGCAAAGTGATCCATTTGCAAAGTCCTAGCGTATACCGCCTGGAGTGCGTTGAAGCCATGACCGAGACCAGACGAACGAGTCCTTGTCCCAAAAAGGCCGCTGCATGGCGACTAATTCATTGAATTCGCGTCTTAAAATTGCGGTCGTCGGAAGCGGCGTGTCGGGTCTGTCGGCCGCATGGCTTCTCTCCCGCGCCCATGACGTCACGCTCATCGAACAGCACGAGCGCCCCGGCGGCCACAGCAATACGGTGGACGTTCAAGGAATTGGCGGAGAGATCGCGGTCGACACGGGCTTCATCGTCTATAACGAGCCCGCCTATCCCAATCTCACCGCGCTTTTCGACCATCTCGGGGTGGCGACCAAGGCGACGGAGATGACGTTCGCCGTGTCGCTCGCCGACGGCGCCCTCGAATATGCGGGCAATGACCTCTTCACCCTCTTCGGGCAGAAAAAGAACCTCTTCAGCCCGCGTTTCTGGTCGATGCTCTTCGACATCCGCCGTTTCTACGCCGAGGCGCCGGGCCATCTCGCGCAGATGGAGGGGCTCACGCTCGGGGATTATCTCGACGCCCATAAATATGGCGCGGCGTTTCGCGAGGATCACCTTTATCCGATGGCCGCGGCGATCTGGTCGACGCCCGCGCGTCAGGTCGCTCACTATCCTGCGCGCGCCTTCACCCGCTTTTGCGAAAATCACGGGCTGCTCAAAATTACCGGGCGGCCGGTCTGGCGCACCGTCGAGGGCGGGAGCCGCGAATATGTGACGAAGCTGCTCGCGCCCGTCGCCGACCGGCTGATGTTGAACGCGCCGGTCACGCGCGTGAGCCGGGAGGAGGACGGGGTGACGATCGACTGGCCGGGCGGGTCGCGGCGTTTCGATCAGCTCGTCATCGCGGCGCACGCCGATCAGGCGCTGGCCATGCTCGCCGATCCGACCGAGGACGAAGCGCGTCTCCTGTCCTGCTTTTCCTATGGCCGCAACGAGACCATCCTGCATGGCGACGCCGCGCTGATGCCGAAACGCCGCGCCATCTGGTCGAGCTGGAATTATCTGTCGCACGGCCCCGACGCGGCGCTCTGCGTGACCTATTGGATGAACCGCTTGCAGGGCCTGCCGCAGGAAACGCCGCTTTTCGTGACGTTGAACGCTCCGACCGCGCCGCGTGACGACCTCATCTATCGCCGCTTCGTCTACGAACATCCGATCTTCGACCTTGCGGCGATGCGGGCGCAACGCGAATTGTGGTCGCTGCAGGGCCGGCGCCGCACCTGGTTTTGCGGAGCCTATTTCGGCTCCGGCTTTCACGAGGACGGCCTGCAGGCGGGTCTCGCCGTCGCCGAACAGCTGGGCGGCGTGCGGCGGCCATGGACCGTCGAAAACGCGTCGGGCCGCATCCATCTCGGCCCGGCGCCGCAATTGTAGGAGCGGATAAGAGATGCAATCTGCGCTTTACGTCGGTTCCGTCGTTCATCGAAGGCTGCGGCCCAGGGCGCATCGCCTCCGCTACCGGGTTTTTTCCCTGCTTCTGGATCTAGACGAGGCGGAGCGCCTCGCGCGCAAGCTGCGTTTCTTCTCGGTCGACGGTTTCAATCTCTTCGGATTTTGTCCGGCCGACCATCTCTTCGAGGGCGGAGGCGACCTGCGCGGCGAGATCGAGCGCATCCTGCGCGGCGCCGGAATGGAGCCCGACGGCGGCGCGATCCGCGTGCTGACGATGCCGCGCATCCTGGGCTACGGCTTCAATCCGCTGAGCATCTTCTTTTGCCATCGCGCCGACGGCGCGCTGCGCGCGATCCTTTACGAGGTCAACAACACCTTCGGGCAGCGACACTGCTATCTGTTTCCGGTCGACGGCGAACGCCGCGCCTTCGCGCATGTCTGTTCGAAGAATTTCTACGTTTCGCCCTTCCTGCCGATGGACCTGACCTACGGCTTCCGCATCAAGCCGCCCGACGCCTCTTATGCGATCTCCATCCGCGTCGCGGACGCCGACGGCGCGATGCTCAACGCCACGCAGAACCTGCGCCGGCGGCCGCTCGACGATCGCGAGTTGCTGCGCGTCTTTTTCACCCACCCGCTGCTGACGCTCAAGGTGATCGCGGGCATTCACGTCGAAGCGCTGCGGATATGGCTCAAAGGCGTCGCCCTGCATGTGCGGCCGCCGCCGCCCGCGCGCAGCATCACCATCGTCGCCAAAGAGCAAAGCGAAAAAGAAGGCGCTCCATGTCAAATCTGATCTCTTCGGATAGAGTTCGCGTTACGCTCTCGACCCGGCTCGCGGGCGGCGGTTTCGGCGTCGCCGCGCTGGTCTTGCGCAAGGTGCTCGCCGCGATGGAGCGGGGCCGACTGATTTTCATTCTGCCGGACGGCGCGCGCGTCGACTGCCGCGGCCCGAAGCCGGGCCCGGAAGCGACGATCGTCCTCCATGAAATGTCGGCGTTGCGCCGCTTGCTGTTTTCCGGCGACGTGGCCTTCGCCGAGGCTTTCGTCCGCGGCGAGTGGAGCAGCCCCGATCTCGCCGCGGCGATCGAAGTCGCCGCGGTCAACGGCGACGCCTTCATGCGCGCCGTCGAGGGCTTTGCGCCCGCGCGCTTCGCCAATTGGCTGGCGCATCGGCTGCGCGCCAATTCGAAGCACGGCAGCCGCCGCAACATCGCCGCTCATTACGATCTCGGCAACGCATTCTATCGCCTCTGGCTCGACCCCTCGATGTTTTATTCGTCGGGACTCTATCGCACGGGCGCGGAGACGCTCGAAGAGTCGCAGCAAAACAAGGTCGATCGCATCCTGGAGCTGCTCGACGCGGAAAGCGGCGAGAGCGTGCTCGAAATCGGCTGCGGCTGGGGCGGCCTCGCCGTCGCCGCCGCGGCGGGCGGCGCGGGCCGCGTCACCGGGCTGACGCTGTCGAGGGAACAGCTCGCCTATGCGCGCGACAGGGTGAAAGAAGCCGGCTTCGAGTCGCAAGTCGATCTGCGGCTCGAGGACTACCGGGACGTTGCCGGCAAATTCGACCGCATCGTCTCGATCGAAATGATCGAAGCCGTCGGACGCGACTATTGGCCGATCTACTTTGCAACGCTGCGCGAACGTCTCGCCGAAGGCGGCCATATCGTGCTTCAGGCCATTACGATCGACGACCGACGCTTCGAGAAATACATGACCACGCCGGATTTCATCCAGCGTTACATTTTTCCCGGCGGCGCGCTTCCCTGTCCGCGCGCGCTTCGCGAGGAGGCGCAACGCGCCGGGCTGCGGCTCGAAACCATCGAGACCTTCGGCGACGACTATGCGCGCACGCTCGTCGAGTGGCGGCGTCGTTTCAACGACAATTGGAGCCGCATCGAGGCGCTCGGCTTCGATCCGTCGTTTCGACGCCTGTGGGATTACTATCTCTGCTACTGCATCGGCGGCTTTCGCGCCGGCGCGATCGACGTCGGCTTGTACCGGCTTACTCACGCGAAAGGATGATGGAGGAAAGGATGGGCAGATTCTTGTCGAAATCGTCTCGTTCGAGAGCGCTTATCACAATGCTCATATGCGCTGCGGCGTCCGTCGCCGCAGCGTCTGAAGCGCGTGACGGAATCATCGGCGATTGGGCGCGCGGGGATGGCGCCGCCCGGGTGCGCATCGCGCCCTGCGGCGGCGCGCTTTGCGCGATCAATACCTGGATCAAGGACCCGTCGGGCGGCGAACATGTCGGCGACCGGCTCGTCATGAAAGTCACCGGCGGCGGTTCGTCGATGTCGGGCACGGCGTACGATCCCCAACGCAAGCTCAGCTACAGTCTCCAGATCGACTACGGGGCGCAATCGATGCAGACGCGCGGATGCGTCCTCGCGGGCATTGTGTGCAAGACCGTCGGCTGGACGAGGGTCTCGCGCTGAGCGCGCGGCGCCGCCGTCGAGAGAGGAGAGTTCAATGATGAAAACCGCCTTCATGCGCGGGGCCGCCGTCCTCGCGCTGGTTCTCGGCGGCGCCTGCGGCGCCGTCGCCCAGGCCCCCTCCGTCAAGCCGATCGATCCGGCGCGATTCTACAAGGGCGCGTGGCTCGAAGTCGCCCGGCGGCCGATGTGGATCACCGACGGCTGCGTCGCCGGCACGACGAGCTATGCGCGCGGCAATGGGCCAAATGAAATTCTGGTGCGGGACGCCTGCCGGAAAGGCGCGGAGGAAGTCGCTTTGACCGGCGCCGGCGCGATTCAGGATCCCGGCGTCAATTCGCGTCTGAGCGTGCGCTACAATCCCTTGCTCTCCGTCGACTATCATATCGTCGACGTGGCGCCGGACTACAGCTGGTTCATCGGAACCAGTCCGACGCTCGACAATCTTTTCATCTATACGCGGCAGCGCCCGTCAGCGGCGCGTCTCCAGGCGCTCGTGGCCCGCGCTCAGGCGCTCGGCTACGACACCTCGACGCTGGAGTTCCCCTGGAACGGACCGCGTCGATGAAAAGCCGATAAAAAGGCGCGGGCGATCATGTCGCCCGCGCCCAATTCTTCGCCGCGCGCCCCGCCATAGGGGGACGCCGCCCTCAGGCTGCTTGTCGCCCGGCGGCGACGTCGCGCCAGTCGCCGAGAGCGTGAAAGCGGCGGATGCGGCCGTCGGCGTGCAGCGCGTTAAGATGCAGCCAGCCGTTTTCGACGAGCGCGCGCACATTGCCGTGCTTTTGCAGGACGGCCTCCATGGCCGCTTCCGGCGCTTCGATGAAGACGTTGAGGCGCAGCGGCTCGTGCACGAAGCGTTTGCCGTCGTGCACCGATTGCAGAGGCAGCCCCGTGCGCAGATCGCCGCCATTGCCCTCGAGCACGCCGAGCTGACCCACGACATTGTGCAGCGTCTTGTTGCCGCTGCCGAACACCCTGTTGTTGGTCGTCGAGCCGAAATACTGCAGATTGATCCAGCTCGCGACGACCATGGGCGCCGTCATGATGAGTTCGAGAACCTTGCCGTCCTCGTCCTTTGCGGCGTCGTAACTGTGCAGGAAGGCGCGGCCGGCAAGATCAAGTCCCGCTGTCCGCGCGCGCGGCGCGGCGATGAAGGCGGCGTTGCCCGCAAGCCCCCATTCGGGACGCACCTGCGACCAGTCGCGGCTGCGCGCGACGATCTTCCGGCGCGTCGCCGGACCCTTCTCGACGCCGAGCAGCGCGGCCCGCTCGAGGCGCGCGAGCGCCGCGGCCGCGGCGAGCCGCTCCTTCAGCCTCGCGATGTCGTCGCGATACGAGGCGGGGGCGGCCGCTTCGTCGAGGATTTTGACCTCGTCGGTCGTCGTGTCGTGCAAGGCGGCGAGGAACCATGTGTCTTCCGGAACGAAGACGCCCTTGCCGCGCAGCCCGGCGCGCACGCCGGGGTCGTTCAAGACCCCGGCCGCGACGCGCGCATTGGCTTCGCCCGTATGGCCGCCGCAGGCGCCGCAATCGAGGCCCGACGCATGCGGATTGTTCACCGTCGTCGAGCCGTGGCCGGCGAGAAGGACGAGCCGCGAGAAGCCGTCCGTCATCGACATGGCCGTGAGGACGGCTTCGGCCATCGCCAGGCGCTGCGCGGCGTCGAGGCCGGTCGTCCGCTCGCCGACCACGCGCGGGTCGAGCCGGGGCCCGACGCGCGCAAGCACGCGCGGGTCGAGCCCGTCGAGATTGGGGTCGGGCGCCGGGCGGGTGAGGCCGAAGCTGTCCGAGACAATCTTGACCGCATAGCTCAGTCCGACCGTTTCAACGAAGGCGAAGGACGAAACCGCCGACAGCTTGAAGGCCTTCCAGGCCTTGGCGGCGCGGCGGCGCAAGAGACGCAGGTCGAGAATTCGGCGCTCCTGCGCGGGCGAGACCGCCTCGACGGCTTCGCAGATGGTGAAAGCGGGTTTGAGCAGCACGGGACACTGAGCGCCGCCGCGCAAATGGCCGATCGGCACATATTCGATCGGAAAGCCGAAGAACCCCGCGAAGCCGACGGTCTGGGCCTGCGGCCAGACCGTCTCCAGCGCGCGTCGAAAGACCTCCGAGCGCACATCGATGCAGAAGGCGGCCTGCAGCGCCGGCCTCGGCGCGTCGAGCCGGGCTTCCCGACGAGACGACAGGCGCGCGTAAAACTTCTTTTGAAAGGCGATCTCATAGGCGTCCTGGAGGATGAGATCGACCGCGAGATCCGGATCGCCATTCAGTCGATGGTCGAGCGGGGTCGAGACCGCCTCCGTCATCGCCCTCGCCCAGGCGCTGTGGAAGGCCATGTCGGTGCGCGCCTTGAAGAGCCCGTAGCCATAGGCGACGCGGATCGCGAGGAGCTGGACCAGCGTGTCGTTGGGTTCGCCCTTGAGTTCCGAGTTCCAGACGAGGTAGCGCGCATAGGCGGCCCAGCCGCCAATATCGAGGAGCGTGCGCAGCAGATAATCCTCGACGGCGCGGGGCGGGATGCGAAGCTTTTCGACGACCGCCTGAATGGTCTCGACAGGGTCTTCGGGGAGAGACAGCACGGTCTTGCGGAAGTTTGCGACGCCCATCGCCTCCGCGCTCAGATCGAAGCGCGCCGTCCTGCGCCAGGCGGCGTAGGGCGCCAGTGCGCGTTGGGGCATGCGCCAGCTCGCTTGTCCCTCGTCGAAATAGGCGGCGCACCATTTCGAGATTTCCTCGATCATGAAGCCGACGAGCGAGGCCTGCCGATCCCCGTCCGCAAGCGCGTCGAGAATCTCGGCGACCGTGGAGACGGCGGCGGGGGGCCGCGAATTTTTCACAGGGTCCTCGGCGACGGCGCGTTTGAGCGCCGCGACATCCGCGGGGCGGTCGATATCCTGCGGCGCGCGCGCGAGCGCTTCAGCGAGCGCCGCGTCGTCGATGACGCCGGAGGCGATCGCCGCGCGATAGAATTGGCGCGGCGCCAGCATGTCGATCTTGGCGACGCGTCGCAACGCCGCGGCTGTCGCGGCGAAGGGCTGGTCGGCGAAGCCCAGAAACGGGTTGACGGCGACGAAATGCTTGAGCGGCCAGAGCGGCGCGATCCGGCTGCACGCCTTGGCGACGCCGTTCTCGATCTCCTGTCTGCGGCTCGGCGCAGACAGCGCGCCGGAAGTCGAAGGAAATTGCACGTGAGCGTTCATCCTTGGGGCCCTTCCCGATCAAAGAGAGGAGGAGGTCGCCGCCCGCCGCGGCCAGATGCGGAGCATGGCGCGATTGGCGAGCGTGTTGAGATAAAGTCCCTGTGAGAGGTGGACGTAGACCGCCTGCCAGAAGGGCGAGGTCGCATGACGGGCCATGACGCTTTGAAAGAGCGTGACCGCGCCAAAGGAGACGATGACCACGACAACGAGCAGGAGGTCTTCCGGGCCGCGCAGCGGGGCGGCTTGCGGCAGGCTCGATGAAAACATCCGCTCGACCGCCGCATGCAGTGAAAAGAAGGCGACGGCGACGATGGCGGACATGGCGATCGCCTTGCCCAGCACATAGGCTTTGGTCCGTTCGTCGAGCGCATTGGCGATGAGATGCGCGAGGCTCATGAGAAGGATCGTCGCCAGCGTCGCGGCGCCCGGATTTTCGATGACGCCGGCGTGGAACATCCCGCCGACGGCAAAGGCCAGAGGCAAGGACGCCGCGAGCGCCAGCGCGAAGCGGGCGGGATGCGGCTGGCCGCCGGGGCTCGGCGTCCAGGAGGCGCGGGCGAGGTCGATGACGCTGCCGGAGCTCAGGAAGGCGTGCGCCTTGTAGAGGGAGTGGGCGAGGATATGCAGCAGGGCCGCCGCAAAGGCGCCAAGTCCGCATTCGAGCATCATGAACCCCATCTGCGCCACGGTGGAATAGGCCAAGGAGACCTTGACCGAGGTCTGGGTCAGCATGACGAGGGAGCCGAAGAGCGCCGTCGCGCCGCCGACGAGCGAGAGCATGTGAAGCGCGCTGTCGGAAGGCGCGACGATGTCGGCAAGGCGCAGCACGAGGAAGCCGCCCGCGTTGATGACGCCCGCATGCAGCAGCGCCGAGACGGGAGTGGGCGTCTCCATCACTTCCACGAGCCAGCCATGGAAGGGAAGCTGCGCGGACTTCAGCAGCGCGGCGCAGACGATCAGGACCGCCGGGAGGGCCAGGGTCGCCGCCGCGCCTGAAGAGACCGCCGCCCGGGCCGCGGCGAAGAGTTCGGGGAAGGCGAGCGTGCCGAAGCTCGTCCACAGGCTTGCGGCGGCGCCGATCAGGCAGAGATCGCCGAGGCGGCTCGCCACGAATTTCTTCTTGGCGGCGAGCTGCGCCGCCGGGCGCTCGGGGTAGAACAGCAGCAGCGTGTTGAGACCGACGCTCGTTGCGATCCAGGCCAGGATCAGGAAGGCCAGATTGCCCGCCGTCATGAGGCTGAGAACCGCCGCGAGCGTGAAGGCGAGCCTCTTGTAGAAGGACCCCTGCCTGGGGTCCCCGTCGAGATAGTTGCGGCTGTAGAGCAGGACGATCACGCCGATGAAGGAGACGAGCGTCGTCATCGCCGCCGACAGCGCGTCGACGTAAACCCCGACGCCGACGCCCGTGACGCCGACGACGCCCGTAGTGAACGGCCCATGAAGGACGACGGCGACGTCAATGGCGAGCGCGGCGAGGAAGGCGAGAGCGCCGGCGGTCAGGCCGGCGGCGGCCATGGCGCGCGGAAAGGCGTTTGCGGCGCGGTTCGGCGTCAGGCTGAGGGCGAAGAGCGCCGCCGGCGCGAGAAGAGGCGACCAGGTAAGCGAGTCCATCTTTGCATGTCTCCAGGTCTCGATGGAGACAGAGACTAGGGCGGGCCTGTCGATTTTGAAAATTCAAATATTGCAATGTTTCGTTCTATAAAACAGAATAGTCGTCATGGCCTTCCTGAACTATCACCATTTGCGCTATTTCTGGATGATCGCCAATGAGGGAAGCCTCACGCGCGCCGCGCGGCGCTTGAACGTTTCGCCTTCGTCCCTATCCGTGCAGGTCAAAGCCCTGGAGGAGCAGCTCGGCCAGGCCTTGTTCGAAAGACATGGCCGATCGCTGCAACTCACCGAGGCCGGCCGCATCGCGCTTGGCTACGCCGACGCCCTGTTTAAACTCGGGGACGAATTCTTGAGCACGCTGGAAGGACTGAGGCCCGCCGCGCGGCAGACGCTGCGCGTTGGAGCGGTCTCGACCCTCTCCCGCAACTTTCAGATCGAACTGCTGCGCCCGCTGCTCGGGCGCGCCGACGTCGAAGTGATCATCCAATCGGCGACGTTCCTCGAACTTCTCTCAAGGCTTCGCGACCACAGGCTCGATATTGTTCTCGCCAACCAGCCGGCGATGCATGATCAGGACGAGGACTGGCAGAGCACGCTCATCGCCGAACAATCGGTGAGCCTCATCGGCGCGCCGGCGCTGAAACGGCGGAAATTCCGGTTTCCGCGAGACCTCGCCAATATAGCCGTCGCCGTCCCCGGCCGCGGCAGCGGGATCCGTAACGCTTTCGACAAGCTGCTCGAGTCCGAAGACGTCAGGCCCGCCTTCGTCGCCGAAATCGACGACATGGCGATGCTGAGGCTGATTGCGCGAGAGGGGTTTTGCCTCGCTCTCGTGCCGCCCGTTGTCGTCATCGACGAGCTTTCGAGCGGCTCCCTCAAGGAGCACTGCACCTTTCCCCACATCAAGGAAGCCTTCTACGCCATCACGAGACGACGCCAATTCCCGAGCCCTCTTCTCAAGACGCTCGATCTGCATCGACGGAAACTCTGATCGGCGTCGGTTCGCCCGCGCTTCGCGATCTGGGTCCTTGACGCAATGATGTGAAGCCATTCGCTACGGGAGCCCGCTTCTGCGCTTGACTCGCGCTTCGGCCTCTCATTACCTTACGAATGGAACCAAAGGCGGCGGCGGTGGATCCAATCAAACGAGTAAGCGGCGTTGCGCGCATCTTGGCGACAGTCGTCGCCAGTCTGCTGCTGCTGCAAGTCGCCTTCGCAGGCGCGCCCGCTCTCGTCGGCGGCGCCGCAGGGGCGATGTGCTCGACGCAACAGGCGTCCCGCGATCAGCAGCAGCCAGCCGTTCCGGATCAGGCGCGCGATCACAGCCAGTGCTGCGTCGTGCAATGCGGATCCGGCTCCGCGCCGCCGCCAAATACGAACGCCGCTCTTGACGCGCCAGCCTTCGCCGTCGCGCGCGCCGCCGTCGAGCCTGCCTATGTTGCGCCAGCGGCGCGCGCAGAGCCCAAGGGCGCGCCTCAGTCGCCCCGGGCGCCTCCTCTTGCCGTCCCGGCGGCCCTCGCCTGAGGGGCGCCTATCCGCCATTGGTCATCATCGCCGATCTGGAATTTGACGTTCCCGTTGTGGGGCGGCCATGGCGCCGTTTGCGTCGCTGCGCCTCGGCCCCATGCAGGAACCGGCGCTTGAGACTCATCTGAGCTGTTGCAGCTTTTCACAGAACTTTGCGCGGCTTGGACTCCTCCGGCCACGCAGGGACCCCCTCCCAAACTTGCTCCGCCTGCTCCGTCAGGCGGAGCCTTTTTGGACGCGGGAAAGCTGACCAGACCCTTAGCCCGTCACTGTCCCTCGACACGTCAGATGGAGGAAAAACCATGACCCAAGCCAATTTTCAGGCGCCGATCGAAATCCGCGAATATGTGCAAAAGAGCATCGGGCAGGCGCGCGGCGCCGTCGAGGCGTTTTCCCGAGCCGCGAAGCGTGCGGTCGAGTCGATCGAGTCGACGCTTCCCCCGGGCGTCAAAGAGGCCAACGAAAAGGCTTTCTCCTATTCGCAGGCCAATATATCGGCGGCTTTCGACCTTGCGCAGAAACTGACGCAAGCCGAAGATCTGGGCGAATGTCTGCGTTTGCAGGGCGAATATATGAAAACGCAGAGCGAAGCCCTGCAGGCGCAGGCGCAGGCCTATTTTGCAAATTTGCAGAAATCTCACCGCAACGAGGCGGGCTGACCTTGCAGCCGGGCGAGCTATCGCCTGGTTTTCTACTTGCGACGGAATAACCGAAACGGGACCGCCGAACAGGGGCGCGTCTCGACTGCGCGCCGAAGCGATTCCTTTGCGCGCAAACCCGCTCGAGCGTTTCTGGCGGCGGGTCGGGAACTGTGAGACAACGAGGAGGCGATAGATGAAAAAGACGACGCTAAACGGAGCCGCAATCGCCGTTGCGGCCGTTTCGATTGCGCTCGCGGGCGCAACCCCGAACGCCGCGAAGGCCGCGTCTTCCGCAGCCAAGGCGCGGTGCTTTGGCGTCAACGGCTGCAAGGGCAAGTCAGATTGCCACACCCCGAAGAACGCTTGCAAAGGCTCGAACGCGTGTAAAGCGCAAGGCTGGCTTTACGTCGAAAACGCGAAGGCCTGCGAAGACGCGAAGGGAAGGGTTCTGGACTGAGCGTCGGCGCGCGCTTAGCGAAAGGGGCTCAATGAGCCGTTGCATCGCAATTGCGCGCCCGGGAAAGAAAGGCCGTCATGAAGAAGCGTCGCGTTGATCTCTGTGCCGTTGATCCTTGCGCAGAATTGCACAGGCTCGAAGCTGTCACAAAGCGGCCTCTTCCCTTTCACGCGCCCGGCCAAGCGCCGGCCGCCGACCGCGCTCGCGCCGCGCCGAACGCTTCTTCCACCAGATGTAAACGCCGGTGACGGAGAGCGTTTTCGAAACGCCCGGCGGCGGCGCGACGTTCAGGGTGGCGTTTCCCAGATTGACGTGACGTCGAGCCCGTCGACGTTTCGCGGCGGGTCGCGCCGGCGCTGCGGGAAAGACAGACTTTCACAATTGCGTCTGCTGCGCGCGCTTCGTTTCGAGGCGATGCGGTTCAAATTTACGAAGCTTCCAATCAACCGCGAACTTTCCCGGCAAGTGGAAGGTGATCTTTTTTTGGGGTGCGCGCGCCGGAGGGGGTCGCGTATCGTGCGACCTTCGTCGTCGATCCGGATAATGTCATTCAACACGTCTACGCCACAAATCTCGATGTCGGGCGCGCCCCTCAGGATACGCTCCGCGTGCTCGACGCGCTCCAGACCGGCGCGCTTTGCGCCTGCAACCGGCCGGTCGGCGGCGAGGCGCTGAAGCCGGCGTCGTGATCGACGGGCGCCGGAAATGGTGAAATCTCCGGCGCCCGCCGAGGCGCGTCGCTTCGATTGTCAAAGCCGAGCTTATGTCAGGCGAGGTCCGGCTGTGTGCTTGACGCGGCCCGGCCGGGGTTGGCGCAAGCGCGCGGTCCGACTAACATCAAGGGCCGGTCGTCGCGCAGGGAGGGTGCGGGATGGTGAAAGTCCTGTTCACCGCCAACATACAGCGTCATGTCGCCTGTCCCGAAACAGAGGCCGCCGGCGCGACGCTTCGCGAAGTCTTGGATAATGCGTTCAAGGAAAACGCCCGGGCGCGCGCCTATGTCCTCGATGATCAGGCGGCGCTGCGCAAACATATGACGGTTTTCATCGACGGCCGCGCGCTTCGCGACCGCGTCCGCTTGTCCGATCCCGTATCGGCCAGCAGCGTCGTTCATGTCTTTCAGGCGTTGTCGGGAGGTTGACGATGAGCGACGAGATTCTCGTTTCGACGCGCAAGGGGCTTTTTAGCGTCGTTCGCAACGGCGGACGCTGGGACATCGACGGCGTCGCGTTCCTGGGCGACAACGTCTCTCTTACGCTGACGGACGCGCGCAGCGGCTTTCGTTACGCCGCGCTCGATCACGGCCATTTCGGCGTCAAGCTGCATCGCTCGACGGGCGACGGCTGGCAGGAAATCGCCGCGCCGGCCTATCCGCAAAAACCGGAGGGCCTCGACGAAAAGGACATGTGGGGGCGTCCCATTCCCTGGAGCACGCAGCGGATCTGGGCGCTCGCGACGGGCGGAGCGGACGAGCCGGGCGCGCTCTGGTGCGGCACATTGCCCGGCGGGCTGTTTCGTTCGTCAGATCACGGCGAGAGCTGGACGATCGTCCGCGCGCTGTGGGAGCACCCCAAGCGCACGCAATGGATGGGCGGCGGCGCCGATTGGCCGGGCATTCATTCGATCATCGTCGATCCGACGAATTCACGACGCGTGTGGGTCGCCGTTTCGACCGGCGGGATCTGGTTTACCGAGGATGCGGGGGAAAGCTGGAGCCAGCGCGGCGAGGGCATGCGGGCGGAACATGTGCCGCCCGAACTCACGCATGATCCGATCGCGCAGGACATACATCGCCTGGCGCAATGTCCCGCCGCGCCCGAACGCATGTGGGTTCAGCATCATAACGGCGTTTTCGTCTCGTCCGACGCGGGACGGACGTTTCGCGAGATCGCCGTGACGCCGTCGGCCTTTGGCTTCGCCGTCGTCGTCCATCCGAGCGACCCGGACACGGCCTGGTTCATCCCCGGGATCAAAGATGAAAAGCGCATTCCCTGCGAGGGCCGCCTGGTCGTGACGCGCACGCGGGACGGCGGCGAGAGCTTCGACGCGCTGACGAACGGCCTGCCTCAAACCCACGCCTATGACCTCGTCTACCGGCACGCGCTCGCGATCGACGCGACGGGCGACCGGCTGACGTTCGGTTCGACGACGGGAGGCTTGTGGATCAGCGAGGATCAGGGCGATCATTGGCAGTGCGTGACGCACACCTTGCCGCCGATCTACGCCGTGCAATTCATTTGATTGCCTGCCGATTGCCGGAGAGGCTCATGACCGCCAGCCGCACGCTCGAAAGCCTCCTTCGCGCCGCGCCCGACGGCGCCGTCGCGCTTGGCGCGGCCGGCGCGCCGCCGCTTTCCTTCGGCAGGCTGCGCGCGCTCGCCAAGGAGACCGTTGCGACGCTCAATCGCGTCGGCGTCGGCCGCGGCGACCGGGTCGCGATCGCGCTTCAGAACGGCCCCGAAATGGCCGCCGCCTTCCTTTCGATCGTGCAGGGAGCGACCGCCGTGCCGCTCAACCCCGCCTATACGCTCGACGAGTTCGAACTTTACCTTAAGGATCTCGAGGTCGGGGCGCTCGTTGTCGCGGCGGGGGAGGCCTCGCCCGCGCTCGAAGCGGCGAAAAGGCTCGGCGTCCGCGTGCTCACGCTGACGCCATGCGGCGGCGGCGCCGGCGATTTTATCATTACCGGCGGCGCAGCGGCCGCGGGCGCGGCGGGGAAGGGCTCTGTCGGCCCGGAGGACATCGCGCTCATCCTTCATACCTCGGGCACCACCTCGCGGCCGAAAATCGTGCCGCTCACGCAGCGCAATGTCGCGGCCTCGGCGGAAAACATCGCCCGGACCCTCGACTTCAGCCAAAGCGACCGCGGGCTGAACATCATGCCGCTGTTTCACGTTCACGGGATCGTCGCGGGCCTTCTCGCGCCGCTGTCGCGCGGCGGCTCGGTCTTCTGCTCCACGGGTTACAACCCGGTGAAATTCTACGGCTGGATGGAGGAGGCGAAACCGACCTGGTACACGGCCGTGCCGACGATGCATCAGGGGATCCTGAGCTTCGCCGCGCAGAACAGGGAGGTGATTGCGCGCCACCCGCTGCGCTTCATCCGCTCGTCGTCCGCGTCGCTGCCTGTGCGGGTCATCGAGGCGCTGGAAGCGGCGTTCCAGGCCCCCGTCATCGAGTCCTACGGCATGACCGAGGCGGCGCATCAAATGGCGTCCAACCCGCTGCACGGCCCGCGCAAGCCCGGCTCCGTCGGCCAGGCCGCCGGGCCCGAGGTCGAGATCATCGACGAAGCGGGTCGGATCGCGCCGGCGGGCGTCGCGGGCGAGATCGTGATCCGCGGCGAGAACGTCATGGCCGGCTATGAGAACAATGCGGCGGCCAACGCCGAAAGCTTCGTCAACGGCTGGTTTCGCACCGGCGACCAGGGCGTCAAGGATGTCGACGGCTATTTTCGGCTCACGGGACGTCTGAAGGAAATCATCAACCGCGGCGGCGAGAAAATTTCGCCTCAAGAGGTCGACGCGGCGCTCATGGACCATCCGGCCGTGGAGCAGGCGGTCGCTTTCGCCGTTCCAAACGAGAAGCTCGGCGAGGACGTCGCCGCCGCCGTCGTGCTGCAGGCGGGCAAGAGCGTCTCGGAGCAGGAATTGAAAGCCTTCCTCGCGGAGCGGCTCGCGCCGTTCAAGGTTCCGCGCCAGATCGTCTTCGTCGACGACATCCCGAGGGGCCCGACCGGAAAGCTGCAGCGCGCCGGGCTCGCGCAAAGGCTGGGGCTCGCGGCGGCCTAGGGCTGCCTCTGTTCCAATGGTCCGTCCATCGTCTCTATGAGCTGACGGCGCTCTTGGGATTGAGGCTGCCGATATGGCCGCTCTCGGTTCCGGCGGTCGGATCGATGGCGCAGTTGATGATCGCCGGCGCGCCGGCCGCGAGCGCCTCGGAGAGGGCCTGCGTCAGCGCGTCCGGATCGGCGACGTTATACGCCGTTCCGCCAAAGGCTTCGATGAGCTTGTCATAGCGCCCGTGCAACGAGAGCGCCGTCACGGCCGGCGCGCCGTCGCCGCCGCGGTTGACGTCGTCGCCGCGGTAGACGCCGCCATTGTTCAAAATGACGACCACGATCGGCAGCCTGTAGCGGCAGATCGTCTCGATCTCCATGCCGCTGAAACCGAACGCGCTGTCGCCTTCCACCGCGACGACGGGCTGTCCCGAGACGACCGCGGCGCCGATGGCGTATCCCATGCCGACGCCCATGACCCCCCAGGTTCCGCTGTCGAGGCGCTTGCGCGGGAGAGCCATGTCGATGACGTTGCGGCCGACGTCGAGCGTGTTGGCGCCCTCGCTGACCACGAAGACGTCCGGCTTGTCGGCGAGAACCGCGCGCACGGCGCCGAGCGCGCCGTAGAAATCCATCGGCCGCGGATCGGCGGCGAGACGGGCGGCCATGTCCGCGATGTGCTTTTGCTTCTGCGGTTCTATGGCGTCGCGCCATTCCGTCCAGGCGGGAAGGCGGCCCGGCTTCAAGGCGAGAAGCAGGGCTTTGATCGAAGAGGCGATGTCGCCGACGACGGGCGCGGCGATCGGCCTGTTGCTGTCGATCTCCGTCGGCTGAATGTCGAACTGGACGAATTGGACGTCGGGCGACCAGTGCGGCGGCTTGCCGTGGGCCAGGAGCCAGTTGAGGCGGGCCCCGATGAGAACCGCCACGTCGGCGTGAGCGAGCGCAAAGGAGCGAGCGGCCTCGACCGATTGCGGGTGATTGTCCGGCAAGAGGCCCTTCGCCATCGACATCGGCAGAAAGGGGACGCCGGTCTCCTCGATGAAGCGCGCAATATCCGCGTCCGCCTGCGCGTAGGCGGCGCCCTTTCCGAGCACGACCAGGGGACGCTTCGCCTTCGCGAGAAGATCGAGCGCGCGCTCGATGGCTTCTGGCGCCGGCGGCTGCTTTGGAATCGCATCGACGACCTCGACCAGAGAGCGCGTCCCCTGGTCCTTGTCGATGACGGCGCTCAGCACATCCGCCGGCAGGTCGAGATAGACGCCGCCGGGACGTCCCGACGTCGCCGCCCGGATCGCGCGCGCGACGCCGATCCCGATATCTTCGGGGCGGTTCACGCGATAGGCCGCCTTGACGAAAGGCTTGGCGGCGTTCATCTGGTCGAGCTCCTCATAATCCCCTTGCTGGAGATCGACGATCGCCCGATCGCTCGACCCGCTGATCTGAATCATCGGAAAGCCGTTTACCGTCGCATTGGCCAGCGACGGCAGTCCGTTGAGAAAGCCCGGCGCGGAGACGGTCAGGCACACGCCCGGCCATTGGGTCAGATAGCCGGCGATCGCGGCGGCGTGGCCCGCGGACTGCTCGTGACGAAAGCCGAAATATTTGAGCCCTTCCGCCTGAGCGAGGCGCGCAAGATCGGTGATCGGAATGCCGACGACGCCGAAAATCGTGTCGAGGCCGTTGAGTTTGAGGGCGTCGACGATGAGATGCAGGCCATCAGTGACGGCGTCCCTTCTGTCGGGGTTGGCCATGGCGGCGCTCTTTCTTGCGGATGGTCGGAGAGAGAGGGTCAGACGACTTTATTCGCGCGCATCCGGGCGATGCTTTCCGCGTCGTAGCCGAGAGCCGACAAGACGTCGTCGGTGTGCTCGCCAAGCAGCGGCGCGCCTGTGATCTTGGGCGTGAAGTCGGAGAATTTGATCGGGCTTCCGACCGTCAGATATTTCCCGCGCAACTCCTCCTCGACTTCGACGATCGCGCCCGAGCGCCGCAAGGCGGGATCATAGGCGATCTCCTTCATCGACAGCACGGGCGCGCAGGGAACGTCGAATTTGCGCAGAATATCGACCGCCTCGAATTTCGTTTTGTCGGCGAGCCATCTCTCGATCTCGGCGAAGATGTCGAAGATGTGCGGTTGACGCGCTTTGGCGGTCGCATAGGCGGGATCGTCCGCCCACTCGGGCTTGCCGATCGCCTCGCAGGTCCGCGGCCAGTTCTGCTCCTGGATGGTGAAATAGAGATAGGCGTTGGGATCCGTCTCCCATCCCTTGCACTTCAAAACCCAGCCCGGCTGCCCGCCGCCGCCCGCATTGCCGCCCCGCGGCACGGCGTCCGTGAACGTGCCGTTGGGATATTGCGGATATTCCTCGAGATAGCCGAGATGCTCCAGGCGCTCCTGATCGCGCAGCTTCACCCGGCAGAGGTTCAACACGGCCTCCTGCATGGAAACGGAGACCTTCTGGCCCTTTCCCGTGCGCTCGCGCCCCAGCAGCGCGGCGAGCAGGCCGATCGCCAGATGCATTCCGGTATTGGTGTCGCCGAGCGCTGCAGCGCTGACCGTGGGCGGTCCGTCCCAGAAGCCGGTCGTCGAGGCGGCGCCGCCGGCGCATTGCGCGACGTTTTCATAGACCTTCAGATCGGCGTAGGGCGAGTCCTCGCCGAAGCCCTTGATCGAGCCGAAGATCAAACGCGGATTGAGCTCCTGCAGACGCTCCCAGGGAAATCCCATGCGGTCCAGCGCGCCCGGCGCGAAGTTCTCGACGAGCACGTCGGCGTCGCGGATGAGCTGCTCGAAGATCTTCTTTCCCTCCGGCGTCTTCGTGTTCAGCGTCAGCGAACGCTTATTGCTGTTGAGCATCGTGAAGTAGAGCGCGTCGAGATTAGGCGCGTCGCGCAGCTGCCGCCGCGTCACGTCGCCGACGCCCGGCAGTTCGACTTTGAGCACGTCGGCGCCGAACCATGCGAGCAGCTGGGTGCAGGCCGGTCCCGCCTGGACGCCGGTGAAGTCGATGATTTTCACACCTGCGAGAGGGAGGGTCATGCGTGCGGCGCTCCTCTGTCAATCGAACGAAACAGACCCGCTCAACCGACGCTCATTGGCAAGAATTCTTCAAAGCTGTCATGGATATGGTTGCCTAGCCGCTCGCAAAAGTCCACCGTTTCCTGGCGCCGGCGGCTCGGTCGCGGCCTCTCGTCAGCGGCGGGCGCGGGCTTCCGGGAGCCCCTTCGATCAAGGGTCATGGAGTCCCGGCGTCGACGCCGCTCGGCGCGTCCGAAACGATGCGGCTTGTTTCGCCGCCGAATATCGAGCGGCGCGCCGACTAATGGGACGTTCGTTTCTACGAGCCTCGCTATTGACAAGCTGAAGCTCGCCCTCTTACCTCACTCCGCTGCGTCGAATTCAGCCGTCGCCGACTTGACGGCGCCGACCCGGAGCGGGACAAATCGAAGCGTTTTTCAAGCCCTTCTCGGGCTCCGACTTTGGAGCGCAAGATGAACTTCACGAAACGCTTTCGCATCGAACCCGGCTCCAGGGTCGACCTCTCCTCGATCGACGCCGGATTTCACGGCCGTCACGCCAATGACGTCGAGGCGGCCGAGGAGCTGCAGCATCATTTGCAGCGCATCACCAAATTGCAGCGCGCGCTCTATGCCGAACGCAATCATTCATTGCTCATCGTCCTTCAGGGCATCGACGGCTCCGGCAAGGACGGCTCCTGCTGGCATGTCATGAGCGCCATGGATCCGCAGGGGGTCCAGGTGACGGGGTTCAAACAGCCGACGGCGGAGGAGCGCGACCACGACTTCCTGTGGCGCATTCATCCCCACGCCCCGGCGCGCGGGAATGTGGCGATCTTCAACCGCTCGCATTACGAGGACGTCCTCGTCGTGCGGGTGCACAAGCTCGCGCCCAAGGAAATCTGGAAGCCGCGCTTCGACTTCATCAATGAATGGGAGAAGATGCTCGCGGTCGAGAACAATACGACGATCCTGAAATTCTTCCTCTATATTTCGAAAGACGAGCAGCTCGCGCGCTTCAAGGAGCGTCTCGACGATCCCACGCATCAGTGGAAGATCAGCGCCACCGATTATTCCGAGCGCAACAGATGGGACGATTATATCGAGGCCTTCGAGGCGGCGGTCTCGCGCTGCTCGACCGCGCATGCGCCCTGGTTCGTCATTCCGTCCAATCACAAATGGTTCCGCAATCTCGCTCTGTCCGCGATCGTCGCCGACGCGCTCGAAGATATGAAGATCGAGGCTCCCAAGCCGACGGTGGATATTGAAGAGATCCGCCGGCTCTATCATCAGGCGAGCGAGGCGGAGACCAGAAAGAAGAAGAAATCGGCCGCCGGCGACGGGAAAGCCGAAGACGCGACAGAAACGCCGGCGCAATCGTGACGCCGGCGCGCGCGACGAGCCCAGCGTCGTTTTTCTCGGCGATCGATCAGGCGCCGATGACCTGGCGTCATTATGCGCTTTGGCTCGCCGCGAGCGGCGGGGCGTTTCTCGACGGCTTTTCGGTCGTCGCTCTCGGCCTGTCGCTGCCGCTGCTCAAGCATGAATTCTCGCTCTCGCCCCTGCTCATCGGGTTGATGGGCTCGGCCCTCGTGCTGGGGGCCGCGGCCAGCGCCTGGCTCGGCGGCGTCCTCGCCGACAGGTTCGGGCGCAAGCGCGTGCTGATGTTCGATATGGCGCTGATTGCTCTCGCCGCGGCGCTCGCCGCTTTCGCGCCGCATCCCTGGCTTCTCGTCCCCGCGCAGCTTCTGACCGGAATGGGGGTCGGCGCGGATTTTCCGACGAGCGCCTCCTATGTCTCGGAGATGATGCCGCGCGCGACGCGCAGCCGCATGACGGTGGCGACGATCGCCATGCAGTCGGTCGGGATGCTCGCCGCGGCGCTGGCCGGGATCGCGATCACGCGCATTGATCCCGAAACCAGCGACTGGCGCCTGCTGCTCGGCGCCGTCGGCGCGCTCGCCGTGGCTTTTCTTTTCGCCCGCATGTGGGCGCCCGAAAGCGTGCGCTGGCTGGCGGCGAAGGGGCGGATCGACGCGGCGCGGGCGCTTCTTGCGCAATTGAGCCGCGCGTTCCACGAAAAGCCGCCATCGACGTCCGCGCAGCACGCGTTGGCCGAGCGGCCGATCGTCCCGGCGCCGCCGTCGAAGTCGCACGGGGCCGGCCTGGGGACGCTCTTTGGCGCGCGCTTTCGGGCGCAGACGCTGCTCGTCTCCTTGCCCTGGATGCTGATGGACGTCGCCACCTATGGCGTCGGCCTGTTCACGCCAGTCATTCTCGGCGCGCTTCACTTCGGCGGCGCGGGGGCGGGGCCGATCGCCGCGGAATTCGCCGACGCCAAAGGGAGCGCCCTGGTCGATCTCTTCCTGCTCGTCGGCTTTCTCGTCAGCCTGTGGGCTGTGCCGGCGCTCGGACGCATTCCCATGCAGATCGGCGGCTTCTTCGGCATGGCGGTCGGCATGGCGCTGCTGCTCTTCGCGGTCGTCGCGAGCGACGGCGCCAGCGCCCATATGGGTTTCATCATCGCCGGCTTCGTCCTGTTCAACTTCTCCATGAACGTCGGGCCCAATGCGACGACCTTCATCCTCGCCCCGGCGCTTTTTCCAACCGCCGTTCGCGCCTCGGCGAGCGGCTTCGCGGCCGGCGCCGCGAAGGTCGGCGCGACCTTTGGAACCTTTGTCGCGCCGCAACTGCAGGCGGCCTGGGGCCTCGACGGCGTCGTGGCCCTGATGACGCTCGTCAGCCTCGCCGGCCTCGTCGCGACAGCCTTCTTCGCGCATGCCGTGAACGAGGAGGGCGCGCTGGAGGAAGATTAGAAGCCGGGGACGATCGCGCGACGGCGAACCCGGCGGAAGAGCGGCCCGCTCTCGGGCTCGGACATCTTTTGTTGAAAGGAGCGTCGCCATGGATGCGCGCGTCGATTTGTCGAAATCCCCCATCCCCGAGGTTCTCGCGGCGCTGTCGACCGATCCGCTGAAGGGTCTCGACGCCAAGACGGCCGCCGATCGGCTGGCGCATTTCGGGCCGAATGCGCTGGAAGAGAAGAAGACCAGCGAATGGGTGCTCTTCTTCCGCTACTTCTGGGGCCCGATCCCCTGGATGATCGAAGCGGCCGCGATCATGGCGCTGGTCGTGCGCGACTGGGGCGATTTCACCATCATCCTCGCCTTGCTCGTCTTCAACGCGGTGCTCGGCTTCTTTGAAGAGCATCAGGCGTCGAACGCGCTTCAGGCGTTGAAAAACGCGCTGGCGCTCAAAGCCGAGGCGCTGCGCGACGGCGTCTGGAGCGAGATCGACGCGACGGACATCGTGCCGGGCGACATCGTCCGCGTGCGGCTGGGCGACGTCGTGCCCGCCGACGCGCGAATCGTTTCGGGCGATTATCTCAGCGTCGATCAGGCGGCGCTCACGGGCGAGTCGCTTCCCGTCTCCAAGAAGCCGGGCGACATTCTCTATTCGGGCTCGATCGCCAAGCAGGGCGAGATTCAGGCCGTGGTGACCGAGACCGGCGCGCGCACCTTTTTCGGCCGCACCGCCTCTCTCGTGCAGAGCGCCGGCGCGACCTCGCATTTCCAGGCCGCTGTGATGCGCATCGGCGATTTCCTCATCGCCGCGGCCGGCGTTCTCGCCGTGATCCTCGTCGCGGTGCAATTGTCGCGCGGCGCCGATGTGCTGCGTCTCGCGGAATTCGTGCTGATCCTGCTCGTCGCCTCGGTTCCCGTCGCCATGCCGGCGGTGCTTTCCGTCACCATGGCGCTCGGCGCGAAACTGCTGGCGCGCGAAAAGGCCATCGTCTCGCGCCTCGAGTCGATCGAGGAAATGGCGGGGATGGATATCCTCTGCTCGGACAAGACCGGGACTCTCACGCAAAACAAATTGACGCTCGGCGAGGTCAGCCCCTGGAAAGGGGCCGATCCCAAGGAGGCGCTGCTCGTCGCCTCGCTCGCCTCCAAGGCGGAGGACCGCGACCCGATCGATCTCGCCGTGCTCGCCGGCCTGCACGACGACGCGTCGCTGAAAGCCTATACGCAGTCGGCCTATCAGCCGTTCGATCCGGTGACCAAGCGCACCGAGGCGACGGCGAAGGGGCCGGACGGCGCGACGTTCAAAGCCGCCAAGGGCGCGCCGCAGGTCATCATGGCGCTCGCCAAACTCGAAGGCGCCGATCTCGACGCGGCGAACAAGGCCGTCGACGCTTACGCCGCCAAGGGCTTCCGCACATTGGGCGTGGCGCGCACGGACGCGAGCGGCGCCTGGCGCTTTCTGGGCTTCATTCCGCTCTATGATCCGCCGCGCGCCGATTCCAAGGAAACAATCGCGCGGGCGGAAGCCTATGGCGTTCGCGTCAAGATGGTCACGGGCGACGACGTCGCCATCGCCCAGCAGATCGCCGGCGATCTCGGCCTCGGCACGCGCATCCAGCCGGCGACCCAGCTCTTCGAGGGCGGGGTGGCGAAGGGCGACATTCCAGCCGACATTGCTGAGCGCATCGAGGCGGCGGACGGCTTCGCCCGCGTCTTTCCCGAACATAAATATGCGATCGTGAAGGCGTTGCAGGAGCAGGGCCACATCGTCGGCATGACGGGCGACGGCGTCAACGACGCGCCGGCGCTCAAACAGGCCGACATCGGCGTCGCCGTCTCGGGCGCGACCGACGCGGCGCGCGCCGCCGCCGCGCTCATTCTCACCGCGCCCGGCCTCTCCACGATCATCCGCGGCATCGAGGAAGCGCGGCGCATCTTCGAGCGCATGATGAGCTATACGCTCTATCGCATCGCCATGACGCTCGACATCATGGTGTTCATCGTGCTGGCGACGATCGTCTATGGTTTCTTCCCGCTGACGCCGGTGATGATCATCATGCTGGCGCTGCTCGACGACATTCCGATCATGGCCATCGCCTTCGACCGGGCGAAGGTGCCGAGCCGTCCGGTGCGCTGGCGGATGGACCGCGTGCTCGTCGTCTCCTCGGTGCTCGGCGCCCTCGCCGTCCTTCAAAGCTTCGGGCTTCTCGTCCTCGGCCAGAACGTGCTGCATCTCGACGCGCCGCATCTCCAGACGATCCTGTTTTTGCAGCTCGTCGTCGGCGGTCATCTGATGCTGTTCGTGACGCGCGCCAAGGGCCCGTTCTGGGCGCCGCCCTTCCCGGGAACGGCGCTGTTCTGGGCCATTGTCGCGACGCAGATCGTCGCGGCGCTGCTCTGCGCCTATGGCGTGCTCGTGCCGGCGCTGCCGTGGGCGCTCATCGGCCTCGTCTGGGCCTACAACCTCGTCTGGATGTTCGTTCAGGATCTCGCCAAGCTCGCGATCTATCACGAGCTCGACGCGCGCGTGACCAAAGCGACGCCGTTCCTGGCGCGGCTGACCGAGCCGCTGGGCGCGACCGCGCGCCGACCGGCGGCCGTGTCGCCCGCGGCGCCTGCGCCGTCCCGGCGCGCCGCCGATCATGTGGCGACGGTCCTGGGCCTCGCCGCCGTCGCGGCGCTCCTTTGGGCCGCCCACATGGCCACGCAGAACGCCGCTTCCCCGGTCGCGAACGAGGCGCCGGCTGCGTCCGCGCCTGCGGCGCCTGCGGCGGACCCTGCCGAGGACACGGCGCCCCCCGCGCCGGCGCCCTCCGCCGCGCCGCCCGCGCCGGCGAAGACCTCGGCGCAATTGGGCGTTCTCCCCACGGAGGCGCGCGCGAAAAGCAGATGGCGTCAATTGCAAAAGCGCGCGCCGGGCGTGATCGGCGCGCATCAGCCGACGATCCTGCGCAAGGAGAAAGACGGACAGACCGCCTGGTTCGTCGAGATCGCCGACTTCAAGGACCGGCTCGAAGCCGCCGCATTCTGCGAGGCCCTTCGCGCCAGGGGCGCGGAATGCGCGCTCGTCGGCGAGTGACGGTCGAAGGCGCGCGGGCGCCATCGGCCCGCGCGTCTTTTTGGCGTGCTGTGGGAAAAGGCCGGCGGATAGCGCGTCGAACGCCGTGACAAAGCGCCGCCGTCGGCTAGGATTTCGATCGTGTACGTCCTTGATTCGCTCCCCGCGCGCGACCCGCCCGCCGCTGTCGACGCGCCTCACCGGCGCGCCGCCCGCGCCCGCCGAGGGGCGGAGCCGGCGGCTGGGAAGGGCGCATCCATTCCCCCGCTCCCGCATTGGGCGCGGCGTTCCGGCGCGGATCGCGACGCGGCGTCGTTTTTCGCCGGCGCGGCCCTCGCCCTCTTCGATCAGATCCTGCGCGGCGCCTACGGGGCCGAAGCGTCGAGCGGCGCAAACGACGCCGCCGAGCCCGCCTTCGCGGGCTGCCTGCGCCAGCGCCTGGCGCTGCGCGCCGCCGAGAGCTGCGCGACGCTGTCGCGATTGCGCGAGGACGCGCTGGCCCTGCGCGACGCCGAGCATCTGGCGATGGGCGGCCAGATCAGCCCGGCGGGGCGCCTGCATCGGCTGTTTCGGCTCTGTGCGGCCCCTCCCGTCGCAGGGCTCGACGCGGCGACGCTGGCGCGGGCGGGCGCGGCGCTCGGCCTGCCGGAGATCGACTCAGCCGGCGCCGCCAGGGCCTTGCAGGGCTGCGCGGCCGATGCGCCCGAGCCGCTCGCCGCCGCCGCCCAGGCCAGCGCCGCCGCCCTGAAGCTTTGCGCGGGCGCCTCGGCGCTCGACGCGGAAATCTTCGCGCTCTTCGTCGCCGATCTCGTTTTGGCGCGCCGTCTCGACTGGGCGCGCCCCGTCCCCTTGCTCGCCGCCGTCGTCGCCCATCCCGCGCTCCGGCGCGGGGCAGGGGGCCGGCGCCCGCGACCCTTGGACGATGATTGGCCGGCGGCCGTCGCGCAGGGTTACGGCCTCGCGCTTCTCGACGCCCATGCGCTTGCCGCCGATCTGGCGCGGCGGGCGCAAAAGCTTCTCGCCGTCGCGCCGGCGTTGCGGGCGAAGGGCGCGCGCCGCGTCGTCGACCTGCTGCTGGCCGACGACGCCGTCACGCCCGCGGCCGCCGCGGCCCGCGCTGGCCTCTCCGATCGCGCCGCCCGGCGCCTCTTCGACCGGCTCGTCGCGCTCGAAGCCGTGCGCGAACTCACCGGCCGCGACAGCTTCAGGATTTACGGCCTATGAGCCGCGCCGCGACATCCGCCCGTCTCGACCGCGACCTTCCCGACCTGCCGGCGGGCATGCGCTGGCGCGAATGGATGATGCGCGCCGAGGCGGCGATCTTCGCCTCGCCCAAGCCCGTGCCGCGCGAGACGCTCGCCGGGATCGTCGGCGACGCCTGCCGGCTCGACGCGCTCATCGCCGACATCAACGACGAGCTGAAGGCGCGCCCGTACGAGATCGTCTTCGTCGCGGGCGGCTTTCAGTTTCGCACACGTCCGCGCTGCGCCGAGACGCTGCGCGCGCTGGCCGGCGCAAGAGACGCCGGGCCGCCGGCCTTCACCAAGCTCGAAATGCTGGCGCTCTCGGCCATCGCCTATCAGCAGCCGATCACCCGCGCCGGGCTCTCGCGTCTCGTCGGCCACGACATCAGCCGCGACATTCTCGGCCGGTTGAAAAACACAGGGGTCATCGCGGCGGGCCCGCGCGCGCCGCAGCCCGGCGCGCCGATCGCCTGGGTGACGACGCCGCGCTTCCTCGAAGTCTTTGCGCTCGGGAGCCTGCGGGATCTCCCTGATCTCGACGCCATGGCGGCGGACGACGCGTCGTCGGGAGAGGTCGAGGACAGCGTCGAGGCCGCGCTCGACGACGCGCTCGGGCTGATCGAGGAGGGCGCCGACGACGCGCAAGACGACGCAAGCCTTTAGGTGAGGCCTTAGGTGAGGCGACAGCCCGTCGCCGCTGTTTTTCAAAGCGCGCCGCTGCGGCTTTCGACCCGCGCCGCCGTCAAAGATATGCGCGCGCCCGCCGCGCCCCTCCGACGCCGTCGCCCCCGTCGTCGCGACAGGGAGCGGGCTCTACATCGCCATTCTGGCGTGACGTTTCAGAGGGCACGGCCATGTTCGTGACGATCGACATTGGCGGAACCAAGACGCGCATCGGCTGCGCCCATGATTTCGACGCGCTCGGCCCCGTCGCTATTTTCCCGACGGCCCCCGATTATGCGCAAGGCCTCGACGCGCTCGTCGCGGCGGTGACAAAGCTTGCGGGCGGCAGGCTCGGCGGCGTAGCGGTGGGGGCGCCGGGCGTTCTGTCGCGGGACAGGCGCCAAATCGTCCATGCGCAAAATCTCCCGCGCTGGAACGGAGCGGCGCTCGCCGACGATCTGGAAAGGGCCCTGGGCGCGCCGGTGATCCTGGAAAACGACACGGCGCTGGTCGGGCTCGGCGAGGCGACGGTCGGGGCCGGCAAGGGCGCCGCCATCGTCGCCTATGTCACCGTCTCCACCGGCGTGAACGGCGCGCGCTTCGTCGACGGCGCGCTCGACCGCGCCGCCTTCGGATTCGAAATCGGCGAGCAGCTTCTGGGTTGCGGCGCGAGCGCGCGCACGCTGGAGGATCTCGTTTCAGGCCGCGCCATCGAAGCGCGCTTCGGCGCGCCGCCGGCTACTCTGGGCAAGGAGCATCCAGTGTGGGCGGAGCTCGCGGAAATCGTCGCAGTGGGGCTTCACAATACGATCGCCTACTGGTCTCCCGAAAGGATCGTCGTCGGCGGCTCCATGATCGGAGAGGTCGGCGTTTCTCTCGAACGCATCGAGGTCCAATTGAAGCGCCTGCGGCACAAGAATCCGGCGCTGCCCGAGATTGTGCGCGCCGCGCTCGGCGATCTCGGCGGATTGTGGGGCGGGCTCGCACATTTGCGGGGGCGTTTGACCTGACGCCGAACGATTGGCCGCAACTTCACGCTTTCTTGAGGAACTCCGTCCTCAACACGAGATCCTTGATCTTCTCGGCGCGACATTCGATCTCCGCCGGATCGCCGGTCAGACGAATATTCTTGATGAGCGTGCCACGCTTCAAGACCGTCGAGGTCCCTTTCACCTTCAGATCCTTTATCACCGTCACGGAATCGCCGTCCTTCAATTCCGTTCCGTTGCTGTCTCTCACGATCTCGGTCATTTTTACTCCAATGTCGCGTCGGCATGTTGCATGGCGAGACGTCGACGGCAAGTCTACGAACACATCGCCGCGACACGATCACCGGGGCCTGAAACGCGCGCAGGCGGCTTGCGGCCCTGTGGAAGGCGTAGGCGGGGCCGAGACTTTGTCCAGCGTTGGACGCATCGGACGATGCACGACGGGAAAGGCGACGCCGAGAACCAAGCCCCAGAGCAGCATTCCGAGCAGAAGCCCAACGGCGGGATAGCCGGTCAGAATGGGCTGCGGCGGCAGCCATTGCAGGAGCGGGATGGGCCCGAGCATCCACAAGACGAAGCCGAACGCCATTCCAAAGAGCCAGCCTCCGCGCGGGTCGTTCGCCGCCCGCTGAAACAGCCAACCATACAGCACGCCGCCAAAGAGCATCATGCCGATATAGCCGAGAGCTGCGGCGACGATCGAGAAGTTCGCGGCGCGGCCAAGGGCGTCGAGCGACTTGAACGCATGCAGCAACCACAAGGCTGGAACGTCGGCGACGAGGCTCGCCGCCGCGCCGGCCAGCAGGGGACGCTGCGTCGGACCTGCGTCGAGTCCATGCGCGAGCAGGATCTTAAGCATGACGCCTTTTCCCTGGCGCGGTCGTCAGCCGGGCCGCGTTCAGCACAGTCTCGATGGCGGGCGCCTGCTGAAGGTCGGACTCGAAGAGGCTGATCAGATGCCGATAGGCCAGGCCGACGAGGCGGGGATCGCGGTTGAGATCGAACAGCCCAACCGGATTGACGTTTCCGAGAGGCTCGCGCAGCGCGATGTCCCAGTCGATCTGGTCGGTGAGCGAATACCAGGTGAAGCCGACGATCGGCACGCCGCTTTGGCGCATGAGCTGCACATTGTGCCACTGCCGCCACAACCAGCGCGGGGCGTCGCGCGCGTCCAGGCGGTTCGTCTCAGTGTGCATCATGGGCCGCTGGTAGCGCTCGTAATACTGACGGGCGATGACGAACCAGCCAAACAACTCCCCGAGCGCCCGCGCGTCGCCGGACGCGTCGATGAGCTTTTCGTTCCATTCGTAATAATCGACGCCGAGGATGGCGCGCGCGCCGACGTCCTGCTGCATGAACCATGCGTATTCCTCGGCCGGCATGCCATTTTGCAGGAGATACTCCCGCATGTCGGCGCGAACGCCGCGGGCGTAGAGCAAATCGAGGGCGAGGAAGCGTCGCTCGTTCTCGAAATCGGCTTTGTCGCGGACCTTGCGATCGGGACAGCAGGGCTGGAAAAACTCGCCGCTCTCGCTGTTGACGAACACCGCATCGGGCCGCGCCGCCGCGATTTCCTGCATCATCAGCACGCTGGCTTTGGCGAGATGCCGGATGGCGGTGACGAAGGCGCGCTCGTCCCGGCATTGCTCGTTCCACAGGCCCTCGAGCGCGCTGAATCTCGCGCACACATACATTTCGTTGACCGGCGTGTAGAAGCGCACCCAGTCATAACGACGGACGAAGGCGCGCGCATAGTCGGCGAGCGCCTGCGGCGTTTCGGGATTCTGGAAGTTTCCCAGCCAATCCGGCAGGCCGAAGTGGCAGAGGTCCATGATCGGCGTGACGCCGAGCCGCTGCATCTCGGCCGCGACCTCGTCGAGAAAGGCCCAGTCGTATTGGCCTCTACGCTGGTTCACGAGGTGCAGCGGCGGGCCGTAGCGCAGATAGCGCAGGCCCAGATCGCGCACGAGCGCGAGATCGGCGCGCCAGTGGCGATAGTGGCCGCAGGCGGCCATCTCGTCCAAACGCCAACGTCCGCCGTCGAGCGTCGGATAACTGCATTCGACGCCGGTCGCGAACATGAAACGGTCCTCGGCCGGTTGGGGCGCGCAGGCGATGGGACGATGCGGCCGATGCGCTCCGGCAGCGAGGCGCGTTCCCCGCGCCGCCGCATAACCGACGGGCCTGACATAGACGAGACCGAGAACCGCGCCCCAGATGAGATGGCCGACAATGATCGCTGCGGGCTCGTGCAGTCCGCCCGAAACGCCGAACAGGCCCGAATAAGGCAAGGCGCCGCTGCGGACGAGCGGGTGCATGAGTTCGAACTGCGGGTGCATGATGAAGAGCGCCAGAGGCATCGGCACAAAGGCGAACAGCAAGCCTTGCAGAACCGGCGGCGCCGCCAGGACGGACCAGAAAAAATACGCGTAAAAGACGCCCCAGATCGCGCCGACGAGCAGATGCAGGGACATGCCCGCCGGCCACCAGGCCCAGGCGCGGCCATGCGGGAAGGCCAGCGTGCCGAGCGTCCCCACAATATCGAAGGAGGGGACGCCGGCAAGGATGAGCGGGCGCGCCGCAACCTCCCACGCAATGGCTCCGGCCATGCCGGCGAGGACTGCTTTGCGATAGGCGACATGACGAATCATCGCCCGCCTGCTCCTGCGCCCGCCGCTGCGCTAACGAGCCGCCGTCATCGCTTCGAAAAACGCATTTTCGAAACCCCGCATGGCTGGTGAGGTTCCGACCGGCGCGGCGCCGCCGCCACCGCAGGGCTCGACGCTAGCCGCGGGAGAAACCCGCCATGCCGACGAGCGCCAACGGAAAAATGACGATCAGGCTCAGCAGGATGAGCATGACGGTTGCGGCCGGAAACAAATAAACCGCCAGAACCAGCACAACGGCGAGCGCAGCGAGAATCTGTCTCGACTTCTCTCTGCCGTATTCGAGTTTGCGCGCCAATTGCGCGGTGGACTGAACCCAAAAGCGCAGCGGCTGCGCTTCGTCCGCCATGAGCACGACTTCGATCCGATCAGGTTGGGGAGGCGCCATCGATTTTCTCTCCTGCTCGCGCCGCGTCGCAAAGACCATAACAAATTCGCGAAGGCGCGTCCCCGCGGGAGCGGCGGCGAACGGGATTGCGGAGCAAAACGCGAGAAGACGCCGGCCGCCACAGCGTGATCTTGTCGGCGCGCTCGAAACTCGTCAAAGTAAAGCTGTTGGTTTTTTCTTTTGCAGACGCGAGTCGCTCGAAATGGACGCTTCCTCCGCTATGACGATCCTCGGCGGCCTCGGCCTGTTCCTGTTGGGGATTCATCACCTCACCGAAGGTCTCAAAGGGCTCGCCGGAGAATCGCTCCGGAAAGCCCTGGAGACCCTCGTCCGCGGTCGTTTCAGCGCGGTCGCGTTCGGCGCGGTTTTCACGGCGCTCATTCAGTCGTCGAGCGCGACGGTGCTGACCGTCATTGGCTTCGTCAGCGCTGGCCTCGTGAGCTTTCCCCAGGCGATCGGCGTGCTCATCGGGGCCACCTTCGGCACCACGACGACGCCCTGGATGGTGGCCTTCTTCGGATTCCGGGTGCAAATCTCTTCCTTTGCGATGCCGCTCATCGGCGTCGGCGCCTTTCTGTGGCTCGCGGCCAAGGGCCGATGGCGCGCGGCCGGCGCCATCCTCGCGGGATTCGGGCTGATCTTCGTCGGGCTGGATTATCTCCAGACCGGCATGGGCGCCGTCGAGTGGAACATCGACTCCTTCGTCGGCGACGGCTGGGCGGCCAAATGGCTCCTGGCCGGATTGGGTCTCGTCATGACGGTCGTCATGCAGAGCTCCAGCGCCGCCGCGGCGGCGACCCTCGTCGCCTTGCATGCGGGGAGCCTGAACTTTCTCCAGGCCTGCGCCATGGTGGTCGGACAAAGCATCGGCACGGCGGCGACGAGCGCGGCGCTCGGGGCGATGAGCGGCGGCCTCGCCGTGCGGCGTTCGGCCCTGGCGCATATCATCTTCAGCGTCATCGTCGGCGTGCTCGGCATGCTGCTGCTGTCGCCGCTCGCCAAGGCCGCGACCTGGGTCGTCTCGGGCCTCGACGACTATGACGGCGTTCTCGCCGTCGCGGCGTTCAGCAGCCTGTTCAAATTGATGGGCGTCGTCGTCTTCTTCCCTTGGCTCGACGCCTATGCGCGCTTCATCGTCAATCTGTCCGGCAAAGGCGACGACTCGGCCGTCAGCCGTTTGGAGCCGGCGCTCGCCGAAGCCGGCGGGCCGGTTGCGCTGGAAGCGGTCTGGCGGGCGCTGCTCGAGGTTTCGCGCGGCGCCGTCGACGCCGCGGGCCGGCGTCTCGCGGGCGAACAGATCGCCTATCAACCGCCTGAAGAGTCCGTGCGGCGCATCGATCATTTTCTTGAGTCGCTGTCGTTGGAGACTCTCGACGTCGCCGATATGGAGCCGCGCCTGGTGCGTCTCTGTCACGCCATCGACCACCTCAAGCGGCTGCATGAAGACCTGGGCGACGCGACTGCGACGACGGCTCTAGCGACGTCGACCACGGCCGCCGACGCAGGCGCGCAGGCGCTGGCCGCATGGCTCGAGGCGCAGAAGGCGCCGTCGGACGTCGTCAGCGGTTCCGTCCTGCACGCCGTCGACGCCGCCTCGACGCAATTGTCGGCGGAGCGAAAGGCGCTGCGCGAAAAAATTCTCGAATCCGTCGCGCGCCAACAGACGCCGGCGGCGGCCGCGAACGACGTGTTGCTCGCGCTGCAATGGGCCGACAAGGCGCTCCACCATGCGTGGCGCATCATCGACTCGCTGGATGCGGCGGCCGGCAAGTAGCGGCGCGGCTCACGGGGCAAACGGTCGCGATCTGCGGTTGAAGGCGGGCGCGCGGCTCTTTGCTAAGAGAGACCGTTCACTCGCTCGCCTTATTGTTGCGATCCGCCTCCATCAGCATCTTTTCGTCGGCTGGCGTGAGTTTGGGACGGTCGACGGTCAGCGTGATCTTTTCGATCTTGCCGTTGAAGGCGAAGGGCGGCTGATAGTCGGCGTCATCGACGCCGGTCAACGTGTCGGAGCCGATGTCGAGCGATTCGTCCCACTGCAGGATCAGCGGCAGGGTGCGCTCCATCTTCGCTTCCGCCACAAGCTCGCCATCGACCTTCAGCACGCCCACGCCGCTGCGGCCGATGCCGGAAATATTGTTGAAGGCCAGGGTGGCGAGGCCGAGACCCTCATAGTTGAAGTCGAATTCGATCGTGTGTCTGCCCGGCGGGATCTGATCGCCGACCCAGCGTTGCCGCTTCAGATCGACGAGGTTCCAGGTGAAGACCGGCTTGCCTTTCAGGAGATAGAAGCCGTAGCCGCCGAAGCGGCCGCCCTGGGTGATCAGCATGCCGTCGCCGCCGCCCTGCGGGATGTCGACTTCGGCCTTGATCGTGTAGGAGGCGTCGAGGATGAACGGGGCGTTGCCGTTCGGCGTGCCGGTCATCGGCTGCGTCCAGGTGAAGACGGTGCGGCCCGCAGTCAGGCTCGGGCGCGGCGTCACCAGCCGTGTGGCGACGGTCGCGTCGAGCGGCAGCACCTGATATTTCCTGGCCTCCCGCCAGAATAGTTTTTCGAGCTCCTTGAGTTTCTCCGGATGCTTGGCGGCGACGTTGTCGGACTGTGTCCAGTCGTTCTTAAGGTCGTAGAGCTCCCAGGGGAAGTTCGCGGGATCCTGGCTCACCCTCCCCATCACGTCCCATGGCGGGCGCATGACCTTGGTGCTGGCGATCCAGCCGTCGTGATAGATGGCGTGGTCGCCGAGCATTTCGAAATATTGAGTCTTGTGCCGCGAGGGGCTTTCGGCGTTCTTGGCGTCGAAGGTGTAGAACAGGCTGACGCCCTCCATCGGACTCTGCGTGACGCCGTCGACCGATTTCGGCTCCGCAATATGCGTCGCCTCCAGGATGGTCGGCGCAATGTCGATCATGTGGTGGAACTGATTGCGGACGCCGCCCTTGTCGGCGATGACTTTGGGCCAGGAGATCGCCATGCCCTGCCGCACCCCGCCAAAATGCGAGGCGATCTGCTTGGTCCAGGAGAAGGGCGTGTCGAAGGCCCAGGCCCAGCCCACCGCCATATGCGGATAGGTCTGATCCGTGCCCCATTTGTCGTAGAAATATTTGAGCTGCTCTTCGACCGGGACCTGCACGCCGTTGAACATGGCGACTTCGTTCGGCGTGCCGTGAAGCTGGCCTTCGGCGCTCGTTCCGTTGTCGCCGTTGATGTAGATGATCAGCGTGTTGTCGAGCTTGCCCATGTCGTCGACCGCCTGAATGACGCGCCCGATCTCATGGTCGGTGTAGGCGGCGTAAGCGGCGAAGATTTCCGCCTGCTTGATGTAGAGTTTCTTTTCGTCCGGGGTCAGCTCGTCCCAGTTCTTGAGGAGATCGTGCGGCCAGGCGGTCAGTTTCGCGGTCTCAGGGATCACGCCGAGCTTCTTTTGATTTTCGAAGATCTGGTCGCGCAGCGCATTCCAGCCCTTGTCGAAAAGATGCAGGTCGCCGATCTTCTTGACCCATTCCGGCGTCGGATGATGCGGGGCGTGCGTCCCGCCGGGGACGTAATAGAGGAAGAAGGGCTGTTCCGGGGCAAGCGCGTTGATGCGGTTGAGATAGGCGATGGCGTCGTCGGCCATGGCGGTCGTTAGGTTCCAGCCGGGCTTGCCGAGGAAGGGATAGATCTGCGTCGTGTTGCGGAACAGATTCGGGGCCCATTGATTGGAGTCGCCGCCGACGAAACCATAAAAATAGTCGAAACCCATGCCGGTCGGCCACTGATCGAAGGGGCCGTCCTGGCTTGCGTAAAAGGCCGGCGTATTGTGATCCTTGCCGAACCACGAGGTGCGATAGCCGCTCTCCTTTAGAATTCGGCCGATCGTCGCCTTGTTGTCGGGGATGATGCTGTCGTAGCCCGGATAGCCGGTCGCCTGTTCGGCGACGACGCCGAAGCCGACGGAATGGTGGTTGCGTCCCGTGATCAGCGCCGCGCGCGTCGGCGAGCACAGCGCCGTCGAATTGAAGTTGGTGTAGCGCAGTCCGTTCTGGGCGATGCGGTCGAGCGAAGGCGTCGGGACGACGCCGCCAAAGGTGCTCGGCACGCCGAAGCCGGAATCATCGGTCATGATCAACAGCACATTTGGCGCGCCCTTCGGCGGTTCGATCCGCGGCGGCCAATAAGGCGTCGACTGCGCCGCGTTCTTCTGGATCTTGCCGCCGAATTTGAATGGCGGCGCCGGCAGCTGGTCGCCCTTGATCGTGATCGTCGCGCTCGGCGAGCCGGGCGCGCCCTCAATGACGCCGCCGCCGGAGGATTCAGCACCGCGCCGCTGCGCGTGGGGGACGCCGCTTCGGCTTTGCGCATGGGCGGGAAAACCGGCCAAGGCGGCGATCGACAGCGCCGCGAGCGTCCGCCGCAACAAGAGGAAGATGAAACGCTTTTCGGGCGCGGACACGAGCTGCATGAATGGCCTCCTGGAGAGCTTTTCCCAGCACCCGACCATTTGCGCCTCGGCGTAAACGAAACGATCGACGGGAGCCGGCGGCGCGCCGCGCTCTAACTTGCATTGGAGCCTTGACCATAAATGCTTTTTCGACAAGCTGCTAGGGAATGTCGGACAGGCGCGCGGAGCGGCGTCGACGCGCGGTCCGGCAAGGCGGACGCCTCGCCGTCATTCTTCGACCGCGCTCGCGCCGTTCAGAACTTCATGCCGAGTCCGGCGACGGGCCCATGAATGATCGCGTTCATGCCGCTCTGCCTGCCGTCCACCCATTTGGAAAAATCCATGCCGAGAGCCCGGTAGCCGACGAGCCCCGTGAAATGCGCGCCCTTATAGTCGACGTCGGCGCTGTAGCCGCCGTAAGCCTGCCAGCTGAATTTGCTGCCGGCGCCGAAGCCGCCAATGTCGCCGCGCATCTCGAACGCGCTTCCCGGCGCAAAAGCATGGCGCAGGCGCAGGCCGACGACCGGGTCCATCCACCAGAGCGCGCCCGTCTGGACAGTGCTCTTCAGACCAATCTGCTGGACGCCGAGCTGAGCTAAATTTGCGCCCGCGACGCCGTCGACGTCGAGCTTTACGGACATGTTGACATAGCGAAGGCCGGCGTAGGCGCCGATCGAGGTAAAGGACGCCGGCGCGTTCATCAATCTCCAGCGCGCGAGCTCATAGCCCATGCCGGCCTCGCCAATGCCGAGCGTCATTTTCATGCGTCCGCTGACGCTCGCCGAGACCGACAGATCAGCGATCGGCGAGCGCAGGGAGAGGGCGGAGCCGCCAAAGCGCATCTGCGCCCAGACAATGTCGCCGTAGGCCCAGAACGGGCCGTTCTCGGCCTCGGCGCGGCCCATGAACGCCAAGGGGAAGGACGAGCTCCGCGTGAGCGCGTCGATGAAGGTCGCGTTCGTTGCAAGCGTCTGGTTTGCAAGGGTCATCGCGCCATTGAGATTGATCGCCCAGAAATACGGCAGCAGGAGGAAATTCCACTCTCCATAACGCCCCCGCTCGACGGATTCGAATTTCGGCGCGGCGAAAAGCGGCGTCGCCGAAGAAGTCGCCTCCGGCATGGTGGAGTCGAAGCGGTAATTCAGACCCAGGCGCAGAACATGGCCGTTATAGCGCGTGTTGACGCCCGTGGCGTCCAGGACGACCACGGCGCGGGTGAGGGGGTCGTCATGATGCAGCGAGGGGTTCGACAGCCAGAGTCGACCCAGCTCATAATAAAGATATTCGAGCTTTCCCGAGAGGTTGTGGCCGAGCGCCATTTCCGCGCCGGCGCCGACCGTCCAGCCAGTGAGAATATTGAAACGGTCGCCGCGCACCGTATCGGAGAGCAGGAGTCCCGGCTGCAGATTCTGCGACACCGCGCCTGAGAGATTGGCGCCGCCATAGGCGAGGCCGCCCGTCACATAGGCCATGAGGGTCGGGGTCACGGCATAGCCGAGACGGCCGCGCGCCGTGCCCAGAAATTCGAGTTGCCGATCGAGCTTGAGACTCGTCCCGGCGTAACCGCCCGGGGCCTGGTCGACGCGGAGCTGGCCGCCGCCGCCGCGCACGCCGGCGCCTTGAATGTCGGCCTCGACGCCGGCGATCAAACGCTCGGCGAATTGCCAATTATAGCCGATCTGGCCGCCAAAGAAGAAAGCGTCGAGCCGCGCGCCGATCACGCCCGTTGCGCCCGCCGCCGAGGCGGCGCCGAACCGGGCGGCCGACGCGTCGAAGAGATTGATCGTCGAAATCGTTATCGGCTTGCTTGCCGTCCATGTGTAGCCCGCATTGAAGCCGACATAGAGTCCCGTCCAGGTGAACGCGGGCGGCGGCGCAGGAGCGGCTTTCGCCGGCAGGTCGGCGCCAAGAGCCGGCGACGCCAGCGAGAGGGAAGCGAGAAACGCCGCCCTTGTCCGAAAATCCGAATAGTTCGACATATGTCCGCGACAATTGGAGCAGCCTGTCGCGACTATAGCAGAACGTGAGCGCAGCTGAGGCGTTTCCCTGGCGGCCGCGCTCGAATTTCGCCGGACGTTGCCGGCCAGATACACCTATTTGCGCGCGCCCTCGCGCATCGCGCGCAGAAACGCCGCAAGGTTGCGAACCGAGGCGTCCTGCGGTTCGAGTTGCGAGAGGGTTTCGGCGTGTGGCGAGGCGGCGGCGTAATCGCCTCTTTCTATTTCATAGGACGCGAGCGCCATGAGAATGTCGCGGTCGAACGCATGGCGCTGGAGCGCGCGCAGCAGAACGTCGCGGGCTTTCTCTGGCGCGCCCGCGTCATGCAGCGCCACGCCGTAGACATAAGCAAAGCGCGCATCCTCCGGGGACAGGCTGACCGCCTTCTCGAGGCTCTCGAGCGCCTCCGTGAGGCGCTTTTGTCGAATGAGGCTCAGCCCCAGCGCATGCGCGAGCGGTCCGGAATCGGGGTTTAGCGCCAGGGATTTTTGCAGCGTCTCCTCCGCGCTGCGCTCATCGCCCTGCGCACGCGCCATTTCGGCGAGCGCAATGGCCGCGGGCGCGAAGGTCTTGTCGAGGGCGAGCGCCCGTTCATAGGCGTCCCGCGCCGCCTCGAGCCGGCCGCGCGCCAGATTCAACGCGGCGAGATTGGCCTGCGATTCCGGCCTTTCGGCGTTGAACGCCTGCCCCGCCTCATATTCGCCGAGCGCCTTCTCGAAAGCCATCCGATCCTTCGCCGACAACGCCGCTTCGGCGTCGCCGGCGAGCGCGCGCGCCGCCTCCATGCGCACGAGGCGGGTTTCGTCGGCGAGGAGCGGCGCGAGCGCCTCGATGCGGGTTCTCGCGTCGGCGTTGGCGACGACGGCCGCGGCCGACGACCGCACGATCGGGCTCTTGTCGGCGAGAGCGCGCCTGGCGCGTTCGATTGCGGCCGGTTGCGGAACAAGAGCGAGACGCTGCAGCGCGCTGGCGCGGGCGACGGCGGACTGGCTTTCGTCCGCGATGACGCGCAGCAGGGCGTCCGCGGCGCCGGGCGCCTGACGATCGGCAAGGTCGAACGCTTCGGCGAATGTCTGGAAGCCCGGCTTGCCGTCCATTCGCCATCGCGTCAGCGTCTCGGCGGCCCATGCCGCCGTCTTCGCGCCATGGCATTGGCTGCAGGCGTTCGGCGCGGCCAGAGTCGCCGAGCGGTCGGGACGCGGGATGCGCATCGAGTGGTCATGGCGCGCGTCGACGCCCATGTAGGTCGTCGTCGGCATGTGGCAATCGACGCATTGCGCTCCGGCCGATCCCGGCGCGTGATGGTGATGCGCCGCGCCGTCGAACGTCCCCGGGTCGTGACATTGGCCGCACAGCGCATTCCCCGCGAGCCGCGTCTTGCCGGCGTGCGGATCGTGGCAGTCCGCGCATGTCACGCCCGCCGCATACATGCGGCTCTGCAGGAAGGAGGCGAAATTATAAACCTCCTCGCGCTGCTGGCCGTCGGGATAATAAAGGCCGGCGTCGAGCGTTGCGGGACGAAAAGCGTCGTAAAAGCGCGCGGCCGCGACCGGGTCGTCGGAAAATTGCTGGCGGCGCGCGTGGCATCCGGCGCAGGCGAGCGCCTCCTTGTCGCTCGGCGGCGGACCCGAACGCGTCGCCGTCGCGCCGCCGCTCGCTTTCCAAGCGACTCCGGCGCGCTGGTCGAAACGGAAGGCGAAGCCATGATCCGTCTGCGACGCCGAGGGATGCGCCGCCCAGTCCAAATGCAGGGACGCCGGGCCGTGACAGGATTCGCAGCCGACGCCGATCTCTGAAAATGTCGTCGAAAAGATCTGCGACGCCTGATCGTAGTTCTTGCGCAGATTGGTGGCGTGACACCAGGCGCATTGGTAATTCCAGTTTTGATCCAGGCCGGTCCAATGCAGCGGGTCGCCGGGCGCGGTCCCGGCGGCGGGATAAAGATCGAACCAGCGCTGTCCGCCCCGCTCCGCCGGACGGCTGTCCCAGGCGATCGTAAAGGCTTGCAGGCGTCCGCCGGGCCCCTCGATGAGATATTGCTGAAGCGGATAGAGTCCGAAGACATATCTGACCGGGAAATCGCCCGCTTGGCCGTCCGCTCCGTCGGCGCGAATGATGAATTTGCCGTCCCTCTTGAGAAAGACCGTCGCGTTCTCGCCCTTGCGGAAGGACGAGCCGTCGAAGCGGCCCAGAACCGTCGTCTCGTCCGGCTCCTGCATGGCGGCGCGATGCTGCGAGCCTTGCCAGCTCTGATACGCGCTTGCATGACAGGAGGCGCAGGCGGCCGAGCCGACGAAGCGCGCTTCCTGTGGCTGCGCGACCGCGGCGGGGCCGAACCCGACGATAAGCGCAATCATCGCCCAGAGCCTCAGAACAAGCAGCAAGATGAAAATCCTTCCCTGCGCGACGACGCGAGGAGCCGCCGCAAAAGCCGGCCCTGTTGGCGCGAAGACGCGCAAACTTACCGCATCTCGTCCGGGAGGCCACGAAGGACGCGGAGCCGGGATCGCTTCGACGTCAACCGCTCACGGCGATTTCCACGAGGACTGATCGGTCGGGAGGTCGCGGAGCGGATCGAGCGCCACGACCCGCGCCGCGCCGTCGACGTTCCACGTCCACAGCACGAGATTGAAGCCCGGCGCCTGCGCCGAGGGCGCGCGAACGCCCGCCACATGGGCGGCGCGCAGCCGCGCCACGAGGGACCAGGTGGGCGGCTCGCGCTTTTCCACGAAGGCGATCTGTTGCCAGGGTCCGCGCAAGACCGCGTCGTCCACCCCGAGCGCGCGGCGCGTCTCAGGGTCGCCGAGGTCGACGATCCGGTCGCAGCGAACGTCGTAAGCGCAGAGTGTCCCGGGCCGGATGCCGAGATCCTGCTCATATTCGGCGACGGCCGTCGAGAACTCCTCCGACATGTAGAGAGCCGGCGTCCCGGGCGGATTGAAGCGGTCGCCGCGCAGGGCGGCGCCCGCGCCGCTCAAGGGATCATGCGCCCATTTCGGCGCCAGCATGCGCCAGTAGCGGCGTGCGACGGCGATCGTCGGCACGCGCTTTGCGGTCACGCGTAGGAGCCCTCGCGCAGCAGATCGAGATGGGCCAGGACGGCGTCGCTGTGGCCGGCCGCGACCAGCTCCTCGGCCGTTCGCCCGTCGAAGCCCGCCAGAGGCTGGTGCTTGAACCAGACGATCGCGCGACCCTGCTCGCCGCCCAGAAGCTCGGTCGCGGCCGTTATGATGCGCGCGAGGTCGCCGAGCCGCGCCTGAACGACCGGCGATTCCGGGTGCTGCGCGAGCGTGTTGCGATGGACTTTGGCGAGCCGCGCGATTTTGGCGAGGGGCACATGAAGCGCCTCGCTCACGCGCTGCGGCGAGATGAAGCCGCCGCGCCGGTCGGTCACCTGGTCGAGAAAAGCGCTGAGCATGCCGTGATCCGGGGTTGTGCGTGCTTTGGGCAATATATGCTCGAAGCACGCACAGTTTCAAGCGCGCCGCTCCGGCGGCTCCGCCGCGCTCAATTCACCTGACACGTCGTTTCATATTATGCGCAGGCGCGCGCGTCGCCTCTCTCGCAACCGCGGCGCCAGCTGTATCGACGAAGGGAACGACCGTCTTTCCCGAGCGTTACCATCCATATTCGCGCCCTCTCTCCACGGCCGAAAATTTATTGCGCGATTTCATCTATTGGAGAAATGTCATGACCAGAATCTTTGGTCCGCTGGTTATTGCGGCCTTCCTCCTCATCCTCGGCGGCGTCGCGGCTTCAGCGCAATCGTGTCGGTGGGACGGCACGGCGCCGTTCTGTGGCGGCGAATGTTCGGGCGGCGAACAGGAAATGGCGCGGCTCTCCACCTGGCCGGGGCATTGGACGCCCGTCATCGTCAATCCGGCCGTGAACCATTTCGGCAGCGCTTGCGTCACCGGGACGAAGGCCTTGTGTTGCAGGACGGGCCTGACATGCCGCTGGGACGGCACGGCGCCTTTCTGCGATGGCGAATGCCGCAGCAACGAGACCCAGTCGACGCCGCCGCCGGGCTCCAGCAGCGGCTCGTCATGTTGGACCGGCTCGAAAGTTTATTGCTGCAGCAGAGTGGGAACCACCTCGTCGCCGCTCGGCGTCGCGCCGATCATTGTGAGCGGCGCAAGGAAATGCCTCGACGTCCACGCGCCCGATCAGCATGTGAACGGCGCCAAGGTGCAGGTGTGGGATTGCAATTACGCGCTCCAGCAGACATGGCGGTTCGATGGCCAGGCGATAAAGAGCGGCGCCGGGAAATGCCTGGACGTGCACGCTCCGGACCAGTTCATGAACGGCGCCAAAGTGCAGGTGTGGGACTGCAATAATTCGATGCAGCAGACGTGGCGCATCGAAGGTCAGGCGATCAAGAGCGGCGCCGGAAAATGTCTGGACGTGCATGCGCCGGACCAATTCACCAATGGCGGGAAAGTGCAGGTGTGGGACTGTAATAATTCAACGCAGCAAACGTGGTTCGCTCCTTGAGCGGAAGCGACGGCGCATCGTCGGGACGCGATCGCGTTTTCGCCTTCACGCGCCACCGCCGTGGCGTTCACTGGAGACGCCGTGCGCGCGTCGAGCGGGCTCGACCCGCGTCACGCGCCGGCGCGGGACGTTGACGCCCCGCGCTGTCACACGCCGCCTTTGCAATTGTTTTTGCTGCAATCTCAAAAATGCGCCCAGCCCTCGTTTAGCGATCGCTTAGCGCTCCGCTTGCTTTGGCGCTTCCGTCCCTCTACGTAATTTTACGTAAGGACCGTCATGAGGCGCGCGCCGCTCTTGTGACCGCGGAGCAGCCAGGAGGCGACGTTTTGGCGAGCTACAAAAAGCATCATGCAATGGCGGCGCACCGACTGGGTCAAAGAGCCGCGCGCCGGATGGCGCTGCTGAGCGCCACCCTCCCCCGCGATCTCGTCGACGAGACCTGCCAGCGCGAGTCGGAATTCCTCGGCGTCGTCGTCAGCCTGACGGCGGATGAATTCGCGCTCCCCGGCGGCAGCGCGCGAAGCCGTTTCGAAGCGGCGGTGGGCAACGCGCTCGACAAGGAAACCGACCGAATCCTGTCGCTGATTGCGAAAGGCACGGCGTCTCCGCAGTGACATGATCGCCTAGGCGCTCGTGAACGCCTCGCGCCAGCGGGCGAGCTTCTCGTCGAACCGCATCCGCGCATGCGTCGGACTGGTCGAGGGAAGCACGGCGCTGGGCAAGGCGGCCGCCTGTTCGGGGAGAGCGGGTCTCACCAACCGCTTGAACAGCGTCTGGGCTTCCCGCCCGTTGAAACAGATGAGCCGCACGTCCCCGTGCGCCGCGAAGAAGGGCGCAAAGTCGTTTGGCGCGGGCGATCTGATATTCGCGTCGACGCTTCCGCGGCGCTCCGCTTCCGCAAGCACGTTCCAGATGGCGACGCCCCGGTCTGTCACGAGGGCGAGCCGGCGTTCGTAGGGAAGATCGGGAGAAAAGCCGATGAGCGCGCCCATGATCTTCCAGAAGCTGTTTTGCCGATGCGCGTAATATTGCCGCTGCGTCAGCGCCGCCACGCCCGGCAACGTTCCCAGCACCAAAAGCCGCGCATCGCGTCTGGCGACCAACGGCAGACCGACAGACCTGTCCATCACCGGCTTCCGCCTCTTTCGCCCCCGGACGACGATACGCCCTGTCGCCAAGCGCGGAAAGCCAGGCGCGGGAAGCGCCCGACGGAGCGGGGAGGTTCCGTCGGGTCGGCTGCCTGGCGCGCTTATTTGGCTTTCTCGAGATGTTCGAGCGCCTCCTCGGCGTGCTTCGTCGCGACGTCGGCGTGATTTTGCTTGCCGTGATCAATCGCCGCATCGAGATGCGCAACGCCCTCCTTGGTGTGCGGATTGGCTTTGGCGGCCTCCGCCGCTTTCGCATGGGTGAGGCCGGCCTGAGCGTGCGTCACCAGCACATCGGCGTGTCCGGCCTTGCCATGTGCAATGGCTTCCTTCGTGTGAGAGATCGCTTCGCCGAGGTGGTCTTGCGCGAAAGCAAGCTGCGGCGTGGTCAGCGCGCCGAGCGTCAGGGCGACGAGAAGGGATGGCGACTTGAGGCGCATGAGGACTCCTTTTTCATCATTCTTGATAGGAACAATAGACTGATATTTGCGGAAATATGGCTTATTGTCGAGGCGAAATGCGCAGCGCCAGAAAAATTGTTGACGCAATGCCTATATCAACGGTAGGAAAAAAGCGGGCGATTGCCGCCCCTTGCCTGATGGAAAGTTTCGATGCGGCTGCTGTTGTTCGTTCATCGCTGGATCGGCGTCGCGCTCGCCGTCTTCATGCTGTTGTGGTTTTCGACCGGGCTCATCATCGCCAACAGCGGCTCGGTTGCGTTGTCGCGGGCGACGCAACTTGCGCATCTGCCAAGCCTCGATCCGCAGGCGGGCTGGCTGTCGGCAAATGAGGCGATCGCGCGATCGGCCGAAAGCGGAGGGCCTTTCAACGTCGGCGCGATCGCCGAGGCGCGGCTGCGCCGGCTCGGCGACGAACCGGCGTGGATCGTCGAGAACAGGCTCGGCGAACGTCTCGCGGTCTCCGCCGCATCGGGGCGTCCCGTCAGCGTCGGGACGGCGCTCGCCGCGCGCATCGCCGGCGATTGGCTGGCCGCCGAGCGCAAGGTCGCGTCGATCGCTTATATCGACACCGTCGACGCCGTGACGGGCCTGCGCAACGCCGAAACCTTGCGGCCCTTTCACAGATTTGCAGTCGGCGACGGCGCGGGGACCGTTCTCGTCGTGTCGGCGAAAAGCGGCGAGATCCTGCAGGCGGCGACGCGCCTCGAACGCGGACTCCATTACGTCGGCGGGTGGCTGCATCTGTTTCGTCCGCTCGACCTTCTCAACGCCGGCGACTATCGCCGCGCCGCGCTGGCCTATGCCGGTTTCCTCGCCTTTGTCGGCGCGGCGACGGGGGTCGTCGTGGGCTGGCTGAAATGGAAGCCGGGCCTGTTCGGACGGCCGACCTATGCGCGGGGCCGCATGCAGCCCTACCGCGAGGCCTGGCTCAAATATCACTTCTGGGCCGGGCTCGTCGGCGGCGCCTTCGCGGCGCTTTGGGCCGGCAGCGGCTTCCTCTCGACCAATCCCGGCGAGATCTTTTCGCCCGCGGGCGCGAGCCGCGACGAACTGGTCCGCTACTACGGCGCCGGCCCGGCGGCGCCGGTCGAAAACTGGGCGTCCATTCTCGACGCCGCGCGCGACGCCGTCGAGCTGCGCGTGAGCCGGCTCGGAGAAAGCGCCGTTCTCGTCGCCTATTATCGCGACGGCGCGCGGCGTCCGCTCGCGCCGGCCAAACAGGGCGTCGCGGAGGACGACATCGTCGCGGCGGCCGCCCGTCTGAGCGGCGCGACGCCCATCGCAGGGCGCGCGTGGCTGCAGGGTTACGACAGCTATTATTCCCCGGCGCACGGACAGGGCGCGCTCGACCGCCCGCTGCCGGCGCTGCGCGTCGATCTCGCCGATCGCGGACATACGTCACTTTACGTCGATCGCGCCGACGGCCGTCTGCTGCTGAAGATCGACGACAGCCGCCGCGCCTATCGCTGGCTTTATTCCGCCGTCCACCACTGGGACTTCGGCTGGTTCGACGCGCATCCCGCGGCGCGGCGCGTGTGGATCTCGCTTTTGGCGCTCATCGGGCTGGCGCTCGCCGCGAGCGCCGTGACGCTCGCGTGGCGACGCGTCAAACGCAGCCTGCCGGCGCCGGCGAGCGAACCGGCGAAGCCGGGCGCGGCGCCCGTGGCGCCCCTGTCGTGAGACGGCGAACACATTGAACGGAGCTTGGTAACACCATGGGCGCAAGTTTCATCAAAACGATCCGACCCGCCGCGGTTGGCCTTGTTGCGGTCGGCCTCTCCACGCCGCCGGCCGTTGCGGCGCCGCTCAGCCCCGCCTGGCAGGCCTGCCGCGCGGCGGACCCCGACGCGCGCATCAAGGGCTGCACGGTGGCGCTTGCCCACGCCGAGAAGGAGCCGAAGCAGAATCGTCTCGCCGCCTATGTGAACCGCGCCGGCGCCTATCAGGCGAAGGGCGATCACGCCCATGCGATCGAGGATTACGCCAAAGCGCTCGAAGTCGATCCGTCGTCGGCCGTGACGCTGACCGCGCGCGGCGCCGCCTATCAGGCGAAGGGCGATCTCGACGCGGCGCTCGCCGATTACAATCAGGCCGTCCTCAAGGACAGGAAAAGCGCCGCCGCTTTGCTGGCGCGCGCCTCGGCGTGGCGCGCGAAGGGCGAGCCGGACAAGGCGCTCGCCGACATCGAGGCCGCGGCGGCGCTCGACAAGAAGACCGCGGCGCCGCTCCTGGCGCGCGCGCATCACCATCAATCCAGGGGCGATCACGACCGCGCCGTCGCGGATTATTCGGAGGCGCTGAAGCGCGATCCGCGTGCGGCGGCGGCGCTCGTCGGACGCGGCGCGAGCTATTACGCCAAAGCGGATTACGACAAGGCGCTCGCCGATCTCGACGCCGCCGTGAAAGCCGATCCCCAGAACGCCGCTGCGCTGATCAACCGCGCCAACGCCTGGCGCGGCAAAAAGGACTATGCGAAGGCGAAAGCCGATTACGAAGCGGCGCTCGCGTCGAAGCCAGATCTCGCGGCGGCCCGGAAGGGACTGGACGACGTGACGAAGCTGCTGGCGCAAAAGACCGCGGCTGGAGCGGCGTCGGGCGTCGAGCGTCCCTGAACGCCGGGGCTTCGCCGTCCCCGCGCTAGCGGGCCGGGGACGGCTTCTCCTCGACATATTTGCCGTCGACCCAGAGGCCGGCCTTGAGAACCTTGCCGCTCTTGTCGGTCAGGACGCCTGGACCATTCGGTCTGTCGTTCTTGAACGCGCCCGTCCACTTCGACCCGTTCGGGCTCGTGTAGACGCCGGGGCCGTCGCGGCGATCATATTTGAAGCCGCCTCGATATGTCTGGCCGTCCGGATAGGTCATCGTCCCCTCGCCGTGTCGCTTGTCGTCCTTGAAGGCGCCGACATATTTCGACCAGTCGTCGTAAGTGTAGGCGCCGCGGCAGTCGGTCCAGACGACCTTGCGGCTCGTCGGGCAGGGCGGGAGATCGGCCTGCGCGCCGGCGGCCTGCGGCGCGAGGGCGAAGAGGGCGATCGAAAGCCATTTCGTCTTCGACATGCGATGCATTTCTTTCGCTAATGGTCCAGCGGCGTGGGGCGCAGCTGGAACTGCACGACGAGCGGCGCCGAATAGTTTTCCGGCGTGCGGCCCGGCGCGCCCGGCGCCGGCGCGTCGATCGCCTCGATGTGGAAGGGCGTGCGGTTGCCGGAGGTCGCCCACAGGCCGCGTCCCTTCCAGCCGATCGACGGATCGTCGATGCGGCCGTCGACGCCCTTGGCGTAAAAGCCCATGGGATAGGGCACGCGCAATTCGACGATCCGCCCATTGACGAGCGCGTGCAGCGAATCCGATTGATTGCCCGTCGCAAACGGCGTGTTGGGTCCAAGCCCCAGAATGTCGTGCTGATCGACCCAGGCGTAATAGGGCGTCTCCGCCGCGCCCGGCGCGCCGGCGAAGCCCGGTCCCGGCAAGGGATGGAAGCTCCAGCCCTCGGGGCATTTCTCGCCCTTTTCGGCGCCCGCGCCATTGAGCGGCCCCTTGCATTTGCGGCGGTCGAAGCTCGCCAGATGCCCGCTGCCGAGCGCCGCCCAGAACACGCCGTCGCGGTCGACGTCGGCGCCGCGCATTCCATAGCCGGGCGGCGGCACTTTGTAGATTTCCGTCAGCGCCGTCTCGGGCGGATTGGCCCCGAGCGCAATGCGCACGGCATAGCCGGGGAAGGTGAGGTTCGAGCCCCAGACCGAGCCGTCGAGCGGGCTCGCGGCGACGCTGTAAAGGCCATAGGGCGCGCGCGTGTCCTTCGCCGGATCGAGCGGCTTGCCGGGCTGGTTATAATTTTCCGAACGCTTGCCGTCGCCATTGGTGTCGACGACGAGCGCGGTCCATCCTTGGGACCCCGCCGCGTCGCCGGTCGCCCAGAACTTTCTCGTGTTGACCCAGCCGAGGATCGCGAGTTCGCCCTGGCCGACATTGTTCAAGAAGAGCGTATTGTCGGCGTCCTGCGCGAAATTCAGATGATGCGAGCCGAAGCAGGTGTCGATGAAGGACCATTGCTTCGTCTTCGGATCATAGACCGAGACCTGACGCGCATTGCCGACGAAGCCTTCGGGCTTCGCGGGCAATGGATAGAGCTGCGCCGAACGCAGCGGCGAGGCGCCGGCGCAATAATCGGGCGTGTTCTTCGGCGCGCGCGTCTGGGCGGCGAAATAGAGTCGCCCCTCGGCGTCCATTGTCGGCGTATGGGCGTTGAACTTGCTGTCCCACAGGGCCTCCGAGCCGAAATACGGCGAGGGCGCGATCACCGGATTGGCGAGGAGCGAACTCGGCGTATCGGCGTCGCGAACCTTCGCGGGCAGCAGCGTCTTGGTGTTTTTCACCGGATCGAGAACCGGCACGTCGTCGCTGCCGAGCTCGGTTGCGCCATAGATCAGCCCGTAAGGGTTGACCGTCGGCTTGCGCCTGTCGGTCAAGGCGAGGTCGTGGAGATAATGGCGCGCGTCGGCGTAGTCGCGCACCGTCACGACGAGATTGCGCTCGACGCCCGCCGGGCGCGGCGGCGTTTCATGCGGGAGCGCGCCGGCGGCGATGCGGTCGGTCCATTCGGCGAAACGCGCGAGCTGGCCGCCGTCGGCGGAATCGAGGCGCGCGATTGCGTTGATCATCGCCGTTCCGCCCTGTCCGGACTGGAGACGGCGCCGCCAGGCGTCGATCGACGAGTCGAAATGCTGAAGCGACGCCGGCAGCCTGCGCGTCGCGACATTGCCGATCTGGTGACAGGGTCCGCAGCCATTGGTCTTGACGAGATCGAGCCACTGCTCCTGCGTCTTGAAATGCTCCGGCACGCCGTTGCCGCCCGCGCCCGTGCCGGGGAAATTTTCGCGGCCCGGCACGCTCAACAGCGCAAGCCAATAGATCGGCGGATAATATTGCGCGGCGGCGGCGAGATTGGGCGCAATCGTCGCCTCGAGATCGAGGCGCTGGCCGGGCTCGGCGGGTCTCTTCGCAAAATCGACGAGGCCGTAGCCGCGCGTCCAGACGCGGTATGTCGCTTTCGGCAAATCCGGAATGACATAGCGGCCCGCGTCGTCGGTGACGACCATCTTCGCGAAGCGGACGCCGAGATCCGTCGTCTCCGCGATGACCCACACGCCCGCCTCGGCGCCGTGCCGGCTGACGACGCGCCCGCCAATGTCGTCGGCGTCGAGCGACGGCGCCGACTGCGCCAGCGCGGCCACGGGCAAAACGGCGGAAAGCACAAGGCAAAGGACGGAAAGCCGTCGCGTCATCATCTCGACTCCTCGGCTGCAAGGACGGGCAAAACATATCCATAAAGTCTGTGAAATAAAAGCCTTGCCGGCAAAATTAGGGACAAAACGCAGCAGAATGCCGATAATCACGATTTTCGCCGCGGGGTATTGCATACATTGGTAGTAGGAATATAGTGAGCAGATCGACCAGGACGAACGGAGGCGACGACATGTCGAAGGCGACGCGGAAGATGGCGAAGGGCGCGGTTGTTTTGGCGTTGACGGCGACCGCGCCGGCCGTCGCCGAACCCAGCGTCTATCCGACGGGGGCGACCATTTACGATCCGGCGCGGGCGTATAATTCCTTTGTGCTCTTTACCGGCGGCGACGACGTCTCGAGGCTCATCGATCTTTCCGGCAAGGTCGTGCACGAATGGAAATATGCGGGCCAGCCCGTGACCTTCATCGATCCGGCGCTCATCGGCGGCCAGCGCGGCCATGTCTTCGTGACGCTCGAGAGCGAAGAAGGGAAGGGGACCGATCTCGTTCCGGGCCGCGTTCTCACGCGCATTCGAAAGACGGTCGGCGAAGTCGATTGGGACGGCAAGCCGGTCTGGCGATTCGGGCCGAGCGCGCCGGGCGGACGCGCGCAGCAGCATCACGACATTGCGCGGCTGCAAAACGGCAATACGCTCGTGCTCGCAAACGTTCTCTATCCTCTGCCGGGCTTCGCCGCGCCGCAGTCGCTCGACGACGTCGCCTATGAGGTCAACCCGGAAGGCGACATCGTCTGGACCTGGGCGGCCTCGGATCATCTCGACGAGATCGGCTTCACCGCCGAGGAACTGAAACTCATCAAGGCGACGAAGAACGCCGATTTCCTGCACGTCAACAATCTGAAGCCCGTCGGCCCCAATCACTGGTTCGACGAAGGCGACCAGCGCTTCGCGCCCGACAATCTCATCTTCGATTCGCGCTCGGCGAATTTCACCGCCATCATCGATCGCAAGACGCGCAAGATCGTCTGGACGCTCGGGCCGCATTATCCGCCGATCTCGGAAGACGGGAGCACGACGTCGCGCAAGACGCCGCGGCCCGTGGACCAGATTTCCGGCCAGCACGACGCGCAGATCATTGCGAAGGGATTGCCGGGCGCCGGCAATCTTCTCGTCTTCGACAATCAGGGCGAGGCCGGCTATCCGCATGCGGCGGTCAGTTACACGGGCGGGTCGCGCGTTCTCGAGATCAATCCGGTCACCAAGGAAATCGTCTGGCAATATACCGGCGCGAGCTCGGGCCAGCCCGGCTGGACGTTTCGCTCCACCCATATCAGCAACGCGCGGCGGCTGCCGAACGGCAATACTTTCATCGACGAAGGCCAGATCGGGCGCTTCTTCCAGGTGACGCCCAAGGGCGAGATCGTGTGGGAATATGTCAATCCCTATCCGCGCCGCGGCAAGGATGCGGAAACCGGCCGGCAGACCGTCAATCACGCCGTCTATCGCGCGGAGCCCGTTCCCTACGACTGGGCGCCGGCGGGGACGCCGCACAGCGAGACAGCCGTCGTTCCGCCCGAGAATGTCAATTTCCACCTTTCGTCGAAGTGAAGGAGCGCGCCCGATGTTCCATGTCTATCTGATCAAGATCGCCGCATCGCCGGTCGGCGTCGTCGCGCGCTCGCCGGAAGGATTCCGCTTCTACGCCATGGCGCGCCATTTCACCGCGCTCGAAAATCTTATTTTCGACAGCGCGGAGGACGCCAGAGCCGCCGCGATGATCCTATCGGAGAGCCGGTGAGGATGCGCGGAATAACGCGGCCTCGTCCTTCGAGACGCCGCCTTCGGCGGCTCCTCAGGATGAGGACTGAGCGTTCGAAGAGAGTTGAAAAAGCCCCTCATGCTGAGGAGTGCGCAGCAGGCGTCTCGAAGCACGAGGGGCTCCTCGGGATGAGGCCTGAGCGTTCGAAGATGGTTGCAAAAAGCCCCTCATGCTGAGGAGCCTGCGCAGCAGGCGTCTCGAAGCACGAGGGGCTCCTGGGGATGAGGCCTGAGCGTTCGAGGATGGTTGCAAAAAGCAAAAAGCCCCTCATGCTGAGGAGTGCGCAGCAGGCGTCTCGAAGCAAGAGGGGCTCCTCGGGATGAGGCCTGAGCGTTCGAAGATGGTTGCAAAAAGCCCCTCATGCTGAGGAGCCTGCGCAGCAGGCGTCTCGAAGCAGGAGGGCTCCTCGCCCTTCGAGACGCCGCCGTCGGCGGCTCCTCAGGATGAGGCCTGAGCGTTTGAGGATGGTTGCAAAAAGCCCCTCATGCTGAGGAGCCTGCGCAGCAGGCGTCTCGAAGCACGAGGGGCGTCAAGACGCAGTTCGGCCACAGCAGGCCGCCGCGCATTTCAGGAGACGTTCGATGAAAGGTTCCGTCTCGGCGCCGCTCGCCGCCGCGCTCGTCGCGTCTGCGGCGTTCGCCGCCCTCGCTCTCCCGGTCGGCGCGGAGACCGACGGGGGCTTCCTCCGCCTGCTTCCCGAACAGGTCCCGTTCAAATCGCCGCTCGGCGCCGGGCCGTCGCAGGCGGTGATCTACGGCGACCCGTCCAAGCCCGGCGTCTACGTCGTGCGCAACCGCTTTCCGCCGGGGGCGCATTCCAGCCCGCATTTTCACTCGCAGGATCGCCACGCCACGGTCATCAAGGGCGTCTGGTGGACGGGCGTCGGCGAGAAGCTCGATTTCGCGGCCGCCACGCCCTTGAAGGCCGGCTCCTACATGCTGCATCCGGCCAATGGCGTACATTGGGACGGCGCGGGGGACGAGGAGGTCATCGTCCAGATCGTCGGCGTCGGCCCCGTCACGACGACGCCGGTCGGACCCCGCGACGCGCCGGACAACTGGCCGAAGCCGAAAACCGACTGACTTATCGCAGCAGATGCGCGTCGCGATTGCCGCGATTGCAGAGCGCCGAAATCGTCGTGCGGTCGAGGATCAGCGCGATCGAGTCGCGCACGTCGAGCATGATGTCACGGATGGCGCAGGCGTCCTCGTCCGGGCAATCGGCGCAGCGCTGATAGGCGGTGCGGCTCGCGCAGGCGATCGGCGCCAGCGGTCCGTCGAGAATGCGGATGATCTGCCCGACGGTGATTTTCTCGGCGGGGCGGGCCAGATGATAGCCGCCCCCTTTGCCCTTGCGGCTGTTGAGAATGCCGGCGTTGCGCAGTTCGACGAGAATGGCGTCGAGGAATTTTCTCGGAATATTGTTTGCGGCCGCAATATCTCCGGCGAGGCACTTTCCCTCCGCCGAGGTGATGTGCATCAGCGCCTTCAGGCCGTATTTCGCTTTGTTCGAGAGCATGGTGAACTTCAAGGCCCCGGGCGGGCCTCCTTGCCGGATCGTTGACGCGGGGGCGCGGCTTTGTCCGCGCATGTTTATCGACCCGGTATATATGAAATTATCAGCAAAAGCTAAAGTCTCGACGGCCGAAACGGCCGAGGCGTTCTCGAACTCCAAAAGAACAAGACGTCCCGGGAGGGGGGCGCGCCGCCAGGACGGCGGCGGCCGCGCCTCCCGGCCCGGGACCTTCGCGCGCCTTATTGCCCCGCCGCGGCGGCGCGGGGGCCCGAGGCGCCGCCCTCGGAGACGAGGGCGACCTTTACGTAGCCGGCGGCGTTGATCACGCCCATGGCCTCGGCGACCTTGCCATAGGCGACGGCCTTGTCGGCGCGGACATGGATGCGGCGGTCCTTGTTGTTCTCGCTGTTCGCCTTGAGCGCGACGAGCAGCCCTTCGACCCCGGACGCTTCCTTCTTGTCGACGAAATAGGAGCCGCTGGCGTCGACGCTCACCACGATCGGCGGCTGCTGATCGTTGAGCTGCTTCGCCTGGGTCTTCGGCAGATCGACCGGGATGCCGGAGGTCATGAGCGGCGCCGCCACCATGAAGACGATGAGCAGCACCAGCATGACGTCGACGAGCGGCGTGACGTTGATGTCCGCGATCGGCTGCGAGTCGAATTCGGAATCGTGCTTACGCAACGCGAAGGCCATTGCGCTCTCCTCTCTTTGACAGCTGACGGGACAGTTCGACCTCGAAGACGCCGACGAAGGCGGTGAGGCGCTTGCCATAGGCGCCGATGTCGGTGCTGATGCGATTGTAGAAAATCACCGCCGGAATGGCCGCGACGAGGCCGAGCGCGGTCGCAAACAGCGCTTCGGCGATGCCCGGCGCAACGACCGCGAGGCTGGTGTTGTTGGAGGCGGCGATGCCCTGGAAGGAGTTCATGATGCCCCAGACCGTGCCGAAGAGGCCGACGAAGGGCGCGACCGCGCCGATCGTCGCAAGGCCCGGCAGCCGCGCCTGCAATTGATCGAGGGCGCTCGAGCTCGCGAGCTGGGCGACGCGATGCACGCGCTCCTGAAGCGAGTCGCGCTGCGCCTCCGTATAGACGAGGTCGGCGGAGCGCGTCTGCTCGTCGACCATGGCCGTATAGACCTGCACCAGCGGATCGCTCGGCGCGGCGTCGGCGAAACTCTCGGCGACCGCCGCGACCGGAAGCCCGCCCTGAATGCTGGCGACGAGCCTGTCGGCGCGCTTATGCAGAATGCGCAGGCGCACGAGCTTTTCCGCGATCACCGCCCACCCCCAGGCCGAAGCGATGATGAGAAGGACGATAACGCTTTTGACGATCGCGTCGGCTTGAAGGAAAAGTTCGATCGGCGACAACGTATGCGCAAGCGCCGCCGAAGCTGTCGTGGAGACTGGATCCGCCATGTAAATTGCCTTTCTCGTGACTCTTAAGGGCTGAAGGTGAAGGCGCCGGAGAGCGACACCGGCTTTCCGGGCGCGGCGACCGAGCCGCAGCGGGCGCCGAGGCGGTTCGCGACGGCGTCGAAGGGGCCAATGCCCGAAGGCGAAATCGAGAAGGAGGTCATCGAGCCCGTCGCGCTGAACGAGGCGTGATAGGCGATATGCGCGGTGCGCGGCGCCATGGCTTCGGGATAGGCGTTCGCCGCCGCGCGCTGCATGCAGGCGTGGAACTGGTTGGCGATCGCGGACGGCGTCGCGCCGGGCGGCGCCGCTGGCGCGCGAACGGCGGGCGCGTCGGTCCGAGCGCCCGTCGGGGCCGCCGCGCGCGGCTGGGCGGGCGCGGGCTTCGCGTCATTGCGCGGCCGCGGCTCGACCTTTTTTTCGACTTTGGGCTTTTCGACCGGCTTGGGTTTGGGGGCCTCTTCGACCGGCGCAATCGGGTCCAGCATCGGCGGCGGCGGCTCGGGGAGCGTCAGCTCCTCCGGTTCGGGCAGAACGTCTTCCGGCGGCGGCTCCTCCGCCGGCAGCGGGGCCAGTTCGATGACCTGCTGCTCTTCGATCGCGACTTCCGCCGCCTTGAAGGACAATGTCACGGTGAGGCCGAGCAGCAGCGCGTAGATGGCGGCGGCGGCGAGCTGCGCCTTGTAGTGCGGGCGGTCCGGCGTTGGTTGAAGCAGGCCCTGCACGCCGTGCGGGTTCGAGGAGAACGGAGCATCCGCGACTGCGTCTTCCAAATCCGCTGCAACAGCTGTCGCCATCTGAAACGCCCTCTTTCTCGAAGCTCGGAGCCTCCGTTTGAGTAACCGATAAATCCTATAGACGCAATATAGAAAGTGACGGCGCCTCTGCGCGACTTTTGAGCGTTCCCCCAATGAATCACGGGCCCGAAGCGTTTCCGCCTCGAGCCCGCGTGAGGTTTTTCTAAGTGGTTTTGCAGGTTATTGGGGCAGCACAGGCGCCGCGGCGGGCGCGCCGGCGGCGAAATGGTAATTGACGCCGCCGCGCACGATATGACCCTGGCTCGAGACATTGGCGCCGAAGACGCCGACAGGCGTCGTGTAGGAAACGCCGGTGTCGGCGAGCCAGGCGTAGAGATATTCGCCCTTGACCGAAATGCGGTCGCTCCAGGCGTATTCGAAACCGGCGCCGGCGGCCCATCCAGGCCGGACGGTCGGGCCGTTGTTGATGCGGCCATAGGCCAGCGGCGCGTAAGACGTCACGCTGTTCGGCAGAAAATTCGTGCCATAGGCGAGCCCGCCGCTCACGAACAGCAGCCAGCGCGGCGCGACGGCGTAGCCGACGCGGCCGCGGACCGTGCCGAGCACGCCGGCGTTGGTGGCGCTTGGATAAACATTCCCGGTGAAACCGGCTCGGATGACGCCGCGGTAGCCGATATCCGCTTCCAGGCCGAGAAGGATCGTTTCCGTCCACTGATAATTATAGCCGAGCGCGCCGCCGCCGACGAAGGCCGCGCCGCGCAACGGCGTCTGGTTGCCGAGCGTGAAGGAGCCTTCGCCGAGCAGCGCGCCTGCATAGCCGCCGATATAGCCGCCCTGCCAGCTGAAGACTGGCGGGGGCGGCGGCGGGGGCGGCGCTTTGGCGTTGGGAAGATCGGCGGCGCGCGCGCCGCTCGCGGCGAGGGCGAAGGCGAGGGCGGCGAGGCGCAGGCAAGTTGGACGGTTCATGCGGGAAACTCCTCGAGAGGAAGGGTCAGTAAAGCTTGATGCGGAGCGTGGCGCCGAAAGTGCGGGGGTTGAGGGCCGAGAAGGTCACGGTCGAGAACGAACCGTTCGAGCCGCCGGACCCCACGGTCTGCGCGATGAAGACGCGTTCGTTGAGCAGATTGCGGACCCACAGGTTGAAGCTGTAGCCCTCGTCATCCGTCTTGAGGCCGACGCCGGCGTTCCAGATCGCGTAGGCGGGCATGAACAGCGGATAGACCGAATTGGGGTTGGAAAGCTGCGTCTTTGCGCTCCACGCCGCGTTCGAATAGGAAAACAGCGTGACCGGACCCGCAAAGCCATAATCACGCAGGACGGGCCCGAGCGGATATTCGTGGTTGAAGCCGACATTGCCGGAAACGGGCGCCACGGGATTATTGCCGGAGACGCCGCCGGTGATGCTGTGTCCGGAAAGGCTCATGTAAAGCGGCGCCGGCGCGCCATTGACGTTGGAGGACGCCGGCCACAGCCACTCGGCGGGCGCGGCCGCCTTGGCGTAATCGACATATTGCGCATTGGTGTAAGCGCCCGCAAAAGTAAACCACAGGCGGTCGATCGGGCTCCAGCGCCCATCGAATTCAAAGCCGCGCAGACGCACATGTCCTATGTTGCCAAGAAAATTCTTGCGGATCGGCACGCCGTTGACGTCGGTGTAATCGGTGTTCACCAGCACCGACTGGAAATCGAAAATATCGTTCCAATAGAGGTTGGCGTTGACGATGAGCCGGTTGTCGAGCCAGTTCGTTTTCACGCCGAGTTCGTAGTCCCAGGAGACTTCCGGCTTGGTGATGACCGGCTGCCAGGCCTGAAACACGCCCCGGCTGTTCAAGATGGGCAGGGCCTGCGTGTTGACCGCGCCGGACTTCTCGCCGCGGGCGACGGAGCCATAGGCCATCACATTCTCATTGAACCGATAGGAGGGGTTGAACAGTCCGGAGAGCGAATTGACGGTTTTGCGCTGACCGCCCGTGTCGAAATAGGTCGTGCCGCCCGTCGCCTGACTGACCGCCGCGATCTGATTGAAATTGGTCAGGCCCTGGATCCATCCGAAATTGGAGCCTTCGCGGATTTCATAGGTGTCGCGCAGGCCCGCGGTCACCGCCCATTGTTCGTCGATATGCCAGGTCGCCTGGGCGAAGGCCGCCGTGCTGAAGGTGCGCGCCTTGCCGTCGTTGCGATAGGAGAGCCCCCACAGGTTGAACGGATTGGCGTTGAAGTTGTTGGAGAACCATTGCGAGGCGTCGGAGCCGTAGTCGACGTGATTGTAGGAGAAGACCTTTTCATAGAGATTATAATTGCCGATCGTCCACTCGAGCTCCTGCCCGGCGGGCGACGCGAGCCGCGTCTCGTGCGAATATTGATCCACCCAGACGTCATAGGCGTTGCTGCTGATGTCTAAGAGATTATTGCCGGTTGAGTTATTGGGATGCAGCGTGAATTCGCGCCAGGCGCTGACCGCCGTCAGCGTATTGTCGCCGATCTGATAGTTCACCTCGTTCGAGGCGCCCGTGGTTCTCTGATCGAGTTTGCCCAGGCGGGTCATATAGGGCCGGTAGGGGTTGTAGGTGAGAATGGGTTGCCGCAAACGCGTCGCGACATTCTGCGAATAGGTCGTCGCCCGGGTTCCGTTCGCCCATAGCGGAAACGAGTCGCCAATAATGCCGGCGTAATTGTTGTATTCGTCGGAACGCAGCCGGTCGAAGATCAGGCGGTCGGTGAAATTGTCGCCGACGTAAAGCAGCTGCCCGCGAACGCCCCAGCGATTATTGTCGAGAAGCTGCTGGCTGTTGAACTGATTGTTGATCCAGCCGTTGCCGCGGTCGTAATACATGGTGACGCGATAGGCGAGCTTGTCGTCGATGATCGGCCCGGTGACGTTCAATTTCTGAGTGACGCGGTCGTAATTGCCGAAGGTCGTTTCAGAGGTGGCCGAACGCGCGAAGGCCGGGAGCTGCGTGCGAATGACGACGGCGCCGACGGTGGTGTTCTTGCCGAGCAGCGTGCCTTGCGGTCCGCGCGCGACCTCGAAAGACTGCAGGTCGACGAAATCCGCCCATTGGAAGCCGACGTGGGTGTAGAAGACATTGTCGACGATGAGGCCGACCGCCGATTCAGAACCATCCGCGCCGCCGGAGATGCCGGAAATGCCGCGAATCGACATGGCGGAGGTGCGCGGATTGGTGATCGACGGAACGAAATTCGGCACTTTCTGCGCGAAGTCCTGCAGGCGCTCGAGCCGTTCCCTTTCCTGCGTCTTGGCGCCGACGACGCTGACCGGCAGCGGCACGTCCTGCGCCTTTTCCTCACGCTGGCGGGCGGTGACTTTCACCTCTTCGACCTGCGCGTCCTCCGCCTGCGCGGTTGCGACGGCGATGACGCCGCCCATGAAGGCGAGCGGCGCAAGTCCGACGCCCGAGAGAAGCTTCCTGCGAAACGCCGTAGCGCTGCACGTCATGTTTAACTCCACGCCCTTGTGCCGACTGGCCGATTAGTTGATCTACTAACTATGTAGGATTAAAGAGCCTGGTCAAGCTCGCTCGGGGGATTTCGGGGCGCGTCGCGGCTTGCGTCGGCGTTTTTTCTACTCAGTTGCAAATTAGCAACAAATGCAGCATGAAAAACAAAAGCCGCGCTCTTTGGCGGAGCGCGGCCCAGGGTCGGCGATCAGCGGGGCCAGTCGTCGCCCGCCCTTATTAATCATAGTTTTGGAGTAGAGTTAAAATCCAGCGACGTCGATGTCCTGCGGCGGCGCCAGTTGCAGTCCGAGCGCCAGGGCGCTGACCAGGACCGTCAGGAGAACGACGGCGAGGACGCCGCGGGAGGAGGCGATCGCCTCCTCCGGCAAGACGAGGACGGCGGGCTTAAAGCCCGTCAGCATGGCGCGAATGAGCGGCTCGCCCTTCAACAGCACATGGGCGAAGACGGCGCCGACGTGCAGGACGATGGCGAACAGAATCACATAGAAGAACTTTCGATGCAGGCTGGTGAGCGCGAGGCTTGCGTCCTTGCTGACGAGGCCCGCGAGCGGACCCGCGTTGAAAATCTCGTCATCGCCAAAAAGCCCGAGCGTCGCCTCTGCGCCGAGCGCGCCAAGAAGAATGAGCGTCATCACCGCGCCGAGCGGGTTATGGCCGGCGTAGCGGGTCTTGCGTCCCCGGCCGAGGGCGCTGACATAACGCAGCACGCCGCGCGGGCCTTCGACGAAGCTGGAAAATCTCGCATGGCGCGTCCCGACGAAGCCCCAGACGATGCGGAAGACGACGAGGACGATGGTGGCGTAGCCGAAGAAAAGGTGAGCCGTAAAATAGTTCGCGCCCAACCGGTTCGTCGCATAGGCGCCGAGGATGGCGGCTACGAGGCTCCAGTGGAAGAGCCGCGTCGGCCAGTCCCAGACCTTGCGAAAGTCCTGCGCCTGGCGCGCGGCTCTTGTCGAGAGATCGTCAGTGTCGAGCGTGGTCATGTCGTGCCCCGTCGCCGTCTCGCCTTACTTCGCCTTATAGGTTTCGTGGCAGCCTTTGCAGTCCTGCGCCAGGGAAGCGATCGCCGTCTTCAAACTGTCAGTCGCGGCCTTCTCCTTGGCGTTGGTTTCGGCGAGCGCCTGGGCGTGCGCCTGGAAATCTTTCAGCTTCTTGTCGAAGTCGGCGCGGTTGCTCCACACGTCGGGCTTGGCCTTGGAGTCGGGCTCCGCGACATTCGAGCCTTCCGGAAAGGCGTCTTCGACAATCCCCGAAAGGAAGGCGATGCGCGTCGCGCGTTTCGTCGCCTCCGCCTCGTCATAGGGAACCGTTCCCTTGGCGACCGCGCCGAAATAGCGGAAGTAATTGCCGATGAGCGTATAGGCCGCCTTGCGGTTTTCGACCGCCTGCTTCGACGGCGAGGGCGGCGTCGGCTGCGGGCTTTGGGCGCGCGCCGAGGCGAACAAGGCGCCACCCACGGCGACGCCGGCGACGAGAGAGGCAAGGACAAAAGCGCGCGAAGAGATGCGTTGCATGCGACTAAGGCTCCATGAGGGCTTGAAAGATGATCAGCGCTTGTTGTCTTCGCGCCACTTGCGGACGAATTCGAGCGTCGCCTCGACATGTCGCGACGGGTTCGAGTCGATGAGTGAGAAGCCGATGTTCCCATTGGGAAGGATGATGTAGGAGATGCGATCGGCGACCGTATCTCCAGTCGCGCTCGGCTTGAGGCGCTTGGCGTCATAGGCGTTGATGACGTTGAACGATGGATCGGCGGCGACGGGAAATTTGTCGCGACACTCCTTCGTCGAGAACTCGCGTTGCACCTCGATCGGATCGCCGGACACGCCGACGAGACTCGCGCCAGCCGCCGTGAAATTATCGAAGTTCTCCGCGAATTCATGCGCCTCGATGGTGCAGCCGCGCGTGAAGGACTTCGGGTAGAAGTAGAGCACCACGGGGCCCTTCTTCAGCGCCTCCGCGAGCGAGAAGCTGAAGTCCTTGCCGCCGATCGCGGCGGGGGCGGTGAAGTCGGGCGCGCGATCGCCCGTCTTCAAGGCGGCCTGGGCCGGGCTCATGAGCAGCGCGAACGCAAGGCTTGCGATAATTGGCTTGATCATGATGGGGGCCTATTTCTGAGGGGACGCGGGCGCGGCGGCGGCGGTCTTCGGCGGCGGCGGCGCGAGCTTCACGAGGGCGCCGCCTTCGTCCTCATAGTCGCGCACGCCAATGGCGCCGGCGACGTGAAAGCCGTAACCGGTGAGTAGGTCGCCGATCGCGCCGGCGCGATGGGCGCGATTGGAAACGACGACGATGAGCCGGTCGCGCGGAATGAACGCGAGGCTCTTCTGCACGTCGCCTGTCTGAACGCTCAGATAGACCGGAAAGCCGCCGAATTTCGTCAGCTCGTCGGGGCGTCGCACGTCGAGAACCAGAAGCTGTTCGGGATGCGCGGCGATCGCGTCGAAGGCGCTGCGGTTGAGGCGCAGCGTCTTGTAAGTGTAAGCCGGGTCGTTCGCCGGCGTGACCGCTTCCCCCGCCGGCGTCGCAGCCGCAGACGGTTGCGGCGCGGCCGGCGCGGCGGTCTGGCTTTGCGCGAGACCGCTCGATGCGGCGCCAATGAGAAACAGAAGACCTGCGCCGAAGCGCAACAACGTTTGCATGGGATGTTCTCTTTCGTGGAAGGCGTCGATCAGCCGCGCAGATGCGCGTTGAAGAAATCGATGGTGCGTCCCCAGGCGAGCTTCGCCGCGGCCGCGTCGTAGCGCGGGGTCGTGTCATTGTTGAAACCGTGCTGGACGCCCGGATAGACGAAAGCCTGATAGTCGACCTTGGCGTCCTTCAAGGCCGCTTCATAAGCGGGCCAGCCGGCGTTGATCCGGTCGTCGACGCCGGCATAGTGAAGGAGCAGCGGCGCCTTGATGTTCTTCACGTCCTCCGCCTTCGGCTGCGCGCCGTAAAATGGAACGGCCGCGCCGAGCTCGGGAAGTCTGGTCGCGAGAAAATTGGCGATCCCGCCGCCGTAGCAGAAGCCGACGACGCCGACCTTTCCGTTGCTGTCGGGAAGCGCTTCGAGCGCCTTTGCGGCGGCGATGAAATCCTGCCGCGTCTTTTCCTGATCGAGCTTTTGAAAAAGCTCGCGGGCCTTGTCTTCGTCGCCGGGATAGCCGCCGAGCGGCGCCAGCGCGTCGGGCGCGAAGACGATGAAATTGGCGGTCGCGAGACGCCGCGCAATGTCTTCGATATGCGGATTGAGGCCGCGGTTCTCGTGTACGACGAGAATGACCGGCAGCTTCCCCGTCGTCTTGGCGGGCTTCACGAGATAGCCGCGCACCGACCCATTGCCCTCGGGCGAGGGAAACTGCGTGATCGCGCCGATGATGCGCGGATCGTCCTTGGCGATCTGCTCGGCTTCGGCGAAGCGCGGCTGCAAAGCGTCGAGCGTCGCCGCCGCGCCGGCGACGCCGAGGCCGAGCGTCGCCACGCGATCGAGAAAGGCGCGGCGGCTGATGTCGCCGTGGACATAGCGGTCGAAGATTTTCAAGACTTCCGGATCGAAGTCGTTTGCGGTTTTTCGGGTCATGCTGATTCCTGAAAGTTCGGCGCTATCGCGCGAGGCGCGGCTTATAGAGATCGTGGCAGGATTTGCAGAGTTGCGGCGCCTCGCGCGCGGCGGCCGCGGCGGCGTCGAAATCGCCGCCGTCGACCCGAGCGATGACGTCGCTGATGACCTTCACGCCCTTTCGGGAAATCTCCACTGCATCCTCGGCGTTCTTTTTTGAAAAATAGTTCTCCGTGTATTTGAAGCCGTCGAGAAGGATTTGCGCGTCTTCCTTGGCGGCGTCGGCGTTTTTCGCGGTGATGTCCGGCTCGAAATATTTGATCGTCTTGTCGAGGTCGCGCATCAGGTCGTTGTCGTAATCGCGCAGATCGATCGCCGCGAGCACCGGCGCGCTCGAGGCGAGCGCGACCAAGGCGACGACGGAAAATCCGTGAACGGGCTTGAACCGGTCGCTCATTGCGTCACCGTGATCCTTCCTTTCATATTGGCGTGAAGGCCGCAGGAAACGGCGATCTCGCCCGGCTTGGTGAGCGTGACGCTAAAGGTTCCGCCTTCCTCGATCTGATCTTCGGAACGAAAGACTTCTCCGCCGGCGCCTTCGCCGACGACGCCGTGGGGCATTTGATCCTTGTTGACGAACGCGACTTTCCTCCCGGCCTTGACGGCGATCTCGGCGGGCTCGAAAGCAAAGCGTTCAATGACGATCGTCGCCGTCGGCGTCGCGTCGTCGGCGTGCGCTGGGAGGCTGACGACGCCTGCCAGCCCGCCAATGAGAAGGATGCTGAGAAGACGCACGGGCGTTCAGGCGAGAATGTCTTTGACGACCTTGCCGTAAACGACCGTCGGACGTTCCGCGCGGCCGGCCTTCAGATAGATCGTCTTGAGATGGTCGAGGCCGAGGAGCTGCAGAACCGTCGCGTGAACGTCGTAAGTGTCGACGGGATTCTCGACGGTCTTCAGGCCGATCTCGTCGGTCTGGCCATAGCTGAAGCCATGTTTGAGGCCGCCGCCGGCGAGCCACTGCGTATAGCCCCAGGGATTATGGTCGCGGCCGTCGCCGCTTTGGCCGTAGGAGGTGCGCCCGAATTCCGACGTCCAGACGACGAGCGTCTGATCGAGGAGACCGCGCGACGCGAGATCGGCGAGGAGACCGGCGATCGGCTTGTCGACCGCGCGCGTGTGGGCGCTGTGGTTCTTTTCGAGCTGGCGATGAGCGTCCCAATTCGCGTCGTCGCCCACGCCCGCGCCTTCGATCGGGCCGGATACGACCTGGATGAAGCGAACGCCGCGCTCGACGAGACGACGCGCGCGCAGCAGCACGGTGCCGTAATCCTTCGTCGCGTCTTCGTTCAGCCCGTAGAGCGCCTTGGTCGCCTCGGTCTCCTTGGAGAGATCGACGGCCTCCGGCGCGGTCGACTCCATGCGATAGGCGAGATCATAGGAGCGCGTGCGCGCTTCGAGCTCGCTGTCCTCGGGGTGCGCGGCCGCGCGAAGATCGTTGAGCTTCTTCAGGAGATCGAGGCTTTCGCGCTGCTGCTCGGAGCCGATGAGATCCGGCGGCGCCTGATGCAGGATCGGCTGCGCGCCGGGGCGGAAGGCCGTGCCCTGATAGACGGCCGGCAGGAAGCCGGAGCTCCAGTTGACCGAGCCGGCGCGCGGCTCGCGCTTGCCGTTGTAGAGCACGACATAGGCGGGGAGATCCGGATTGGCGGAGCCGAGCGCATAAGTAACCCAGGCGCCGAGCGACGGACGGCCGGGGCTCACGTCGCCGGTGTTGAGCTTGAGGATCGAAATGTCGTGCGTCGCGCCGACGGTGACGCTCGACTTGATGAAGGTGAGCTTGTCGGCGTGCTGCGCTATGTTTGGAACCCAGTCGGAGAACCAGGCGCCGCTCTCGCCATATTGCTTCCACGTGCGATTGGAGGCGAAGAGCTTGCCGACGCCGCCCTGCGTGCTGGTCTTGATGCCCTTGAGGAAGGACTCGGGCGTCTCCTGTCCGGCGAGACGCACGAGCTCGGGCTTATAGTCGAAGAGATCGAGCGTCGAGGGCGCGCCGTCCATATGCAGCCAGATCACCGATTTCACCTTGGGCTCGAAATGCGGCGGCTTGGGCGCCAGCGGATCGAGGAAGTTGGCGGCGTTCGCCTGCGGCGCGCCGAACCAGCCGCCGCCCGGCAACATGCCACTGACGGCGTAGCCGCCGAGACCATAGGCCGCTCCGCGCAGCCATTCACGACGTGAGCTCTTGATCAGCATTTCTGTAAATCCCCTTGTTTGTCCGGCGTTGTTAGAAGCGATAGACGAAGTCGTTCGAATTGAGCACGGTGTGGACGAGATCGACGAAGGCCGAGGCGCGCAGCGGGTCGGCGGGCTTTTCCTTCACGCCGACCGGGATGGCGATGGCGAGCTTCCCGTCGTCGGCCTTCTGCGCAATCGTCTTCTGGTGCTGATCCAGGAAGGCCCGCAGCGCGTCTTTTTCACTATCCGTGGCCTGGCGCGAGAACAGGATCTGATAGAGCCGGTCGATCCGCGCCGACTCGTCGGGTCCGGCTTCGTTGATCACGCGGCCCGCGAGCGCCTGCGACCATTGAAAGATCTGATCGCTGTTGTAGAGCGTGAGCGCCTGCAGCGGCGTCGTCGTCACGTCGCGCTTACTGTGAATCTGCTGCGCATTGGCCATGTCGAAGGTCTCGAGCAGCGGATAGGGGAGGCTGCGGCGCGTGAAGATATAGAGGCTGCGGCGCACGTAATCCTTGGGGTCTTTCGACGTCGTCCAGGCCGGGTCGGCGTTGAAATTATTGCCGCCGATGAGATTGGCCGGAACCGGCGGATACACGCTCGGGCCGCCGATCTGTTCATTGAGCTTGCCCGAGGCGACGAGAATCGAGTCCCTGATCTGCTCCGCTTCCAGGCGCTTGCGCGGGAAGACGGCGAGAAGCTTGTTTTCCGGGTCGGCCTTGGCGACGTCTTCGCGATAGTCGGAGGATTGACGATAGGTCGCGGAGAGCAGGATGGCGCGATGCAGCTTTTTGACGCTCCAGCCGTCCTTCACGAAGCTGTCGGCGAGGTAATCCAGGAGCTCGGGATTCGTCGGCTTGTCGCCGGCCTTGCCGAAGTCGCTGACGGTCGCGACAATGCCCTTGCCGAAATACTGGTTCCAGACGCGATTGACGAAGACGCGCGCCGTCAGCGGATTGCCCGGGCTCGCGAGCCAGTTGGCGAGCGCCGTGCGGCGGCCCGACGAGGTCTCCGTCGGCTTGATGTCGGGCTTCTCCGCGGTGATGGCCTCGGGGAAGGCGGGCTGCACTTCCTCGAGCGGGCGTTCGTGATTGCCGCCGAAGAAAATATGCGTCGGCGGCGCGTCGGGGTGGCCGAGTTCGGTCGCCGTCGTGAAAGTGTTGGCGCCGCGCGTCGGCCGCTTGTCGACGTATTTTTGCAGCTCCTTTCTGAGTTTTTCATACTCCTCGAACTTCTGAACCATCTCCGGGCTGTGCTCGGGCGCGGTCTTGTCTTCCGCCGCGTAGCGCAGGAAGGCGGCGAGCTGCGCCTGGTCGGTCACGGCGTCGAGCCGGTGATTGACCCAGCGGTCGAGCGCGTTCCACTGCTCCTTGGGCTTGAAGATCGATTCACGGCTGTCGGTGAGGTAACGCTCCTTGTGATATTTGAGCGCCGCGTCGCGCACCGAATCGATGATCGCCTTCTGCCTGGCGCGAATGTCTTTGGTGGCTTCGTCGTAGATCGCCTGCGCCTTTTCATAGGCGAGCTCCTGCTCGCCTTTCTTCGCGGGCGCCTTTTCCTCGAAAGCCGTATTGGCGAAGAAGGCCTGCAGCGAATAATAGTCCTTTTGCGTGAATTTGTCGGTCTTGTGGTTGTGGCAGCGCGCGCAGCCGACGGTCGTGCCGAGAATCGCCTGGCCGACCGTGTCGACCATGTCGGTCGTGATCTGGTATTTGCGCTGAACGAGATCGCGCGAATTGCTGTTGTCGGGATAGCCGGCGAGGAATCCCGTCGCGACCAGCACGTCCTGATCTGCGGGCGCGATCTCGTCGCCGGCGATCTGCTCCTGAATGAAGCGCGAATAGGGCTTGTCCTCGTTGAACGCCTTGATCACATAATCGCGGTAGCGAAAGAAATTCGGCCGCGTGCTGTCGTTCTGGAATCCGGTCGAATCCGCGTAGCGCGCGAGATCGAGCCACAGACGGGCCTGACGTTCGCCATAGCGCGGCGAGGCGAGCAGGCGATCGACGAGTTTTTGATAGGCGTCGGGCGACGCGTCGGCGATGAAGGCGGCGACGTCCTCCGGCGTCGGCACGACGCCCCAGGCGTCGAGCGTCGCGCGCCGGATGAAGGTCGCGCGGTCGGCGTCTTTCGACGGCGTCAGGCCCTTGGCTTCGATCTTCGTCAGCACGAAGGCGTCGAGCGGCGTGCGCAGCCAGTCCTTCTGCTTCACATTCGGAATGAATTGCGCCTGAACGGGCTGCCAGGACCAATGTGGCTTGGAAGCGGGCTTCGGCGCTTCCGTGGCCGGCGCGACAGTCTGGTTTCCGGGTTGACCCTCCGCGGCGACGGCAAGCGCAGCGATCGAAACGCTCAGAAACATGGCGAGATAGGCTTTTTTTGCGGTCGATGTCATCTCTTGGGCCTCGGTCCCGGGCGGTTTTGCGAATGGTTGCTTGCGGCGCGCGCGGCCGCGACGAAGGCAAATTAAGCGATAAAACCGTCAAAGTCTACCGGGTAAATAGCATAATGTGACGCATTCCGCCGACGCTGCGGGCGTGACGCGGCGGCGCCTGCGCGGCTTCGCAGTCAGACCACGGCCGCAGAGCGTTTCATGAGGCGCACGGCGCGCGGGATGCGCGGAGACGCAACGAATTGGCTGGGGGCGGCGCAACGCTCCTTCGCCCAAAAAGAAAATGACGGCCCGCCCCGGACGAGAGGCGAGCCGTCACTTGCCAAGTGAGGGAGCTGGACACCTTGCCGCGCAGAGGAAGAAGGGTCGGCGAGCTGTCCACTGAAATCATACTAAAAAGGTAAGGAGTGTCAACCGCGGATCAACAGGAATGAGAAGGCCTCGAACGCGATGGCGAAAAATTTCTTCAGGCGCGCAGGCGCCGGACGATGGGCGCGGCGGCGTCGGACATATTGATGAGCGGGCCGTCGGCCGCCGGGGCCGCGATCATTGCGGCGAGCGTGAAATTGTCGAGAACATTGGCGAGCGCGCGCTTTGCGTCGAGCATCACCATCCGAATGGCGCAACGCTCCGGCTCACGGCAATCGTCGCAGGGCTGGAAGCCTTTCTGGCCCGCGCAACGGATCGGCGCCAGCGTCCCGTCGATGACGCGCACCACGGCGCCAACCGAGATGGCGGTTGCGGGCCGCGCGAGCGTATAGCCGCCGCCCTTGCCCTTCTTCGACTCGACGAGGCCGGCGTTGCGCAATTCGCATAAGATGGCGGAGAGGAATTTCCGGGGCACGTCCTGGGCGACCGCAATCTCTTCGATCGCGACGGCGTCGCCGGGTCGAAATCGCGCAAGGTAGATGAGCGCCTTCAAGGCGTATTTTGCTTTCTTGGTCAGCATGTCGCGCCGCCTCGACTGCGATATCGAAGAAAAAGCTCGAAAAAACTCAATTATTGGCTTCGCCGGACGCCGAGTCGTAGGAGATGACCAGATAGGCCGTGGCTGCCTCGGGCGACGCATTGTGATAACTGTGCGGCACGTCGGCCAGGAAGTCGATGGCGTCGCCTTCGCCGAGCTTTTGCGGCGCTTCGCGTCCGACGATGACTTCGAGCGATCCCCTGGCGATGACGAGATTTTCCTTCGTCCCCGGCGCATGCGCCTCGACGCTGTGGCGATGATGCGGAGCGATCTCGACCTCGTAGAATTCGACCGTTCGCTGTGAATCATAGGGAAAGAGCGGGCGGGTGCGAAATTTTCCGTCGTCCGAGGCGACGCTCTGACGCGCGCCTTTTCGGAACACCAGCACGTCGCGGCGGCCTTGCGAGGCCACCAGACTGCCGAAGGAAATGCCCAGCGCATTGGCGATCCGCCAAAGGTGATTGATGGTCGGCGTGACCGCGCCCGCTTCGATCCGCATGAGTTCGGAGGGGTCGATGCCGCTCAATTCCGCCAATCGCTCGAAGGAGCGGCCTTTCTTCGCGATCAATCTGCGCAGGCGCTCCGCGACGAGCACGGCCACCGCGTCGCCGGCGGCGGGTTCAAGCGGGTCTCTATGTTTTGACATATCTATAAATCCTATCACATGTGCATATTGAACCTTTTGGCGGAGACGTCAAGCGGCGCTCGAACGTCGGCAAGACGCCTGCGATAGAAGGGCTTTATCGCTTTTACGAGATTTTCGATTTTCGGCCTTGCCCATCAAAACGCATCATTTTAGTATGAAAGAGCATGTCGACCGCGTCGACCTTTGCGTGGAGCAAATTCCAATGAAGTCCCGTTTCGTCACGATCGCCGCCGGGCTGCTGGCCGCGAGCTGTTTCTCCTTGTCCGTCGCCAGGGCGGAGCTTCTGACCCTCAAGGCGATTTCGACGCCGATTGCGCTCAACATCGCCCAAACCGCTTATGACGCCTGTCTGAGCCAGGGCTATCATGTGTCGGTGACCGTCGTCGGTCTGGAAGGACAGCCGCTCGTGTCGCTGCGCGGCGACAACACCTCGCCGCATACGATCGAGAACAGCTTGCGCAAGGCCTATACGTCGCGCACCTTTCGCGTGCCCTCCGGCGAATTCGCGCAGCGCGTCAAGGACAACCCCACCTCGGGCCAGGTGCATCTCGCCAATGTCGTCGCCGCGCAAGGGGCGCTGCCGATCAAGACCGGCGACACGGTGATCGGCGCCGTCGGCGTCTCCGGCGCGCCTGGCGGCGAGAAGGACGAAGCCTGCGCGAAAGCCGCCATCGACAAGGCGACGGATCAACTGAAGTAACGGGCTGACGAAAGGGCGCGGCCGGTCCTGACCAGTCTTCTTTGCGGACGGCGTGAACAACGCGGCCGCCCGAAAGTTTCTCATTGGCGCAACGCCCGGCGGCGCGGGCCTTTCTCTGCGCAAATGGCAAAAAATCGAAGGGCGGCGGCATGGTCGCGCGCATTCGAAATTGCTCCGGTCTGAGAGCGGCCGAATGCCGATGATCTCTGGCGCGTCGTGAATGAGCGCGACATGCTCGGAGACGATCTGCCGCCCGATTATGCGACGCATGTGACGCCCGGCGCCTTCTATGGCTGGCCCTGGTAAGTGGTGCGCCTCAAATTCGCGGCGGGAAAGCCGACAGGCGCCTATCAGGATTTCGTGACCGGCTTCGTCATCGACGAGACGCGCGTCTGGGGACGTCCCGTCACGTCGCCGTCGCGCCGGACGGCGCGCTGTTCATCAGCGAGGATGGCGCGGGAACGATCTTTCGAGTCTCGAAAAGGCCGTGACGCGGGCCGCGGCGTGCGCCCGCGTTCCGCTTGCCGGCGCCGCTTGAGCCCACGGCAGGCTTTCGGAAGAAAGGGACTCGCGGCGAACAAGGCTTGCGGCGAACATGGCTTGCCGCGAACGGCGCGAAGCTTACATGACGACATCGCCCTTTCTATTGGGAGGTTCGCCATGACAGGCGCAAAGAGAATTGCCTTATCAGCCAGCGCGCTCTTCTTGTTCGCCGCACCGCCGCAAGCCGACGCAAATGATCTCGTCGACAGAAGCCCGGTCGTCGTGGCCGGCTCCCGTTTCGCCCCGCGCCTGCCGGGCGATTGCCCGACGTGCTACAAAGGGCATGACTTTGGAACGGACTGCTTTCAATACGTGTGGACGGGCTTCGAGCAGGTTTGGACGAACGTCTGCCTGTGGGGATGGCGCTAGAGCTTTCGATGCGCATGCGGTCGCCGGCCCGGCGCTTTATGCTGATCGCGGGCGGCGCTCAGGCCGCGTTCAGAGCCGCGAGGAGCAGCCCGGCGTTGATCGCGAAGCTCGCGGCGGCGAGGCCTGCCGCGAGCGGGAGCGAGCGATCACGATAACCCAGCAGGATCGCGGGCGCGGTCAGCCACAAGAAGACGAGGTCGAAGGGCAGCGCCTCGTTCCGCGGCTCCTGCAAGGTGCAAAGCCAAAACAGCGTCTGCGCGAGGACGCCGGAAACGACGAGAGGTCGGACGCAAGCAAGCGGTCTGGTCATCTGGCCAAATCCAGTGCGCATAACGGCGCGGCGGGGAGACGGTGGTCGCCCGTGCGGCCGACAGCCTAACGTTTCTGTATCTCGTCGAAGACGCCGCCGTCGGCGAAGAACTTCTTCTGCGCCGCCGGCCATCCGCCGAATCCTTCGCCGATCGTGACGAGCTCGACCTTTGAGAAACGCTTCAGGTCGGACGCCGCCGCATATTTGGGAAAGGCCGGGCGATAGCCGAATTTGGCGATGAGCGCCTGCGTTTCCGGCTTGAACAGATAGTCGAGAAAGGCCTCCGCGGCTTTGCGCGACCCTTTGGCGTCGACATTGCCGTCGACGAGCGCGACGGCGGGCTCGGCCAGGATGGAAAGGGACGGCGTGACGATTTCGAATTTATCGGCGCCGAACTCCTGCTGGGCGAGGAAGGCTTCATTCTCCCAGGTGATCAGCACGTCGCCGATGCCGCGCTGGGCGAAGGTCACCGTCGAGCCGCGGGCGCCCGTGTCGAGGACGGGCGCATTGTCGTAAATCGCTTTGACAAAGGCTTTTGTCTTCGCCTCATCGCCTTTGAAGGCTTTCAGCCCATAGGCCCAGGCGGCGAGGAAATTCCAGCGCGCGCCGCCGCCCGTCTTCGGGTTCGGCGTCACCACGGTGACGCCGGGCTTCGCAAGATCGGGCCAATCCGTCACCGCCTTGGGATTGCCCTTGCGCACGAGAAAGACAATCGTCGACGTGTAGGGCGCGGAATTGTTTGGAAGACGCTTTTGCCAGTCCGGCGGGATTTTGCCGGTCTTCGACGCAATGGCGTCGATGTCGTTGGCGAGCGCGAGCGTCACGACATCGGCGGGAAGCCCTTCGATGACGGCGCGCGCCTGCGCGCCGGACCCGCCATGAGACGTCTGGAGATCGACTGTTTCGCCCGTCCGCTTTTTCCATTGCGCGGCGAATGCCTTGTTGACGGCCTTGTAGAGCTCGCGCGTGGGGTCGTAAGAGACGTTCAGGAGCGTCGCGTCGGCGCGCGCGGTGGAGATGGCGGCGGCGCCGAGCGCCAGCGCCGCCAACGCAAGAGAAAGGCGAGCGTTCATTCTTCTTTCGTGCTCCACTTTGGTCACAGCCCCTCGAACAGCGGCGTCGACAGATAGCGTTCGGCGAAAGAGGGGATGATGACGACGACGTTCTTGCCGGAAGCTTCCGGCCGCGCGCCGATTTCCAGCGCCGCGGCAAGGGCGGCCCCGGAGGAAACGCCAATCGGCGCGCCTTCCAGACGCGCCGCGAGCCGCGCCGTGTCGAAGGCGGTCTGATTGCCGATCGTGATGATCTCGTCGATGACGCTGCGGTCGAGGATGGGCGGCACGAAGCCGGCGCCGACGCCCTGGATTTTATGCGGTCCCGGCGGGCGGCCCGACAGCACGGCCGAGTCCTCGGGCTCGACGGCGACGATCCGCAGCGACTGGCGTCGCGGCTTCAGCGCCTGTCCGACGCCGGTGATCGTGCCGCCGGTGCCGACGCCGGCGACGAAGTAGTCGATCTCGCCATTGGTGTCGTTCCAGATTTCCTCGGCGGTGGTGAGGCGGTGAATTTCGGGGTTGGCGGGATTTTCGAACTGCTGCGGAATGATCGCGTCGGGGTTCTTGGCGACGAGCTCGTCGGCCTTGGCCAGCGCGCCTTTCATGCCTTGCGCGGCGGGCGTCAACACGAGTTCGGCGCCGAGCAGCGCGAGCATCTTGCGCCGCTCGATCGACATCGACTCCGGCATGACGAGGACGAGCTTGTAGCCGCGCGCCGCCGCGACGAAGCCGAGCGCGATGCCGGTATTGCCGGAGGTCGGCTCGATGAGCACCGTCCGTCCCGGCGCAATGCGTCCCTCGCGCTCCAGCTTCTCGATCATGGCGACGCCGATGCGGTCTTTGACGCTGGCGATCGGGTTGAAGAATTCGAGCTTGGCGAGAATATTCGCCTTCGCGCCCTTTTCGCGCGCGATGCGATCGAATCTGACGATCGGCGTGTCGCCGATGGTTTGCGTGATCGACTCGTAGATGCGCCCGCGTCCCGGTCGCGCGGCGGGCGAAAAATTCACGTTGTGAACCGTCATGCGCCGATCCTTTCCTTGTTTGCGTTCGGCTCGCGCCGCGACTGGGTTTTCAGATTCCCGCGCCATGGTCGAAGAATTCGACATGGGCCTTGGCCTGGGTGATGTTGCTGCCGGGCGGCACGCTATGCGTAAGCCACACATTGCCGCCGATGGAGGAGCCGCGGCCGATGGTGATGCGCCCGAGGACGGTCGCGCCGGCGTAGATCACCACTTCGTCCTCGACGATGGGATGGCGCGGCTTGCCTTTCTCGAGCGCGCCCGTCTCGTCGACCGCGAAGCGCTTCGCGCCGAGCGTTACGGCCTGATAGAGACGCACGCGTTTGCCGATGACGGTCGTTTCGCCGATCACGACGCCGGTGCCGTGGTCGATGAAGAAGCCTTCGTCGATCTGCGCGCCGGGATGGATGTCGATCCCCGTCTCGGCGTGCGCGATCTCGGCGATGATGCGCGCAATCATCGGCGCGCCCAGCCGATAGAGGCGATGCGCGACGCGGTGGCGGATGACCGCCGCGACGCCGGGATAGCAGAACACGACCTCGTCGAGGGACTTCGCCGCCGGATCGCCATCGAAGGCGGCGCGGATGTCCTTGTCGAGAAGCGCGCGCGCCTCGGGCAGCGCCGCCGCAAATTTGCGCGCGATCTCTTCCGCCTGTCGCGGCGCTTCCGCCGCCTTGTCCGCATCGAACAGCGCGAGCTCGCGGCGGATCTGTTCGCAAAGGGCGCGCAGCGCGCGGTCGAGCGTGCGAATCAGATAAGCGTCCGTCGTCTCGGGCGTGAGCTCGCACGGGCCAAAGTGGCGCGGATAGAGAACGGCGGTCAGATCTTCGACGAGATCGACGATGCGCGCCTTCGACGGCAGTTCAGGAAGCCGGCCGGCGCCATATCGCCTGCTTTGAGAGGCTTTTCTCAATTCGCCGAGCGCGGAGACGATCCGCGCCGCATCGAAGGCGTCCGCAGCGCGGGATATTCTGTCAATTTGTTCGGTCATCGACCAAGCCTTCGGCAAAGGGAGCGCTAACACTTGATAAAAAATATAGACTAAATTAGAAAAGGCAACAGGAAACGCGTGGGGAAGCGGCGTCTCCCGCGAGGGCGGGGTCGCAGCCATCCTGAAAGCCAATGTTTTTTGTAAAGGTTATGTGGTTTACTAGAACTATATATGTATTTAAAGAATTAAGCTTGGAAAATACTCTTGAAACCCGCCTGAAGCTGTGTAATCTGGCGGCCATCGCAAGCAAATCGTTGGCGATGAGCAGTAATTCAACGGCGGCGTTCGTCGCGGCCACAGGCGCGCGGCGGCTCCGTCGCCGAACGCCCGTTCCAGGAAGATTGCATGACAACAGAACCTGAAGTCCGGCGCACGTTGAGCGAGGCGGCGGCGCGCCAGCTCGCAAACGCCACGAAGACGCGCCCGCAATGGTCGGGCATTACGCCGCGCTGGTTGATCTCCTTCCTTCCCTGGGTGCCGGTCGAGGCCGGCATCTATCGTCTCAACAGGGTCAAGGAGGCGGTCGCGCTGACCGACGCCGACGTCCAGTGCAGCCCGGCGCGCGACCGCGACGCGGATCTGCCGGAGACCTTCGTCGATTACGAAGAAGCGCCGCGCGAATATTCGATGAACGCCGTGACGACCGTTCTCGACGTGCAGACCCGCGTCTCGGACCTCTACAACCATCCCTATGACCAGATTCAGGAACAGGTCCGCCTCCTCACCGAAAAAGTGAAGGAGAAGCAGGAATCCGAACTCATCAACAATCCGGAATACGGATTCCTCGCCAATGCGGCGCCCTCGATGAAGATCAAGACGCGCCTGGGTTCGCCGACGCCCGACGATCTCGACGAGCTGATCGCCAGGGTTTGGAAAGAGCCGGCTTTCTTTCTGGCGCATCCGCGCGCGATCGCGGCCTTCGGGCGTGAATGCACGCGCCGCGGCGTGCCGCCGCCGACCGTGACGCTCTTCGGCTCGCCGTTCCTGACCTGGCGCGGTCTTCCGCTGGTGCCCAGCGACAAGCTCTACATCGACGAGACGGGCAAGACGAACATCCTGTTGCTGCGCACCGGCGAGAAGAAACAGGGCGTGATCGGGCTGTTCCAACCGGGCGTTCCCGGCGAGGTGGCGCCGAGCCTTTCGGTTCGCTTCATGGGCATCAACCGCAAGGCCATCGCGTCCTATCTGATCTCGCTCTACTGCTCGGCCGCCGTGCTGACGCATGACGCGCTCGGCGTGCTCGAGGACGTCGACGTGAGCAAATTCCACGACTACGACGATAAGCGCGTCTGATCCGCGCAGACTGACGAGACAGGCCGGCGGCGCCCGCCGCCGGCCCCATTCACGGGGAATGCGTAGTTCATGACGTCCGCGAAGCCCGCCGTTCCGGCGTCCGCCGATCTGCCTCTCGAGACTATTCCCGTTCAGGACGCTGGCCATCATGCGGCGCCCGCGATCGATGCGGACGTCATCGCGCGGCTCGCCAACGCCTTTTTCCAGCAGCCGCCCGTGGCGCTCGCCGCTTCTCCGTCGCCGTTCGGTCCGCCGGCGTTGACGCCGAGCCTGCCCGACGCCCCGGCGCCCTCCGTGGTGACGACGGTCGCCCCCTATGCGCCGGCGCGCGCCTCCTTCGGCCCGCCGGACATTCCGCAGACGACGATTCCTTCCGTCGTTCCGACGCCCAATATCCCCGCGCCCGCCGCGCCGACCGGCCTGCAATCGCCGACGCGGCCGCTCGGACTCGACCAGATCCCGCAGCCCGGCGCGTCGGTTGGAAGTTCTAATCCGTCGACGATCCCGTCCGACGTCGATTACAGTCTGATCCCGCGGCTGCTTCCGGCCGACATGGCGCTCGTTCCGCAGGACCGCGCCGCGGCGCCGGGCGATTTCGGCCTTTTCGAACCCGGCGTGCCGGGCGGCGTTGCGCCCGCGCGCTCCGACAATCTCTATTTCCTGCACGAGCGCGGCGTTCCGGCGAGCGCGGACCCGGCGCGCGCGCCGCAGCCCGACGCGCCGGCCTATCTCTCGCCGCACGCGCCCGCCGTCGCGCCGCAGCCGGAGCTCGGCCACCCGAATATCCCCGTCTCCGCGCCGAGCGCGCCCGCGCTCGCAGAAGCCAGCGCCGCGCCGGCGCCGGAGCGCTTCGCCATTTCCGGACCATCCGAAGCCGATCCCCACCGTTTGTCCGACGCAGCGGCCCTGGCGACGCCGCCGATCGGCGGCGAGCAAGCGTCGAGCGGCTTCGACAGCGTCCCCGCCGTCGGGCAAAGCGGGCCGGCCGCCAGCGACGCGCTTTATTTCCTGAGCCATAGCGGCGGCCATTCGGGCGTTCTCGACACGACGCCCGCCGAGCCGTCCGCGCCGCAGGGCTATGCGCCCGAACTTTCAGCGAGCGCGCCGGAGACGCGGCAGGCCTTCGATCCCTATCGGGTCAAACGCGACTTCCCGATCCTGCAGCAGCAGGTGCATGGCAAGCCGCTGATCTGGCTCGACAACGCCGCGACCACGCAAAAGCCGCAGTCGGTGATCGACCGCTTGGCGCATTTCTACGAATACGAAAATTCCAACATCCACCGCGCCGCCCACGCGCTGGCGGCGCGTTCGACCGACGCCTATGAAGCGGCGCGCGAGAAGGTCCGCCGCTTCCTCAAGGCTCCGAACGTGAAAGACATCGTCTTCGTGCGCGGCGCCACGGAGGGCGTCAATCTCGTGGCGCAGGCCTGGGGCCGCCGCAATGTGCGCGAGGGCGACGAGATCGTCGTTTCCTTGCTGGAGCACCACGCCAACATCGTGCCCTGGCAAATGCTCTGCGCCGAAAAAGGCGCGCGTTTGCGCGTCGCGCCCGTCGACGACCGCGGCCAGCTCATTCTCGAGGAATATGAGAAGCTCCTGAACCCGCGCACGCGCATCGTCGCCGTGACGCAGGTGTCGAACGCGCTGGGGACGATTACGCCCGCGCGCGAGATCGCCGCCATGGCGCATCGGCATGGCGCCTGCGTGCTGATCGACGGCGCGCAATCGGTTTCGCATATGCCGGTGGACGTCCAGTCGCTCGACTGCGACTTCTTCGTCTTCTCCGGCCACAAGGTTTTCGGACCGACCGGCATTGGCGTGGTCTACGGAAAGGACGCGGTTCTCGAGCACATGCCGCCCTGGCAGGGCGGCGGCAATATGATCGCGGACGTCACCTTCGAGAAGACCATTTATCAGGGCGCGCCCGAGCGATTCGAAGCCGGCACCGGCAATATCGCCGACGCGGTCGGGCTCGGCGCCGCGATCGACTATGTCGAGAGCATCGGCATGGAGGTCATCGCGCGCTACGAGCATGACCTGCTCGTCTACGCCACCGAGAAAATGCGCCTCGTTCCGGGACTGACCTTGATCGGAACGGCGGCCGAGAAGGCGTCCGTGCTGTCTTTCGTGCTCGACGGCCACAGTCCGATGGACGTGGGCAAGGCGCTGGACCGCGAGGGCGTCGCCGTGCGCGCCGGCCATCATTGCGCCCAGCCCATCCTGCGCCGCTTCGGCCTGGAAGCCACCGTGCGGCCGTCGCTGGCCTTCTACAACACATGCGCCGACGTGGACACGCTGGTGGCGGCGTTGCTGAAGCTGCAGGCCGGCCGGGGACGACTGTGACGTTTTAAGTCTATAGAACTAGTTGACTAGATCGCGATCGGCTGCTACGGAGACGTTCGAGACGTCATCCGGAGAGTCGCCGCCGTGCTCACCAAGAAGGGAAAATACGGCCTCAAGGCGATGGTGCATCTCGCCCGGTCGAATTTCGGGCGCCCCGTGCCTGTTCTGGAAATCGCCGAGAGCCAGAACATCCCGAAGAAGTTTCTCGACGCCATTCTCTGTGAGCTGCGCAACTCCGGCTTCGTTCATTCGCGCATGGGCAAGGGCGGCGGCTACAGCCTCGCCCGGCCGGCGCGCGACATCATCGTCGGCGACGTCGTGCGGGCCATCGACGGCCCGCTGGCGCCCATGCCCTGCGCGAGCAAGACGCGCTACCGCCGCTGTGACGACTGTGTCGATGAAAACGCCTGCGCGGTCCGCAAAGTCATGTTGGACGCCCAACGCGCGCTGTCCGACGTTCTCGACAATTGTTCTCTCGAGCAGATGTCGGACGCGGCCCGAGCCGAAGCTGAAGTTCTTTTCTATGACATCTGACAGCGCAGGCCCGCAGTCCGCAGGAGAAGCCCGCGACGACGGCCTCGCCGCGCTCGCCGCCAAGGCCGAAGAAGCCGAGCGATTTCTCAAGACGCTCGCAAACGGGCACAGGCTCATGATCCTCTGCGAATTGCATGGTGCTGAACTTTGTGTGATGGACCTGCAGAACGCCGTTGGCCTCAGCCAGTCGGCGCTTTCGCAGCATCTCGCGCGGCTGCGCAAGGATCGGATGGTCACGACGCGCAGAGACTCGCGATCGATCTACTACTCGCTGAGCGACGAGCGTCTCAAACCGATGATCCAATTGCTCTCGGACATTTTCTGTCCTGCGCGGCCCTGATCGCCCCTTCTGTCGCGTATCGTTCCAGATCATCGGCGGCGACTGCGCAGATCGGGCAAATTGCCCGGTTGCAGGAAGGCGTCTCGCCATGGGCGCCCGGCGCCGGCTTTCTCTAATCTGCGCCGGAGCGAGAGGAGGAAGAGCCCATGCGCGCGTTCGCTTTCGACGACCACAATATCTGCTGGAAACAGATCGACGGCATCGATCATCTATCGCTGTCGGTTCTCGACATGGACGACAAACACGGCGTCATGCACGTCGTCTTCAAATTCGCGGCCAACCGGCAGATCATCCTGCATCGGCATCTCACGCTCAACAAGACGATGACGCTGCAGGGCGAGCATCGCCTGTATCATGTCGACGGGCGGCTCAAGGAGATCAGGCCAACGGGGCGTTTCACCGTCGCGCCGCCCTCGGACGACCCGCACCGCGAAGGCGGGGGCGATCAGGACGCCGTCGTTCTCTTCGCGATCTATGGGGATGGCGCGCTCTACGAGGCGCTCGATAACGAGATGAACGTCGTGCGGACTCTCTGCGCGGCGGACTTCGCCAGCCTCTACGATCGCGACGCGAGCCGCAACATGTAAGCTCTCCGCTGACGTCGCCGCTCAGCCTTTGAGCGCGCCGAGCGGAGCGTGGCTGCTTCCGGCGCTCGGCTCGCTCAGGGCGACGGCTGCTTCGAACATCGCCTGAACCCTGGCGGCCAATTCATCGAGCGTGAACGGCTTGCGCAGCACCTCCATATTTGGCGCCAGCCGCAATGTCTCCGCGGATTTGCCGGCGTAGCCGGTAATCAGCAAAATCGGCAAATCCGGATGCGCGAGGCGCGCGGCCTCGGCGAGTTGAACGCCATTCAACACCGGCAGGCCGACGTCGCTGATCAGCAGGTCCAACGGCTCGCCTGCCTCTATTATTTTCAGTCCGGCCCCGCCGTCGCCGGCTTCGATCGTCTCGCAACCCATATCGCTGAGCGTGCTGACGATCTGAGCGCGCACGTCCTCTTGATCCTCGACGATCAAGGTTCTTCTCCGATGCGTGGCGCGCGCAGATGCGGCTCCGTTGACGGCGGGCCGGTCTTCCGTGGCGGCGGCGGGCGGCGCGGCGCGGCCCGGCAAGTAAATCCGCGCGGTGGTTCCCTTGCCCGGCGCGCTTTCGATCCGCACGAATCCGCCGGATTGTTTGACGAAGCCGTAAACCTGCGACAGGCCCAGACCCGTCCCCTCCCCCAAGGGTTTGGTTGTGAAGAACGGCTCGAAAACGCGGCTGAGCAGCTCGTGGCTCATGCCCACGCCACTGTCCGTCACCTCGATCTCGACATAGTCTCCCGGCTCGATGTCGGGCTCCGGAAGCTTGGTCCTGAACGTCCGGTCCACCGTCGTGATCCTGAGCAAGCCGCCTTGCGGCATGGCGTCCCGGGCGTTGATCGCCAGGTTCAGCAAGGCGTTCTCGAGTTGAGACGGGTCGCAGGTCACGCTGCAGCGGCAAGGCCCCAAGCGCAGATCGAGCTCGATTTCCGGTCCGAGCGTCCGACGCACCATCTCCTCCATGCCCGCGACGAGCTTGTCGGGCTCGATGACGCGCGGGACGAGAGTCTGCCGGCGCGAGAAGGCCAGCATCCGGTTGGTGAGGCTGGAGGCGGTGGTCGAGGCTTTCCGTATCGCGGCCAGGGGCCGCTCGATGGAGGCGGCGCGCCCAAGCGCAATCTGGCGTTCGATGACGCTGAGGGAGCCGACAATGACCTGCAGCACATTATTGAAGTCGTGCGCGATGCCGCCGGTGAGCTGCCCGAGCGCCTCCATCTTATGGGCGTGGGCCAGCCGCTCCTCGCTCGCGAGCAGCGCCGCATTGGCGTGACGCAATTGCTCGACGGAAGGAAGCGCGAGAAAACTCGGCAAGGCCCACCATAACGCCACCGCCGTCGCGATCGAGGCGAGCGCCGTCAGCGCCTTGACGAGGCCCTGCAGCCCATAGAGCGGGCTCCAGAGCGTGAAAAGATCGAGCCAATGCGTCGTGCCGCAGAGCAGGATAAACGCCGCGAACAGCCACAGCATCGGCCGAAAGACGAGATCGCTGCGCTTTCTTCCGACGATCACGAGCGCCAGCGGAATGGAGAAATACGCCATTGCCGTGGTTGCGTCTGAAACAGCGTAGAGCCAGATCAGCCCCGGCTCCCAAAGCAGGCAGTATCCATGTGGCGTCAGGCCAGAGGCGCCAAACACCCACTCGCTCAAAGCGGAGAGCATGAAGTCCTCCCAGGAAGGGATCGCCGAAGCATGAGCCGGCCACGCCCAGGTTCATCGCCGCGCCCGCGAACTATGCTCCAGCTATGTTTCAACGTCGCCTCCTGCAACCGGGGCGTGAGGCGCGCTGTCTGATAAGTAAGAGACGCCTGGTGCGATCATGTTCTTAGCACGACGACGCGCGCTGCAGCGCGCAAGTGCTAAGGGACCGTCACGTGATGCGTTCAAGCACACGCTCGGCAATGGGCCGCCAGTGAGACGGGCGGGCGTCCCGCTTGTTTGCAAAGCCGCTCTGCGGGCGGCGATAAGGGCGGTAGCTGACCTCCAGTTCGCCGACGGCGACGCGAGCCCCCCGAGGATCGACCCAAAATCGTCGCGGCAGAGGAACCACCAACGGCCCGACCCGATGCCGCCCCCACTCCGGCCTGTTGGCTTGATCGAGCGTCGGATCGAGAAGCCACGCCGTCTCGATCGCGACGACCAGATGGCCGCGCCACATGCCCGGCGCCGTCGCGCGCCGCTCCCAGGGGCCGCGCCCCAAAACGCAGCCGGCAAATGCGCTGTCGGTTCGATGCTGGACCGTGGTCTCGACGCGCAGGAGGTACGAACGCCGCCCCAGCTGCTGGAGCGCTGCATTGAGGGCGTGCGCAGTAAGAACGCATGTGGCGCGCTCGCCCGTCGCCGCAAAGCTTTCTGCGTTGGCCGCCTCGACGGCGTATCTGAGGAAACGGGAGTCGTCCATCGGGGCGCCAAGCGCATGCGGCGCAACCCCTGCGCTGCGCGACGCGTCGAGATCGACGACCGTTGCAAGCCCGCCTGACCCTTGCCGCCGGCGCCGGCGCGCGGTTTCTATCGACATGGCGATCTCACCCGGCTTACGCAGGAGAGGCGCACTTCTATAGCGTTCAGCGCGATAAGCCAACTCGAGACGGGGCGGCGGCTGCGTTCGAGCACGACAGGGCGACGCCGTATCGCTGACGATCAGCCAGCGCTGTTCAAGGAGAGGCCTCACATTATTTGCGCTGAAGCTTTGGCGCGCGCAAAGCTCTGTTCACGATTGTCGCTCGGTTCGAGCGCATCGGCTCACTGGCCAAGCAGCCTTAAGTAGAAGACACAGCTACTCAGCAGGCTGTTTCTCTGGCCAGATTCAATCTGCGGCCGCCGATGGAGAGCTAGAGAGTTTTGATATCCGCCCTGCTGTTCCTCGGCGCTGTAGCCTGTGCCGTCTCTGGACTGATCATCGCCATCGCTACCTGGAAAGCCGCGAAGGCTCGCGATTGGGAGGCCGCAAGGATTGGCCTGGCCCTCGTCGCCATCTGCCTGATCTTCGCATGGGGGCTCGGCTCAACGCCCTTAGTGTTGGTGGGCGGGTCTTCAGTTTTCCTACGGTCGATCAATAAAAACCCTCGGGCGCTCGTCCGCCAGGTCAGCGGCGCAGCGTCCTCCCGGGCTCAGCCATGACCTCGTTCTTCGCCGACTCTTCCACTGCGGGAATCATGGCGATGGGCTTGGCCGGGATGGTCTTCAGCCTTTTCCTCGCCCTTTCCACGTACAAGGCCGCGAAAGTTCGCGACTGGCAAGGCGCCGGGATCGCCTTGGCGTTCGCCACGGCTTGCATGATCTCGACGGGCAGGCTCATCCTTGCCTTTTTCCACTAAGGCGCAATGGCCCCGCATGTACCGGCGGCGAATGAGACGCTTTTGGCTTAACGCTCGGCGACGGGGTCGGAATCCGCGATTCTCGAGCCCGCTCGCCGTGTTTTAGCGATGCGCGACGGCTAGACGTTGTCGCTCGATTGACGCGCGCGCCGCCTTTCGCTCGCCGACCTGACGATCGCGAAGAACGCCCAGCCTGCAAAAAGCAACAGGTCGAGCAGCAATTTGGTTATGAAACTAACGTGCAGAAAATAGACGCTGGCCATCAGGACCAGGGTGATGACCGTGATGATTTTCATATTCGGCATGATCAACCTCGCTTAACGTCTTGCATCCCACGGGGCGTTAACACGCCCTTCCCCAGTCCCGCGCATTTTCCTGCCTGGCTTAGACCAAATCCGAGCGCCGCTTGTCATGCGCCAAGTCGAAACAGCCTGCGCATCGGCCGGCCTCGGCCTTGGCGCTCGACGCACATATGCCACATGCGCCCGCATAAATCACGCCCGCCCCTGCCCGACGGCAGGCGGCAGGACGGCGAAAGTGCGGCTTAGTCCAGCGCCATCAGCGATTCCGGCAAAACCTGGCCGCCATCGATGACGAGCGTCTGACCCGTGATATAGGCGGCTTCGTCGCTGGCGAAAAAGAGCGCAGCGTTCGCGATGTCCTCGACGCAGCCCAATCTGTGCTGCGGGATGGAGGCCGTCATCCTCGCGATATAGTCCTCGCAGAGGTCGTCGAGGCCCTCGGTTTTGATATTTCCGGGCAATACGGCGTTGATCGTGATCGCGTGTGGCGACAGCTCCAGCGCCGCCGTGCGCATGAACCCGAGTTGCCCCGCCTTGCTCGCCCCATAATGCGCCCATCCGGGGTAGCCGGTGATCGGGCCGCTGATCGCGGCGGCGGTCGCTTCCGCTCTCGACGCGTCACGTGCGACAACCAACACCTGTGCGCCTTTGCTGGCGAAGACGCGCGCGAGGCCGGCGCCAATGCCTTTGCTTCCCCCCGTGACAATGACCGACCGGCCGCTGATCGAGCTGAACATCGCAACCCCCTCCTTTGTAGCTTGCCGGCCCTCTCGCCTTCCCGCGGCCATCCTACATCGCAATCAATTGGCGCGCACGGGGGCCGTGTCGGCCGCGCAAATACGCGGGCATAGCAGGCGCCTAATGTGCGTCTGAAGCAGACGCCCTATTCATGACGAAAGCGCTGTCTCACGTTTCGGCGTCGGCGTTGTTTTCATTAATTTGGCCGGCGCAAGCGCATCGACCCCTCCACGCGCGCCGTTGCGGCGGAGTGCGTCGGCACCTTTGGGAAAAACTCCAGAAATATATCTCGCAGGTGCGAAAAACTGGGGAAACAGCCGCTTGCAAGTTTGATCGCGAGCCGGCGGTCCCGGATGAAGCCATCTCAGATTGTCGAGGCGCGGGCGCGATGCGATGCGCTTTGTCGCCGGATGACTTGTTTTCTTTAACAGGGGAACGTTCTCCGGGCGTCGCGTTTGTGCTCGCTCCATTCTCTTAGAGGTCGCTCCGACAATGAACGTCTCTGTCCAGCCGCCCGACGTCGCTTTGCCCAAGAGCGGCCTTTCCGCCCTCGCCGAAAACTGGCGCGCCGACGTCCTGGCGGGATTTCTCGTCTTTCTCATCGCCTTGCCGCTGTCTCTCGGCATCGCCATGGCCTCGGGCTTTCCGCCGCAGGCCGGCATCATCACGGGGATCGTCGGCGGGTTGCTGGTGTCGCGCATCAATGGGTCGTTCGTGACCATCATGGGGCCGGCGGCCGGGCTCATCGTCGTCATTCTCGACTCGGTGCAGGAACTCGGTCAGGGCGACGCCGTCGCGGGCTACCGCTTCACGCTCGCCGCCATCTTCTTTGCGGGGATCATCCAGATTCTCATGGGCGTGATGAAGGCTGGCAAGATGAGCGCCTTCTTCCCGTCCTCGGCGGTGCACGGCATGCTCGCGGCGATCGGCGTCATCATCATCGCCAAGCAGAGCCACGTCATGCTGGGCGTGAAGCCCGAGGCGCAGACGCTGTTCGAGACCATCGCCGCCATCCCCGCGAGCCTGCGCGACATGAACCCCGAGGTCGCGATCATCGGGTTACTGGGCCTGCTGATCATGGCGCTTTGGACATTGGTGGGCAATACGAGACTGAAGGTCGTGCCCGCGCCGCTTCTCGTCGTGCTCCTCGGCATGGCGCTGGGGAAATATTTCGATCTCGAGGACGAGCACAAATATCTGTTTCTCCCCGATGCGGTGTTTCTGCCGCACCACGAATTCGTGATCGGACCGAAATTTCTCGTCACGCTGCCGCAAAACTTTCTCGCCGGCTTTTCCTTCCCCGATTTTCATCTCGTGGGCGCGATCGCCTTCTGGCGGCAAGTGTTCGCGATTGCGCTCGTGGGCAGCCTGGAAAGCCTGCTCAGCGCCGCCGCGGTGGATAAGCTCGACCCCTACAAGCGCGTGTCGAACCTCAATCGCGACGTCGCCGCGGTTGGCGTCGGCAATGCGATCTGCGGTCTGATCGGCGGCTTGCCGATGATCGCGGAAATCGTGCGCAGTTCGGCGAACGTCAATAACGGCGCGCGCACCGGCTGGGCGAATTTCTTCCACGGGCTCTTCCTGCTCGTCTTCGTGGCGCTGCTGCCCAAGGTCATCCACGAGATTCCGCTGGCGTCGCTCGCCGCGCTGCTCGTCTTTACCGGCTACCGGCTGGCTTCGCCCCGCGAGTTCAAGAAGACGCTGGAGATCGGCTGGGATCAGCTCGGCGTCTTCGTGATCACCATCGTCGGCGTTCTCGGCTCGGACCTTCTCATTGGCGTGGCGATCGGCGTGCTGGCCGAGCTCTTCTTCCACTTCTGGCGCAGCATCAACTGGCGCAACGTCCTCAAGCTCAGCCGCGCCATCGAGGAGACGGCGCCCGGCGTCTATCATGTTCAGGTTGCAGGGGCGGCGTTCTTTGGCAATTATCTTGCGTTGAAGAATGACCTTGCGACGATTCCGCCGGGCGGGACCGTCATATTCGATCTGTCGGGCGCGTCCTCCGTCGACCACACGGTCATGGAGAACCTGCATCACTTTTGCGAGGACTATCGGAGCAGAGGCGGCGACGCGGAAATCAGGGGGCTCGATCAGCTCGTTGCGACGTCCAAGCATCCGCTCGCGCCGCGCAAACGCTGCGCGTAGAAGGGGCCGCCGCGGCGCCGGGAAGGACGTTTCATGTTGCTTGACTTCGCGCTGTTTTGCGTCGCCGCTCTGTTTTGCGTCGGCGCCCTGTCGCTTTATTGGCGCTCGCGCGCGGATGTGACGCGCCGCGTCTATGGGCTGAGCGGCGCGTTATGTGCGGCGATCTTCGTCGCGGCGGTCGCGCCGCGCGGCGCCGGCGCGCTGACGACGACGCTGCCGCTGGGCGTTCCGTGGATCGGCATGCATTTCCGCCTCGATCCCTTGAGCGGCTTCTTTCTCGCCGTCGTCGCTCTCGGCGGCGCGGCGGCGAGCGCCTACGCCATCGGCTATGGCGCGCAGGAAAAGGACCCGATGCGCATTCTGCCCTTCTTCCCGGCCTTCGTCGCCGCGATGGCGGCGGTGGTTCTCGCCGACGACGCCTACGCCTTCCTCGTCGCCTGGGAGTTCATGTCGGTTGCGTCCTGGGCGCTGACGCTCGCGCATCACGACCACGCCGAAAACCGGGCGGCCGCTTACATCTATCTGCTGATGGCGAGCTTCGGCGCGCTTTGCCTGCTCATGGCTTTCGGCGTTCTGGCCGGGACGACGGGCGCCTATGATTTCGCGACCATTCGCGCGACGCCGCTCGACCCCTTTAAGGCGGGCCTCGTCCTCGCTCTCGTGACGCTCGGCGCCGGCTCCAAGGCGGGCCTCGTCCCCTTGCATATCTGGCTGCCGCTCGCCCATCCCGCCGCGCCGAGCCATGTCTCGGCGCTGATGAGCGGCGTCATGACCAAGGTGGCGATTTACGGCTTCATTCGCTTCGTCTTCGATCTGCTCGGCCCGCCGTCCTTTCTGTGGAGCGTCCATCCGCTGGTTTTCGGCGCGGCGAGCGCGCTCGTCGGCGTCCTGTTCGCCTCCGAGCAGAGCGATCTCAAGAAGCTCCTCGCCTACAGCACGATCGAAAACGTTGGCGTCATCTTCATCGCGCTCGGCCTGGCGCTGGCTTTCAAGGCGAATGGCGAGGCCGTGCCGGCGGCCCTGGCCTTCACCGCCGCGCTGTTTCATATCTTCAACCATTCGCTGTTCAAAGGCGCGCTGTTCTTCGGCGCCGGCGCCGTTCTGGGCGCGACAGGCGAGAAGAACATCGAGCGGCTCGGCGGGCTGATCCGATGCATGCCCAGAACCGCCTTCGTCTTCCTCGGCGCCTGCGTCGCCATCGCGGCGCTGCCGCCGCTCAATGGCTTCGTTTCGGAATGGCTCGTCTTCCACGCCATTCTGCTCAGCCCGGCGTTGCCGCAATGGCTGCTCAAGCTCACGATCCCCGCCGTCGGCGTGACGCTCGCGTTGAGCGCCGCTCTCGGCGCGGCCGCCTATGTTCGCGCCTTCGGCGTCGTGTTTCTCGGGCGCCCGCGTTCGGAGGCGGCGCGGCGCGCGCGCGAAACCGACCCCTGGTCGCTCGGCGCCATGTCGGCCCTGCTGCTTTTGTGTCTGCTCGCGGGCGTTCTGCCGGGCCTGATGATCGACGCGATCTCGCCGGCGGCGGCCGCATCTGTGGGCGGGCGCATGCCGATGCAGAGTCAGATCGGCTGGCTCTCCATCGCGCCGATCGCCGAAGGCCGCAGCTCCTATAATGGCTTCCTCGTCTTCGCCTTCATTCTGTTCTCGTCGCTCGGCGCAATGTATGCGATCAAAAGGATCTGGCCGCGCCCCTTGCGCCGCGCGCCGCCCTGGGATTGCGGCTATGTCGACGCCTCTCCCTTGACGCAATACAGCGGGAGCAGCTTCGCGCAGCCGATCCGGCGCACGCTCGGGCATATCGCCTTTTCGGTGAAGGAACGGCTCGACATGCCGGCCCCGGGCGAGACGCGCGCCGCGCATTTCACCGTCGACGTCGGCGACCGTTTCATCGCCTATTTCTACGAACCGCTGGGCGAGGCCGTGACGGCGATCGCCAAGCGGCTCAATTTCGTAAGCTTCCTGCCGATCCAGGAATATCTGGCGCTCGTCTTCGCAGCGCTCGTCCTCATGCTCATCATCGTGGCGCTATGACCGGCTTGCTCTTCGATCTGTTGGCGCAGGCGGCGCAGATGGCGCTGACGCTGGCGCTCGCGCCGGCGCTCGTCGGCTTCACGCGCAAGGTGAAGGCGCGGCTCCTGCGCCGGCGCGGCGCGCCGATCCTGCAGCCCTGGTACGACCTCATCCGCCTGCTGCGCAAGGAGACCGTGCTCGCCGAGGACGCCTCCTGGCTCTATCGCGCCGCGCCCTACATCGTCTTCGCGACGACCTGGGTCGCGGCGTCGCTCGTTCCGACCTTCGCGACCGGGCTGATGTTCAACTGGATAGCCGATCTCATCGCGCTCGCCGCGCTTCTCGGCGCCGGCCGCTTCTTCCTGGCGCTTGCGGGAATGGATGTCGGCACGAGCTTCGGCGGCATTGGGGCCAGCCGCGAAATGATGTTCGGCTCCCTCGCCGAGCCGGCGACCATCATGATCGTCTTCGTCGTCTCGCTGATCGCCGGCTCGACGCAGCTTTCCGAGGTCGCGGCTTACATGGCCTCGGACTTCTCCTTGCGCGTCTCCGTGCTGTTCGCGCTGATCGGCCTCGTCATCGTGGCGATCGCCGAGAATGGCCGCATCCCCGTCGACAATCCGGCCACGCATCTCGAATTGACGATGGTGCATGAGGCGATGATCCTCGAATATTCCGGCCGGCATCTCGCCGTCATGGAGCTCGCCGCCGCGCTCAAGCTGCTGCTCTATGTCTCGCTCATCGCCTGCGTCTTCTTTCCCTTCGGCCTTGCGCCCCCTGACGCCGGCCTTGGCGCGATGGGCGTCGGCGTGCTCGCCTATATGGGCAAGCTCGCCGCCGGGGGCTTTCTTCTCGCCCTGTTCGAGGCGTCGACCGCGAAGATGCGCATTTTCCGCGTGCCGGATTTCCTCGGCGCCGCGCTGATGCTCGGCCTCCTCGGCACCTTCCTCGTCTTCATCACCCGGAGCCTTTGATGGCCCATCTGTCTCTCGACGTCGCGCAGCTGCTCGCCGGCGGGCTCGTGCTGGTGAGCTTCATGCTGCTCTACCAGGACAGGCTCTCCGGCCTCATCAATATTTTCGCCCTTCACGCTCTCGTTCTCGCGCTCTCCGTCGCCTGGCAGGCCTATGTGCAGGATGCGCCGCATCTCTACGTCACCGCGGGCATCGCCCTCATCTTCAAGGCGCTCGTCATTCCGTTCAGCCTGCGCGCCATCATCAAGCGGTTGCGCATTCACCGCACCGTCGAGATCGTCGGCGGCGTCGGCTGGACAATGCTCTTCGGCATGTTCCTGATGGCGCTGTCGCTCGTGGTGATGCTGCCGGCGACGACGACGGCCGATCCTTTCGCGCGCGAGGACCTCGCCTTTGCGCTCGCCATCGTCCTGCTCGGCCTGTTGATGATGGTGACGCGGCGCAATGCGGTGAGCCAGATCATCGGCTTCATGTCGCTCGAAAACGGCCTCATCCTCGCCGCCGCGGGCGCCGACGGCATGCCGCTCGTCGTCGAGATCAGCGTCGCGCTGTCGGTGCTGATCGCCTTCATTGTCGTCGGCGTTTTCCTGTTTCGCATTCGCGAGCGTTTCGACACCGTCGATCTATTCGAACTCGATCGCGTGCGCGAGGAGCGTCGTCGATGATTTCAGAACTGTTCATGCTGTCCAATGCGCTCGTCGTCATTCCCGCGGCGGCGGCCTGCATCCTCGCCTTCGAGTCCGATTATGGGCGGGCGTCGCAGATCAACGTCGCCGCGTCGGGCGCGACGCTCAGTTTCGCTCTGCTGCTGCTCGTCAAGGGAAGCGAGACCGGCAGCTTTCTGTTCGTCGACGAACTCAACATCGTCTTCGTCGTGCTCTCGACGTTCATCGGCTTCACGACGAGCCTGTTCAGTTCGAGCTATATTCGTCACGAGATGGCGACCGGCAGACTGTCGGCGGGCAATCTGCGCTTCTATCACGCCATGTATCAGATCCTCATGTTCTCCATGAACCTCGCGCTGCTCGCCAGCAATATCGGCCTCATGTGGGTTTCGGTCGAGGTTGCGACGCTCACCACGGTGATGATGGTCGGCGTCTATCGCACGCGCGACGCGCTCGAGGCGGCCTGGAAATATTTCATTCTCGGCAGCGTCGGCATTGCGCTGGCGCTGTTTGGGACCATCCTCGTCTATATGGCGGCCGAGCCGGCGCTGGGACAAGGCTATGACGCGATGGTGTGGTCGTCGCTGATGCAGCAGGCGGCGCATTTGAGCCCGCGCCTGCTCAATGTCGCCTTCGTCTTCCTCATGCTCGGCTATGGCACCAAGGTCGGCCTCGCGCCGATGCACGCCTGGCTCCCCGACGCCCATGCCGAAGGCCCGACGCCGATTTCCGCCGTTCTCTCCGGCCTGCTGCTGAATGTGGCGCTTTACGCCGTGCTGCGCTTCAAAATGCTGCTGACGGCGAACGCCATGGCGATGACGCCGGGACCGATGCTGATCACGCTCGGTCTCGGCTCGGTGTTGTTCGCCGCCTTCATGCTCTACCGACGCGACGACGTCAAAAGGCTGTTCGCCTATTCCTCCATCGAACATATGGGGGTCATCGCCTTCGCCTTCGGGATCGGCGGGCCGCTCGCCAATTTCGCGGGCCTGCTGCATATGGCGATGCACAGCCTCACCAAGTCGGCGATCTTTTTCGCCGTCGGGCAGATCGCCCAGGCCAAGGGCACGCAGAAGATCGCCGACATCCGCGGGCTCACGCAGAGCCATCCGACGCTCGGCTGGGGTCTGGTCGTGGGCGTCATGGCGATTTGCGGCATGCCGCCGCTCGGCGTGTTCATGAGCGAATTTCTCGTGGTGAGTTCGGCCTTCGCGCGCCAGCCCTGGCTCGCCGCGCCGCTCGTGCTCGGCCTGCTCGTCGCCTTCGGCGCCTTGCTCCTGCGGCTGATCGGCATGGCCTTCGGCGCGCCGTCGAAAAGCGTCGGCGCGGTCGAGGCGTCCTCCGCGCCGCTTGTCGCGCATCTTGCATTGGTGCTCATGGCGGGTCTGTATCTGCCCGCCTATCTCGTGAGCTGGTTCGAAAACGTCGCGCGCCTGCTGGGCTAGGAGAGGGAGATGCCCGTCAATCTCAAGCACAAGACCGGCGCCGCGCCGCGGTCCCCGTCCTCCTGCCGCCCCTTCGCCTGCGAAGACGTCGACGCCGACCGCTGGCGGAGCGCCGCGCGTCTCCTCGCCGAAGGGAAAGCCGATCTGTTCAGCCTGTGGAGCGACGGCGCGCAGGTCTACCTCGCCCTCGCGGACCGTGAAACCTATGCGCTGCGCCTTCTCGCCCTCGCCTGTCCGGAGCGGCGCTTCCCTTCCGTCGCCCGGCTGCACCCGCCGGCGCTGCGCCTGGAGCGGACGATCGGCGATCTCTACGGGCTCGAGGCCGAGGGGCTGCCCGATGCGCGGCGCTGGCTCGATCACGGCCGCTGGGGGCTGCGCCATCCCTGCGGGGACGCGGAGCCGCTCGCGGGGACGAGCGATGCCTACGCATTCCTGCCCGCCGAGGGGGCCGGGCTGCATCAGATTCCCGTCGGCCCGGTTCACGCCGGGATCATCGAGCCCGGCCATTTCCGCTTTTTTGCAAACGGCGAGACGATCGTTCGTCTCGAAGAGCGGCTCGGGTATGTCCACAAGGGCGTCGACCGTCTCCTGGCCGGCGCGCCGATCGAACGCGCCGCGAAGATCGCCGCCCGCGTCTCGGGGGACAGCACCGTCGCCTATAGTCTCGGCTTCGCGCAGGCGGTCGAGGCGGCGCTCGGGATCGAGGCCCCGCCCCGCGCGGCGTGGCTGCGCGCGCTGATGGCGGAGCTCGAGCGGCTCGCCAATCACTTCGGCGACATCGGCGCCATCTGCAACGACGCCGCCTTCTCGCTCATGCTCGCCCAATGCGGCCTCGTGCGCGAGCGGCTGTTGAGAGCGGCCGCCGCCTGCTTCGGCCACCGGCTGATGATGGACCGGATCACGCCCGGCGGCGTGACGGCGGATCTCTCTGACGACGGCGTCGCGGCGCTGCGCAGCCTCTTCGACTGGATATCTCTGATGACGCCGCGCCTCATCAGCCTTTACGGCGACACCACCTCGCTGCAGGACCGCACCGTCGGCGCGGGCGCGCTCAGCGCGGACCTCGCGCGGCAATACGCCTGCGGCGGCTTCATCGGCCGCGCTTCGGGGCGCGCCTTCGACGCCCGCCGCGCGATCGGCTACGCGCCTTATGACGAACTGTCGTTCGATCTCGGCGCCTCGACCGACGGCGACGTCGACGCCCGCGTCTGGGTGCGCTTCGACGAAGTGCGGGCGTCGATCCAGATCATTGAGCAGCTCCTCGACCGGCTGCCGCACGGGCCGCTTCAGGCCGGCGCCGCCGCGAGCGGAGCCGGCGAGGGCGCGGCGCTCGTCGAAGGGTTTCGCGGCGACATTTTCGTCTGGCTGCGGCTCGACGGGGAAGGCCGCGTCGCGCGCGCGCATCTCAGGGACCCGTCCTGGTTCCAATGGCCGCTGCTCGAAGCCGCGATCAAGGGCGCGATCGTCGCGGACTTCCCCTTGTGCAACAAATCCTTCAACTGCTCCTATTCGGGGCACGACCTTTGAGGACGGGCGACCGATGCAGAAATTCCTCTTCCAGGGCCTGTTCCGCGGCGCTCTGACGGAGCCTCCGCCGCTGCCCGACGACGCGATGCTCGCCGAACTCGGCCGCGCGCTCGAGAAGACCGCGCGCGAGCGGCTCGGCCGCAGCCTGTCGATCCGCGAGGTCGACGCCGGCTCCTGCAACGGCTGCGAGCTCGAGATTCACGCCCTGAGCAACGCCTATTACGACCTCGAGCGCTTCGGCCTGCGCTTCGTCGCGTCGCCCCGGCACGCCGACGTGCTGATGGTGACGGGCCCGGTGACGAAGAACATGCGCGAGGCGCTCGAGCGCACCTTAGCCGCCACGCCCGATCCCAAATGGGTCGTGGCGGTGGGCGACTGCGCCTTGAACGGCGGCGTCTTCGCCGGAAGCTACGCCTGCGTCGGCGCCGTCTCGGACGTCGCGCCCGTCGATCTTCATATCCCCGGCTGTCCCCCCGATCCCGTCGCTTTGCTCAAAGGCCTCATCGCCTTGCTCGACGTCGCCGCCTGACGGCGGAACGAGGCTTCGCGCGCGCCCGCCTCGCCCTCGGCGGCGGCGGCGGTTCGTCGCTTTCTAAGGGGCCGCCCCGTCGCCAACGGGATTTTCAGGACGATATGCATCGCGTCAGCGGTGGAGGAGGACATGCGCGCGCAACACAGCGTAGCGGCCGCCGCGCCGGCGAGGCGGCTGCCGGCGGCGGATGAAATCTGCGCGGGGCTCGTCGTCGCCGTCGCGGCGCCGCTCATCCAGGTCGGGCTCGCCGCCAATCCGCGCGTCTTTCACATGGCGGCGCATATCTACGTCATGAACGCGCTGGCGCCGCTGCTCGCGGTGGCGGCGTTTCGCGTCGGCCTCGCCGCCGGCCCCGCCTGGCGCGGCGCGCTGGCGCTCGCGACGGCGGTGCAAATCATGCTGCTCTATCTCTGGCATGCGCCGAGCTTGGCGTCGGCGCGCCTGCACATGAGCGCGGCGCCGGCGCTGATGCAGCTGACGCTCCTTCTCGCCGCGACGATGTTCTGGGGCGCGATCCTCGCCGCCAATCCCTGGCGCAGCGTCGCGGCGCTCGCCATCACCGGAAAGCTTTACTGCCTGCTCGGCGTCCTGCTCCTGTTCGCGCCGCGCGTTCTCGGCGCCGCGCATGGCGCGCCGGAGGCGGCGCTCGCCGATCAGCGCGCCGCCGGCCTGCTCATGCTCGCCATCTGTCCGTTGAGCTACGTCCTGACCGGCGTCGCCATTTCCACTCGCGAAGTCATGCGCGCTTGAAGCCGCGACCGGAGGAGCGCCATGCGAGCCCGCCTCTCCCTCCCGCTGTTGTCGCTCCCGCTCGCGGGATGCGCCGACATGCAGTCGGCGCTGTCGCCGCAGGGACCGCAGGCCGAAAGGCTGGCGGCGCTGTTCTGGGCGATGACGAGCGCGAGCGCGGCGATCCTCGTCATTGTCGTGGTCTTCATTGGTCTCGCTCTCTTCGGGCCGGCGCGGCTGCGCGAAACTCTGTCCGCCGACGCCATGGTGGTCGCGGGCGGCGTGATCTTTCCGGTCGTCACGCTCAGCGCTTTGCTCATCGCCAATTTCGCGCTTTTCGGCAGGGGCGCGGAGGCGCGCATGGGCGAGGAGCCGATACGCGTCTCGGTCGTTGGCGAACGCTGGTGGTGGCGCGTCGCCTATCGTCTGCCGGACGGCGGCGGGTTCGAAACCGCCAATGAGGTGAGAGTCCCGGTGGGACGCACGATCGAACTCACCTTGACGAGCGCCGACGTCATTCACAGCTTCTGGGCGCCGCGGCTCGCGGGCAAGCTCGACATGTTTCCCGGCCGCCAGACGACCTTGCGGTTCGCGGCCGACAGGGCTGGCGTGAGCAGAGGCCAATGCGCCGAATATTGCGGCGGCGCGCACGCCATGATGGCGTTCAACGTCGTCGCCATGGCGCCGGCCGACTACGCGCAGTGGCTGCGCGGCCAGGCCGCGCCCGCGCCCGCGGGCGACGCGCGCGCCCGCGCCGGGCGCGACATGTTCCTGTCGTCCGGCTGCGGCGCCTGTCATACGATCCGCGGCGCGACCGCGGCCGCCGCGCTCGGGCCCGACCTCACGCATGTCGGCGGCCGGCTGTCGATCGGCGGCGGGGTTCTTCCCGCCGATCGGGCGTCGATCGCCGCATGGATCGTCGACAATCAGCACATCAAGCCCGGCAATCAGATGCCGGCTTTCGACACGCTCGGCGCCGATCGGGTCGCCGCCATCTCGGCCTATCTGGCGGGGCTGCGTTAGCGCGCCCGCCGGCCACGCTCGCTTCGGCGCCGCAGCCTTCTATGTCAACGGAAAGTCTGCTGCGCGCCCGATGGGGACAGATGAACGACGACGCCAAGCGGGCGCCGGCGCCCCCAAGCCGGACGGCTCCTCCCAATGAGACGCCGCGCCCCGAAGCCGAACTGGCGGCGCTGACGCGCGCCTGGGCGCTGCCGCGCGGCTGGCGCAGACTGAGCGAGATCAACAACAGCGTCGTCGGGATCGTCTATATCGGCGCGGCCTTTCTCTTCTTCCTCCTCGCCGGCGTCCTCGCCCTGATGATGCGCGTGCAGCTCGCGCAGGGCGACAACCGTTTCATCGGCCAGGAGCTTTATAACCAGATCTTCACGATGCACGGCACGACGATGATGTTTCTCTTCGCCGTGCCGGCGATGGAGGCGCTCGGCGTCCTGCTCCTGCCGCAAATGCTCGCGGCCCGCGACCTGCCCTTCCCGCGGCTCTCCGCCTATGCGGTCTGGGCTTATGTGATCGGCGGCCTCGTCTTCTTTTCGACGATCTTCTACGACCTCGCGCCGGATGGCGGATGGTTCATGTATCCGCCGCTGACGCTGCGGGAATTTTCGCCGGGCGACAATGCGGACTTCTGGCTGCTCGGCATCGGCTTCATCGAAATCTCGGCGATCGCCGGCGCCATCGAGATCATCGTCGGCGTCTTGCGGACGCGCCCGCCGGGCATGACGCTCGACAAGCTGCCGATCTTCGCCTGGTCCATGCTGATTTTCGCCGGGATGATCGTCTTCGCCTTTCCGGCGATCATTCTGGCGACCCTGCTGCTCGAAATCGAACGCGCCTTCGGCTGGCCGTTCTTCTCGGCGGCGCGCGGCGGCGATCCGCTGTTGTGGCAGCATCTCTTCTGGTTCTTCGGCCATCCCGAGGTCTACATCATCTTCCTGCCGGCGGCGGGGCTCGTGTCGATGATCGCGCCGACCATGGCGCAACGCCCGCTCGCCGGCTACCGTCTCATCGTCATTGCGCTCATCGCCACGGGCTTCTTCAGCTTCGGCCTCTGGGTGCATCACATGTTTGCAACCGGAATTCCGGCGCTCAGTCTCGGATTTTTCTCCGCGGCCAGCATGGCGGTCGCCGTGCCCTCCGGCATCCAGGTCTTTTCCTGGATCGCGACGATCGCCTCGGGAAATCGCCGCTTCATCGCCTCGACGCCGTCGCTCTTCATCATCGGGCTGCTCGTCATCTTCACGATCGGCGGCCTCACCGGGGTGATGGTCGCCGTCGTGCCGTTCGACTTTCAGGCGCACGACACCTATTTCGTCATCGCGCATCTTCACTATGTGCTGGTCGGCGGCATGGTCTTTCCGCTGTTTGCCGCCTTCTACTATTGGGAGCCGCTGTTCGGCCGCGGCCGTCTTTCGGAGCGGCTGGGCCGGATTGTGTTCTCGCTCATGTTCGTGGGCTTCAACGTCGCCTTCTTTCCCATGCACATCGCGGGGCTGATGGGCATGCCGCGGCGCGTGTGGACCTATGCGTCCGACAGAGGCTGGGATACGCTCAATATGATCTCGACCGTCGGCGCTTTCGTCTTCGCGGCGGGCGTGGCGCTTTTCCTCATCGATCTCCTCATCGAGTTCAGAAGCGAGCGGGAGATCCGTCAGCACAAGGCCAATCCCTGGAACGCCGGCACGCTCGAATGGGCGCCGAGCGACCTTTATTCCGTGCGCAGCATCCCCTTCGTGCGCGACCGCTATCCCCTGTGGGAGAATCCCGGTCTCGCCAAGGAGATCGAGGCGGGCGCCTGGTGGCTGCCGGGCACGGCGACGGGACGGCGCGAAACGATCGTCACCGCGCCGCTCGACGGGGAGCCCGAGTATCTTCTGGAAATGCCGGGGCCGGGATGGGCGCATGTGTTCGCGGCGATCTTCACGGCGGCGTTTTTTCTGCTGCTCACGGTGAAGGCGGTGACGCTGGCGCTGATCTGCGGCGTTCTCGCCATCCTCTCCACGCTCGTCTGGTGCTGGCAGCTCGATCCGCCGCCCGGGAAGAAACGCGCCGACATCGGCGGCGGCGTGACGCTCTCGACCTATGTGTCCGGGCCGCAGTCGCATTCGTGGTGGGCGATGATCGTGCTGATCTTCGTCGCCGCCTCGCTCTATCTCACTTATGTCTTCTCCTATCTCTATCTCTGGACCGTGAACCCCTCGGTCTGGCCCGCGCCCGGCGGGCCGCAGCCGCCCACGCTCGACTGGCCGGCGGCGGCGGGCGCGCTGCTCGTCATCGGCTCCGCTCTTTTCGTCGCCGCCGACCGTCTGCTGCCGCCGCCGGGCGGCGCCAGCGCGACGCCGCTGTTTCTCGTCGCGGGCGCCGCCTGTCTCGTCGCCGGCGTGGGAGCGGAGCTTTTCGGGCATTGGCAGGCGGGGCTTCGCCCCTGGGAGACGTCCTACGGCGCGCTCGTCTATGTCGGGGGCCTGCTCACAGGGCAACTCGCGCTCGTCGTCTTCATCATGGCCGGCTTCGTCGTGGCGCGCTATGCGACGGGTCAGCTCGACGCCCGGCGCCGCGTGACCTTCGAAAGCACGGCGCTCTTCGCCTATTACACGTCGGCGCAGGGCCTTCTGGGGCTTCTCCTGCTGCATGGCTTCCCACGGCTGCTGGAGTGACGCGATGCAGGACCCCGGCAAGGCCGCTCTCGAGCGCCGCAGCTTCGCGCATGCGCTGTTTCTTCTGCTCCTCGGGCCGTTGGTCTGGGCGCTCTATTTCTCTTTCGCCTATGGCCTCCATTCCCTGGCCTGCGCCGCCGGCGGCGCCGGCTGGCGGAACATGGTCTCCGCCCTGCTCCTCATTGGCGCCGCCGTCTCGCTCGCGGCGCTCGGCGCCAGCGCCGTCGTCATCGCCCGGCGGCGCAGCAAAACGGCGGAGCGCGCTTTCGAATCCTACGCCTCCGCCGTCCTCCTGCTTCTGTCCGCCGTCGCCATCCTATGGACAGGCGCCGCGCCGCTGTTCCTTACGACCTGCGAGATGATGAGATGAGCGTTTAACATGATTGACCGGCGATCCGTTTCGCCCGGCCGCCTGTCATGACGGGGGGGATCGCAAGCCGGTCGGGCTTGCATTTTGAGACGACTGGTCATATTGTCGGCCCATGAGCCGCCGTGACGTCAAAGAAATCCGTGAGAAGCTGCTGGACGAAGGCGTCCTGCTGCTGATGGAGCAAGGCTACCATGGGACCGGGCTGCAGGAGCTCGTGCAGAAAGTCGGCGTGCCCAAGGGGTCGTTTTACAATTACTTCCCGAGCAAGGAAGAATTCAGCGCCGAGGTTGTCCGGCACTATATCGATCCCTTCATCCGCCAGCTCGACGCGCATCTGTCCCGCGCGGACGTCGCCGCCGACGTCGCGCTGCGGAACTATTTCGACGAGCTCATCGTCGAGACCGAGCGCAAGGATTTCAAGGGCGGTTGTCTGCTCGGCAATCTCATCGGCGAGATTGGCGACACGAGCGAATTGTGCCAGACCTCGCTGCGCACGGCGGTCGGCCGCTATCGCGAAAAGCTGCGCGAAGGCCTTGCGCGCGGCCAGCGCGAAGGAAGCTTCCGCACGGACATCGACGCGAAGGACATGGCGGACTTTCTGGTCAATGTCTGGCAGGGAGCGCTGCTGCGCATGAAGATCGAGCGTTCCGTGCGCCCGCTCACGCAAGTCTGCGACATGCTGCTGAAAGGCTACTTCCGGGCGTGATTTTTTCGCCCGCAAGCGAGACGACCGGTCATATAGCGAACGGCGCAAGGCCGCCCTGGAGGGAAAATGAAAAAGTTCATCATCGAGCGCGATATCCCCGGCGCCGGGCGCATGTCGGCGGCCGACCTCGAGGCGGTCTCGCAGAAATCCTGCGCCGTGCTGCGCGATCTCGGAGAGCAGGCGCAATGGGTCGAAAGCTTCGTCACCGACGACAAGGTCTATTGCGTCTATCGCGCCACGGACGCCGAGATCATCCGCAGACACGCCGAACTCGGCGGCTTTCCCGCCAACCGGATCAGCGAAGTCAGGGCGATGATCGGTCCAACGACCGCCGAGCCTTTGCAAGGGAGGAAATCATGACGCTCACACTCAAATCCGGCGCCGTCGTCAAACGCGCGCTTGCGCTCGGCGCGTGCGTCCTCGGCGGGCTCATCGCGCATGAGACGTCGGCCGCGCGCGCCGACGAGACCTGCAATTCGCCCTTCATGAGCGGCCTCATCAAGGGTCAGGAACACTATCTCCACGTCTGGACGCTCGGCGAGAAGGGCGTCGGCGACGAATCCGACAAGCTCGTGACGATCGACGTCATTCCCGGCTCCGCGACCTATGGAAAAGTCATTCACACGCTTTCCGTGGGCGGGCGCGGCGAAGCGCATCACATGGGCTTCACGGACGACCGCAAATATCTCTGGGCGGGCCGTCTCGACGATAGCAAGATCTTCATCTTCGACGTCGGGTCCGATCCCGCGAAGCCTGCGCTCGTGAAGACCATCGACAATCTCGCCGAAACGACGGGCTATGTCGGGCCGCATACGTTTTACGCGCTGCCGGGACGCATGCTGGTGCAGGCGCTCTCCAACAAGAAGGATCACGGCGGCGTCACCGGACTCATCACCTATAATAACGCCGGCGATCTCGTCGCGACGACGCCCATGCCGGTCGGCGACGGCGGCGACGGCTATGGCTACGACATCGCCATCAATCCCGGCCAGAACCGCATGCTCACGTCGAGCTTCACCGGCTGGACGAATTACATGATGGACGCGGCGCAATTGATGCAGGACAGCGCCGCGATGAAAAATTTCGGCGGCACGATGGTCCTGTGGGACCTCAAGGCGATGACGCCCGTCAAGATCTTCTCGGTCCCGGGCGCGCCGCTCGAAATTCGCTGGGCGCTCAAGCCCGGCGCCAATTGGGCGATCACGGCGAGCGCCCTGACCTCGAAACTCTATCTCATCAGGGAAGACGGCGATGGCCAGTGGCGGGCGAAGCCTGTCGCCGACGTCGGCGACGCGTCCAAAATCCCGCTGCCCGTCGACATTTCCATTTCCGCGGACGCGTCGTCGCTTTGGGTCAACACCTTCATGGACGGCACGGCGCGCCTGTTCGATCTCTCCGATCCGGAAGCGCCGAAGCAGGTCTACGCCAAGAAGATCGGCGCGCAGGTCAACATGGTCTCGCAGAGCTGGGACGGCAAGCGCGTCTATTTCACGAGCTCGCTGCTCGCCAACTGGGACAAGAAAGGCGCTGACAACGAGCAGTTTCTCAAGGGCTATTCCTGGGACGGGAAAGAGCTCAAGGAAGCCTTCGTCGTCGACTTTCACAAAGAGGGCCTCGGCCGCGCGCATCATATGAAATTCACCGCGCGCGCGCAGAAGGCCGAACTGCCGTGATCCGACGCAAGGAAGCGAAAGACGGGCGCGCGCGTTTCGCCGCGCCTGTCGCCGCCGCGCTGCTTGCGCTCGCGCCGCTCGCGCCGCCGCAGGCGGCGGAGCACGGCGCCGCGGCGACCAATCTCCCGGCGCCCGGGACCTATGTCCTGCAGAAGATACAGCGCGTCCCGGACGCTACTCTCCTCGATGAAGCCGCGGCGCCCGTGAAGATTTCCGCCTACACGCGCGGGGCTGTGACGGCTTTGGGATTCTTCTACGGCCATTGCGCCGATCCCACGGGCTGTCCCGTCGCCTGGTCCGTCTTCGAGGCCGCGCGAGAGGCGGCGCGGCGCGATCCTCTGCTGGCGTCGCGACTGCGTCTCGTCTTTGTCAGCCTCGATCCCGCGCGGGATACCCCGTCGACGCTGCGCCTTCTCAAGTCGAACGAAAATGGCGACGACGGCCACGCGCCCTGGTCCTTCCTGACCGGCGCCTCCGAACGGGAGGTGACGCCTCTTCTTCGCGCCATGGGCCAGGACGTCGCTTACGAGATCGACGACTCAGGTCGGCGCAGCGGCGCCATCAACCACATGCTCAAGGTCTTCCTCATCGATCCCGACGGCTGGGTGCGCGAGATTTACAGCACCGCCTTCCTCACGCCGGAAAGCCTGCTCAATGACGCCCGAACGCTCGCGCGCGCCTTTCCCAACGCCAGCAGCCGGCTGGTCGAGCCTTAACACGGAACGCGGCATGGGACTGGGCGGAGAACTCCGACTGACGCTGGCCGCCGCCGCCTTGTCGCTCGTCGTCGGGCTTGGCCCGGCAAAGGCCGACGACATGGCGCGACCGCTCGGCCTGCCGCCGGTTCCGCGCGAGATCGCCGGCGCGCCGGCGATGCAAAAGCTCGGAGAGAAGCTTTTCTTCGACCGCAGCCTCGCGGCGAACGGGACGCTCTCCTGCGCCATGTGTCACATTCCGGCGCAGGCTTTCGCGTCGAACCAGAGCGCGCTGTCGATTGGCATGGAAGGGCGCAGCCTGCGGCGCAACGCGCCGTCGCTCTATAACGTCGTCTTCAAGCGCTATCTCTTCCACGACGGACGGGAAACCGATCTCGCCGCCCAGGTCTGGGGGCCTTTGCTCGCGCCCGACGAAATGGGCAACGCCGGCGTCGGCCCGTTGCTCGCCCGGCTGCGCAGCGACCCCGATTACGGCCCCTCCTTCGACGCGGCCTTTCCCGGGGAGGGCGTCACCATGACGACGCTCGGCCGCGCCATCGCCGCTTATGAAGCGACGCTCCTGCGCGGCGACAGCCGGTTCGATCGAGCCCTCTTTGGCGGCGACAAAGCCGCCCTGTCGGCCGAGGAATGGCGCGGCTACGAGATTTTCGTCGGCAAGGGCGGCTGCGTCGCCTGCCATCGCATCGAGAGCGACGCGGCGCTCTTCACCGATCAGGCGTGGCACAATACCGGGGTCGCGTTCAAAGCCCGCGCCGCCCCGGCGACGCGGCGGATTCAATTGGCGCCGGGTCTCGTGAAGGAGGTGGACCTTTCCGCCTTGGGCCTCGCCGGCGCGGCCCCGCGCGACGTCGGTCGCTTCGAGATCACCAATGATCCGGCCGACCGCTGGGCCTATACGACCCCGATGCTGCGCGGCGTCGCGAACAGCTGGCCCTATATGCACGACGGCAGCCTCGCGACGCTCGAAGAGGTCGTCGACTTCTATGATGGCGGCGGCGGACCGAATCCGGCGCTCGATCCAAGGATCAAACCGCTCGCGCTCACCCCGGCGGAAAAAGCCGCCCTGCTGGCGTTTCTCGAGGCGCTTTGATCTGACGCGGCGCGGCCCCCCTGCCCTCTCGCGCCTTGACCGGCTGCGCGGCCGGATTCAGACTCGCGCGCATGGACGCCATCCGCCTGCAGCGCATCGACGCGGCGCAGAACATGCGCCGCTTCTATCGTCTCGACGTCGCCCGCGATCTCTTCGGGCGCTGGTGTCTCGTTCAGGAATGGGGGCGGATCGGCGGCGCCGGGCGGCTGCGCTTGGCGGCCTATGAGAGCGCGGCGCAAGCGCAGGACGCCCTCGCCCGAAAGCGGCGCGCCAAGGAGCGCCGGGGCTATGTCGCGCTGTAACGGCGCGCGCTGAACACCGCGAAAAGCGCGCGATTCGCTTCGGCGCGCCCCCGATTGAAAGCCCCTTGAAAAAATTGGCCGCGGCCAACTTTCCCCACCCCCCGAAATTGGCCGTATGGTTGACGGGCGTTAAGGATAAAGCGCTTGCCGGAATCGGCGAATCGTGAGTTTCTACGGAAACAAACGAGTTTTCGACCGAAAAGCGTATTGAGGAGAAAAAATCGTGGCGGCGGTTTCTGCGCGTCGGGACATGGAGACATCGGATGCGCGCATTTTCACCCATGCGCGGCTCCTCTCCGAACAATTGCAAAGGCTCGGCGCCCGGCTGTTTCCACCCGACAGCCAGAAGGCGCTGCGCTCCTTCTCCTCGGGAGAGGCGGCGAAGCTGCTGCACGTCTCCGACGGCTATCTGCGGCAATTGTCGCTCGACGGCGTCGGTCCGGCGCCGGCGACGACGCCCTCGGGCCGGCGCTCCTACACGCTGTCGCAAATCAATGAATTGCGGCTCCACATCGCCAACGCCAAACCGCGCGACGCACAAAAGATTCTGCCGCAGCGGCGCGCCGGCGAGAAGTTGCAGATCATCGCCTGCGCCAATTTCAAGGGCGGCTCGGCGAAGACGACGACGGCGCTCTATCTGGCGCAATATCTCGCGCTCTCCGGCTTTCGCGTGCTCGCGGTCGATCTCGATCCGCAGGCGTCGCTCTCCGCCATGCTCGGCCTGCAGCCGGAATTCGACCTCGGCGAGGGCGACACGATCTATGGGGCGATCCGCTACGACGACAAGCGCCGGCCCGCGCGCGAAGTGGTGCGCAAGACCTATTTCGACGGGCTCGATCTCGTGCCGGGCAATCTCGAACTCATGGAGTTTGAACATGAGACGCCGCAGGCGCTCGCCCGCGGCCTGCGTCCCGAAGGCGGCATGTTCTTCGAACGGCTCGGCCGCGCCCTCGACGAGATCGGCGCGGATTATGACGTCGTCGTCATCGATTGCCCGCCGCAGCTCGGCTATCTTACGCTCGGCGCGCTCTGCGCCGCGACCGCGCTGCTCGTCACCATTCATCCGCAGATGGTCGACGTCGCCTCCATGTCGCAGTTCCTGCTCATGGCCTCCGACCTCATGGCCGTGGTGCGCAAGGCCGGCGGCGACCTCACCCATGATTTCATCCGTTATGTCGTGACCCGGCACGAGCCGCACGACGGGCCGCAATCGCAGATCGTGGCGCTGCTGCGCGGCCTCTTCGGCGAGGAGGTTCTCGCCGCGACGGTGTGGAAATCGACCGCCATCGCCGACGCCGGCCTCTCCAAGCAGTCGCTTTACGAATTGGAGCGCAGCGCCGTGGGCCGCGCCACCTACGACCGCGCCATCGAGTCGCTCGAGGCCGTGAACAGCGAAATTCTCGGTCTGATCCTTTCCGCCTGGGGGAGGCCGAC
>NZ_CP156087.1 GCF_040687965.1 Methylocystis echinoides
ATGTCTGAAACCCTAATTCCAACCGCCGCCGACGCGCGGCTCCTGCGCCACTTTGCAGGGGTTTCCTTGGGTTTCTGGACCGGCCCGACGCGCCGCAAGGCGATCTTGCTCTTGGTGGGGCTCTTTGCGTGCCTGCTACTGAATCTCGCCCCCGCCATCGCGGTGAACCGATGGAACAAGTTCTTCTTCGACGCCCTGCAGAACAAGGACCAGCGCCAGATCCTGCTCAGCATCAGCCTCATGCTCGCGCTGGCAGTCGCCTCTGCGTTGGCGAGCGTCACGCTTCTGCAGGCGCGCATGCGCCTCCAGTTACGCTGGCGCGAATGGTTGACGCAGACGCTCGTGCGGCGCTGAATGGAACGCCGCCGCTTTTATCAACTCAGCGTCCTCCGGCTCGTCGATAATCCGGAAGCGCGGATCGCCGAGGATGGACGCGTTTCCATCGAGCTCTTCGTCGATTTCGCCACCGGCGTCACGAACGCTTTGCTCATGGCGGCCTCCTTCGTCAACGTGCTGTGGTTCATCGGCGGCTCGCTGACACTCGGGCACGTGACGATCCCGGGCTATCTTGTGATCGCGGTCGTGATCTATTCCGCCTCGACATCTTTCGGCATGTTGCTTTTGGGCCGCCCGCTCGTTGCGTGCGTCGAGGCGAAAGCAGCTGCCGAGGCGGACTTTCGCTTTGAACTCTCGCACACGCGAGAAAACGCCGAAACGATCGCGCTCATCGGCGGCGACGACGCCGAACGGGAGCGGCGCTGTGCGAGATTTGATCGGGTCGCATTGCGCTGGATAGCGGTGATCGGGCGGCAAGCGCGCATGCTCTTCCTGTCGAGCGGCAACAACGTGCTCGCGCCCGTCATCCCGCTCATGCTCGGCGCGCCGAAATATCTCGCAGGCGAAATGTCGCTCGGCGATCTCATGCAGGCGGCGGCAGCCTTCATACAGGTGCAATCTGCGCTCAACTGGCTGGCCGATAATTCGCTGCGCCTCGCGGACTGGTTCGCCTCGGCGCGGCGCGTCGCCGCCCTTGATCTCTTCTTCGAAAACCTCGACGAGATTGCAATCGGAGCCGAGGATAACATGATCGATCTCGCCTTCAGCGACGATGGCGCGTTGCATCTTTGCGGACTCTCCATCGCTCAGAATGATGGCAGGTTGATGCTCGCGGAAACTGATGCTGTGATTGGACGCGGCGAGAAGGTTCTCGTCAAGGGAGATTCTGGCGCCGGCAAGAGCACGTTGATCCGCGCGATTGCCGGTTTGTGGCCTTGGGGCAGCGGCCGCATTCTCCGTCCAAGGGATGCACGCATCGCTTTCATGCCACAGCAGCTATACATGCCGCGGGGCACGCTGCGCGGTGCGCTCGACTATCCCCACGACGACATCCCACCCGACCCTGCGCGTATCGAAAAGATCCTCTCCGCCTGTGGCTTGGCTCATCTCGTGTCGCGGCTGGACGAGGAGCAGAGCTGGTCCGATGTGCTCTCCGGCGGCGAGCAGCAGCAGCTTGGCTTCGCCCGGGTGCTGCTGAGACCGCCAGACATCATCATCATGGACGAGCCCGCATCGGCGCTCGACGACCTCAGCTAGACGCGGCTAATGGAACTGCTCAGCGAAGGGGCACCGGGCTCGACCATCATACACGCCGCGCGTCGCAATGTAGACAAGCATTTCTATCACCGCGAGATTCAGCTCAAGGCGAGACCCGCATCGTAAGCCCGACGAGCTATCGCGTGATAACGAACCATGCCAATATGCCGCTTTGCAGCCCTTCAGCTTCGTCGTCGTAGCCCCCGCTCAGAACGAGCCAATTACTCCGTAAACCTTGGCGGCTGACATAAATAGCGAGTCTGTAGCGGGGCTGGTATGGTAAGCCTTGGGCCCACGCCGATGCAGGACCGAACCAAAGCTCATCGAACCGCTACCGAAGGGATGAGTTCACAAAAACCCAGTCGGCTCCACGACGAGGACACAAGTCACTCAGTCAGCCAACGCCTGCACGGAGCGACGATAGGAAACGCTCGCTCGCCTACTTGCGACGGAAATATACGCGAAAGGTATTCTGATCATGTCCCTGGAATGGAAATAGATGAAAAGCTGAACGCGTTTTGCTGCAATGCAATGCATTTCCTTGACTTTTTTGTGCGATGCACATAAACAATATGGCGCGTGCGCAACCCAGCCCTAGAAAGAATCCTTATGTCAAAAGACTTCTCGGAGATAAAAGCGTTCAGCACCACCCCGTTCGAGGCATTTGCCGCGGCAACTGCCTCATCGACCAAGGGGCTTCACGCCATTGCCGCCGAAATAATCGACTATTCAACGAAGTCATTTGAAAAGAGCCGAGTGCTTTTTGAAAGGCTGAACAACGTGAAGAAGATCGAGGAGGCGATGCAGCTCCAGTCGGACTTCGTCAAATCCGTCTATGAAGATTACATCACGCAAGCCACAAAGATCGGCGAAATATACGCTAGCCTCGCCAAGGAAGCTTTCAAGCCCATCAATGTTGCGCCGGCGGCGCAGCCATCAGCCGCCGCTCCGCCATTAGCCACCATTTCACCTTCGGGGGCTGCTTCGACGCCGAAATCGAAGGTTGCTGGGAGTCAAAACGGATTCAACGCGAGTTAGCGCGGCGCTATCCGAGAAAAAAGAACACTCGATTTAGCGATTGGCCGATCGGGTGTTTTTTTTCAAGGTCGTCGCGCGGGCGACCGATGTCCTAGTGGATTGAGTCTAACGCTTGGTGCCCGCGTCTGACGGCGGCGATAATTTTGTCGGGGTCGGCGGTCCATGTGAAGGGCTTTGCCTCGCCGTTATGCTCCTCGAGGAAGCGGTTGATGGCTGCCTGAAGATCGGTGACCGAGTGGAAGGCGCCGCGCTTTAACCGCCTCTTTGTAAGCTTAGCGAAGAAGCCCTCGACGGCGTTGATCCAGGAGCAGGAAGTCGGCGTGAAGTGGAAGTTGAAGCGTTCATGGCGGGCAAGCCATTGGCGCACCTTGGGGTGCTTGTGGGCGGCGTAATTGTCCAGGATCACATGCACCACCTTTCCAGCAGGAACCTCGGCCTCGATGGTGTTGAGGAAGCGGATGAACTCTTGATGCCGATGGCGCTGCATGTTGCGCCCTATCACTGTGCCGTTGATCACGTTGAGCGCGGCGAACAGCGTTGTGGTTCCATGGCGCTTGTAATCATGGGTCATGGTCCCAGCGCGGCCCTTCTTGAGCGGCAGCCCGGGCTGGGTGCGGTCGAGCGCCTGGATCTGGCTCTTTTCGTCTACACTGAGCACGATGGCGTGCGCCGGCGGGTCGAGATAGAGCCCCACGATGTCGCGCAGCTTCGCTGTGAACTCGGGATCCTTCGAGAGCTTGAACATTCGGACGCGATGGGGTTGAAGCCCATGCGCCCGCCAGATGCGCTGCACCGAGCTCACCGAGACGCCAACGGCCTTAGCCATCATCGCGCCCGTCCAATGGGTCGCTTCGAAAGGGGGCTCCTGTTGGGTCAGGGCGACGATGCGTTCCGCTATATCTTGCCCAAGGCGCGCGATACGGGAAGGGCGGGTCTTGTCCCGCAGAAGGCCCTCCACGCCTTCCTCCATGAAACGCTCCTGCCAGCGCCAGATACAGGTCTTCGACTTGCCTGTCCGGCGCATGATCTCATTCGTGCCGACGCCGGCGGCGGACAGCAAGACGATCTCGGCTCGCCATGCGTGCTTTTGCGCAGCATTGCGGTCTTTGACGATGGTCTGGAGCCGCTTGCGATCAGCGGCCGAAGCTTTGATGGAAATTCCCGTGCGCATGCGCCAGACTCGCATGCTAAACAGAAATCGGGAATCCAAAACGGGACTCAAACGTCAGAGTTTATCCACTAGCTACAATTTTAAGTCACCCATGAGTGAGGGCTTCGGAGTCGAAATGGCCAAAACAAAAAGTGCGATCAATCGACCCCATGGCGAACTGTTCCAGACACGCCAGGAGCGCAGCAACAGCTGGAAGCCGCTACTGGGGTCAAGTCCTGTCATGTTCATGGCGCTTCGCGCCGGCATGTGCCGCTGGCCAATCGGTGACCAACATGATTTCAAGAGGTTTCGGTTTTGCGGGTGTGCTTGTTCGTTGGAGACAAATTATTGCGAGACGCACAAGAAGCTGGCATCCGCTCCGAACCGGCCCAAGAGCATTCCTGTTGCTGGAAATTCATTGATGTCTACAATCAAAACTGCGTGAAGTCCGCTTCGTCCTCCTGACCGCAGACTCCCTACCGCAAGGGCGGGTTAAACATCCAACTATCGACAAGGCTTCCCAACGGCAGAAGGCTTATTTTTACTGACATCCCTGAAGCGGGTCCGCGACCTCGGCAGCTCAGATCTGCAACAACAAGGATGCGCTCTATCCGTCCGCTGGTCCCCGGAGCCTATCAATCCCCTGTCGCCCTTCGGCGACTAGAATTGCGCTTGACTGGGTCGGCACCGCCCGCGGCCGCGCCGGCTTCCCGGTCACGCTTACCCTTCTCCTCCTACGGCGAAGGCGGCTTCGTCTATGGCGGCGTGTCGGGTGGGTATTCGAACTTTTCCAACACTCGCACCGGCTGGACCGCTAGCGGCGGCGTCGAGCGGATGTTCATGCGGAGCTGGTCGGCTAAGGCCGGGTACCTTTACAGGATTTTGCCAGCAGCGGTCAGACCGGCCCCTTTGGCCTCCACACCGGCTATCATCGCCATCCGCGGTTCAACATCGGGCGCGCTGCCTCGCTTATGAGAAAGCGCCGTATCGGCACTGACCGCTTTCTGAATGTGCATGGGCAACAAAGAGCCCGCCAAATGGGTATTTGGCGGGCTGAGAAAGAGCGATGACGCGCGCTTCTTGGTCGCGCGGCGACGTCTGCATTACCAAGCAAGGGTGTCTGATAAAAGACGCGCAAGCGGCCCGCCGCCAGCCAACGACGACGAGCCGCTCCCGCCGTCCCTTTCCTTGACACGAAAGTCGCGACGACCAAAGCCGTCGGCGGGCTGTGATGCTGATGCAGCACCGGCGGCCCTAGGGCTGATGGAGCGATGTGAGATACCCCGGGGGGCAAATAGGCCGCCCCGACTGCGGCGGCGAGAGGGGGGTAGCCAAATGGGGCGAAAAGGCGGCTCGGCTTCGAGGTTTGCTGACGCTGACGCCGAGCCGCCATGCACGAACGCCTTGCTGAAACGGGGGAGTTCTGACACGCTGCGATGAACCATGACCGTGAAGCCACAGTCGCGCAGCGAACAGTTGCGTCAATGTGAATGGCAAGAAGTTTTTGACGCCCTCGCCGCTCTGGTCGAAAGTGACGCATGCAAGGAAATACCCCTGTCAGCGCGCCGTGCAACGCGGACCGGCTCATCGACAGCACCTATTGTGATAGCTGCCGGTCAAGCCTATCCGGGTGTCGGCGTGCACGAACACGTCAATCGACCCGCAGAGATCGAGCATTCGATCAAGTTCTTGCGTATCAGGTTGCCGAGGAATCAATGGGAAAGACGCCTTTACCGCGCATTCGCGCGATGAGCTGGGGATTTCGGAAATTACGACAGCGCGTCTCGTACAAGCCGCGCTGACATTGGCTGCAACCTTTTCACTGGGCGCCGCCATGCCTTTGCTTATGGTTCTTCTGCCACCCACTGATTTGCTCGTCCCCATTGTCTTCGGCGCGTCTTTGGGCTTTCTCTCTCTCTCTCTCTCTCTCTCTCCTGGGCGCCATCGGAGCCAGAGCAGGGGGCGAAAATATTCCGCGTGCAACAGTGAGAATGACATTCTGGCGCCTTGGCGATGGTGTTAACCGCCGGTTTAGGGAAAGTTTTCGGCGCAGTGGTCTGAAGCATTGAGACTACGGAAGGGGTCTTCTAAGCGGCAGGCCAGGATTGAGGCTGGCTTGCCACTTCTTCCATGGTTCGCCCAGGCGGCCGAACGATCATGGATTTTCCTTTCCCGCGTTGGTTTCCCGTGTCTCGACGGAAACGGTCATGTCCAAGGCATCCGTTGCAGCGCCCTCGAACGTGCCCGATAGTGTAGCGCTTGACGCGGCTCGCGCGCGACAGCGACGCGGATCAGGTTTTTGTTGCCGACAATGCCATTGGTGGGATCGAACTCAACCCATCCCGCACCGGGCAAGTAAACTTGGCACCAGGCGTGCGTATTCCCGCCGCCCTGGAAGTCGTCGGTCGCCTCGTTCGGGATATGAAGATAGCCAGAAACCATCGTACTAGACGCGGTTGAATAAGGCGTTGAGACGATTCAGAAAAGCGATTCTTTGTCGGCAAACGAAGGATCGCCTTGATGCAGAATACTTTCTCAAACGCCTTATCCGCAGCGATATCCAAACACATGCCGCTGTCCGCGACAAGGCGCGAGACGCTGGCGTGGCTGACATTGCTGATTATGCGGCAGGGGACGATCTGCTTGTGGCGGCTGGCCGCGAATGTCGCGACGGCGGCGACAACGGACTCGGTGCGGCGACGGTTCTATCGGTTTTTCCAACACGTCGAGCTGGACGGCGCTATGACGGCACGGGTGGTTGTCGAACTGCTGGGGATGCGCGGCAAGCCATGGGTTCTGGCGATGGATCGAACCAACTGGGAGTTCGGCAAGACCACGATCAACATTCTGATGATCTCGGTGATTTGGAACGGCATGGGCGTCCCGTTAATCTGGACGCTGCTGCCGTCGGCGGGGAACTCCGCCACGCAAGCGCGAACGGACCTGCTCGATCGTTTGAGAGCCGCCATTCCGGATCTGAAAATTGCTTCGCTGATGGGCGACCGAGAGTTCATCGGCGACGCCTGGATGGCTTATCTGCACGCCAAGAAAATCCCCTTCGTTCTGCGGCTTCGCGAGAACCAGCATGTCGTGCGCGAGGGCTACGCCACATGGACGATCGCCGACATCGCGCGGCGTCTGAACAAGGGAGAGAAAATGATCCTCAAAGGTCGGTGTCGGCTCGGGCAAAACGTCGGCCCTCGCTCGCCGCTGGTGCGGCTCGTCGTGATGCGCTTGCCAACGAACGAGGTTCTGGCGCTGGCGTGTTCCCGCAGACCGCGTCAGGCGTTCGCCGCCTATCGCCAAAGGTGGACGATCGAAACCCTGTTCGCAAATCTCAAAACCAAGGGCTTCAATCTGGAGGACACGCGCATCACCAATCCCGGCAAGCTGTCGACCCTGTTGGCCGTGCTGGCGCTGACCGTGACGCTGTGCGTCAAGACCGGCGTGGCGGCGGCGCGACTTCGTCCGATCCCAATCAAAAAGCATGGGCGCCGGGCATGGTCGCTGTTCGCCCTCGGCGTCGCGACGTTACGAAAAATCGCCGCCACAGCAAATCCTCCTCAAATAATTGTCTTCCTCCGACAGCTCGTATCCCCGAAACTTCCTGTTAACCAATTGAAATCAATGCGTGGTTAAAGGAGAGTCGAGTACGATGGCCAGAAACAAAGCGTGCAGCCAGTCCCAGCGCACGGACGGCTTCCATCATTAACATGGCGAAGTCGCGACAACTCCCACGCCCCGTCAACAGGGTGAGTTTAGGATCCTGCGTCCCGCGCTCCAGCCGCGATTTATAGACGAAGCTTTCCTTTATGGCGGTCGTCAGCGTCAGCAGCAGTTCGCCCGTCTCCGTTGGGCGCCCCTGGCGCAGGAACCGTCGCACCCATCCGTCGATGAGATGATCGGTGTCGAGATACTGCCGCTCGATCAATCGGCTGAGATCTGGCATGTCCTCTGCGCCATAGGCAAAGGGGTATGTCCGTGCATAGGACTCCAGCAGGAATTCCGGTCCATGGGTCGGTTCATGATCGAGCACGATTTTGGTGTCGAACACGAGTTCGTCGGCTTCATCGGTAAAGCTGGCGACCTCAATGCAATTGCCAAACGTATCGTGGAGCCATCGGACATCCTTGGGTCGAGGAAGGATGTCAAGCTGGAAGTCGATCAGGCGCTGATCGAAGCTGTCGCGGGGCCGGCACATCAATCGGTGGTCGCCGAAGCGCACCGGAGCCTTGTAGGTGTAACGTGTGATGTGGCGGACGGACAGGAGCGTCATGAGCGTTCGGGGGCGGAGCGTTTGATGGGCACGCTGGCTGCCGCCAACGTTTGATACGCTTCCGGCAACAAACGCGCGAGTCTTGCGCCCCACATTCGCTGCCCGATGTCATCAGCGATCAGATCCTGGCGGATCTCGATCTCGACGTGGAGCAGGTCGCGTCGCTCGCCGTGCACCGGGATCGTGTAATCCATCGCATCGGTCACGCTGTACGGCTCATTGTCGCCGACGAGGATCCCCTCTTCGCGGTTAAGGAGCGCCATGAGAACACGGGCAAAACGCGGATCGCGATTGTAGAGCATACTGCATTGCCAGGGCCGCGCCACGCCCATATAAACCGGTGTGAAGCTATGCATGGCGATCAAGACCGCTGGTCGGCCCGCTCGCCGCCTCCGGTCGAGCTCAATTGAGATCCGATCATGGTAGGGTTGGAAGATCTCGTGCAAACGTGCGGCCCTCCAAGCCTCGCTCAAGTTTATGTTTCCCGGTATCGAGGTCAGCTCGCTGGTTTCCGGAATCGACGTCTCCGACCCGGGCGGGCGATTGCAGTCGATAACCAAGCGGGAATAGTTCTGCTGCACCAGAGTGGCGTCGAGCGCGTCCGCCACGAGGCGAGAAACCGCCGCGATACCAATGTCCCACGCGATGTGGCGTTCGCATTCGGTTTCGCAAATGCCCAGTCCGTCGAGCGAGCGGGGTATGGCATTGCCCGCGTGATCCACCACAATCAGGAACGGCGACCGGCCGTCAGCGTTATGAACTGTGATCGGCGCCGACTCGTCGGTCGCCAAAAGGCGGTATGTCGTTTCGTTCATCGCCACTCTCTCTTGTTGAAAGAGCGGCGGCTAAGATCGACGCCAGTGTCACCTCTGGCAGGGAAGTTGCTTTCCCTCAAAGCTTTATTATCATGGGGACACAATGCCGAAACCCGCTTCAAGACGCCACAAGGCGATACTATACGCATTCTGCTCAGTCCGCGCTACGATGACGACCGGAATCTCCCTGAACCGGACTTGGCATATCGCCCCCGCTTAGCGAAATCGCTAGACATCTGGCAATCAAGTCGCGAGCCTCCATGTTTTTTCTGCAAACGCCCGGCAAGGCTCGAATTGGTCGGGTCAGAGAGGATATCGATGAAGATTCGCGCAGGCTACGAGATCTCCTATGATTGCCCGCAGCCAACGCCCATGATTCTGACGTTGAGCGTCCATCCGTCACGCGTCCCCGATTTGCTGACCCCGGATCGCATACGACTCGATCCGCCTCTTCACGCCAACACCTATCATGACAGCTTCGGCAATTTCTGCCACGTGATCCGCGCTCCTACGGGCCGACTCACTATGTCCTCGGACTTCCTTGTCCAGGATAACGGTGAGCCTGACACAATCGCCCCGGGGGCCGAGCAACACGCGCTCGAAGACCTGCCGGTCGAGGTCTTGATCTATTTGCTCGGCAGTCGCTACTGCGAGACTGATCGCCTATCAGATCTGGCCTGGTCGCTTTTTGGTCAGCTGCCGAAGGGTTGGCCGCTGGTGCAGGCGATCTGCGATTACGTCCACGATCGCATCACGTTTGGGTACGAGCACGCGAGCCCGACAAGAACAGCATGGCAGGCCCATAGCGAGCGACGCGGCGTGTGCCGCGATTTTGCGCACCTCGCAGTTACGTTATGCCGCTGCATGAATATTCCAGCGCGTTACTGCACCGGCTATCTCGGGGACATCGGAGTGCCGCCAGACGCTTCTCCGATGGATTTCAGCGCTTGGTTCGATGTTTATCTTGGGGGACGTTGGTACACATTCGACGCCCGTCACAACGAGCCGCGAATAGGCCGAGTATTAATGGCGCGCGGACGCGATGCGACAGACGTCGCGATCGTAACCTCGTTCGGCCCGTGTACGCTTGCGGGCTTCAGAGTCATTGCCGAGGAGGTTACGTCAGCCGCTGGAGCTAATGCATGATGAGGTCGGCCCGCTCTCAAATCCGAATGGAAAATCCGTAGGAGGAGACCGCAATTTAGCTGCCGGCTATCGCCATGGCAAGTGTCGCGCGTTGCAGATAATTGTAAGAATGCCCCGGTTCGCAGGAGGTAGTGCACCTTATTGGGTCTGCCTCAGTTTTCGGTCTTTTTACCGGTTGGTGACTTTGTGGCGGCTATTGAGCCATATGCAAGCAAAATCAACGTGGACGCTTGGGCTAGAATTATGGCCGTGGAACGCGAGGGCGATCGCTGGGTGATTTCAGCTACTGCGCGGGAGATCGGCTCTTGTCCGGCATGCGGCGCGCGATCACGACGGCGGCACAGTCGATATTCGCGCTGTCTACAGGACCTCCCGGCGCAAGGCGCGATCGTCGCATTGAGAATCCTCATGACGCATTGGCGTTGTATGAACGGGTCTTGCGCGCGAAAAGCGTTTTCCGATCAGCTTTTCGGCGTCGCCGTCCGACATGCGCGTCGGACATTCGCGTTAGCCGGCTTCTTTATCTATTTGCGCATGGCGCCGGAGGTAAGCCGAGCGAGCGGCTGATAGATAACCGTCTCGGCATGCCAGCAAGCGACGACACGTCCTGCGGCACTTGACGAAGGGCGTAGCGCGCGGCGCCAGCGACGTTCGTGTTTTGGGCATCGACGATTGGAGGTCGCGGAAGGGACAGAGTTATGGAACTGTGATGGTAGATGCAGAACGACGTGTGGTTGTCGATGTCCTGCCTGGACGCTCGGCGGAAGAAACGGCGGATTGGCTGAGCCGGCATCGCCTCTTAGTGTCTGTCCGAAGAAAAGTTGAGTCGAATGAGTCGGTTATGATTCAACGAGGCGATCTGATTCTTTTGGAGATCGCCAAATGTGGACGAACGAAAATCGCGCCCGCTATGATCGCAGCAAGTTGCGCTATCCCAGCGATCTGACGGACGCAGAGTGGGGATTTGTCGGACCTCTGATCCCGCCTGCGAAGCGCGGCGGCGGCAAGCGTAGGGTGAATATGCGCGAGGTGGTGAACGGCCTAATGTATGTCCTATCGACAGGCTGTCAGTGGCGTGCGATCCCAAAGGACTTCCCGCCTAAAAGCACGGTTTATGGCTATTTCGATCTTTGGACATATGACGGGACGTTAGAACGCATCCACCACGTGCTTTATGTTATGTGCCGGGAAGCGGAAGGGCGCGAGGCCAGTCCCACGGCCGCCGTCATTGACAGCCAGAGCGTGAAAAACGCCGAAAAAGAGGGAGCCATATCGATCCCCATGGCTATGACGCGGGCAAGAAGATCAAAGGCAAGAAGCGACATATTCTTGTCGACACGATAGGGTTGCTGCTTCACGCCGTCGTTCATAGCGCGGACATTCAAGATCGCGATGGCGGCATTCTCGTCTTGAGCACATTGTTCGGGAAGTTTCCATTTCTTCAAAAACTGTTCGCCGATGGCGGCTACCAGGGTCCCCAATTTCGCGAGGCGCAGAAGAATGCCTTGCCGGGTCTTGTGAGAGAAATCGTCAAGCGTTCCGATGCGGCCAAAGGCTTCGAGGTCTTGCCCAGGCGTTGGGTTGTTGAGCGAACCTTATCCTGGCTGGGCCGTTGTCACCGATTGGCCAAGGATTGGGAAAATCTCAATCGAAAAGCGCTCGCTTTCTTGCACCTCGCCTCCATTCGCCTCATGCTCAGAAGGCTCTGTAATCAATCGTGAAGTCTCCGGACCGACTCTCAGAGAGGTTTGCACGCCAAATGGTTCGCGTGTAAAATTGAACGAGATGGAGTTTAATCTGCTTGCAGTGCTTTCCGTGCGGCCCGGTGAGATTTTTAGCGCCGACGAACTGATTGAAAAGGTGTTCGCTGAAAAGGCTCAAAAGTCGAAAGTGCGGCTGGCCAGAATGATCGGAAAAATCCGATCCAAACTGGCGGCCAGCTCGGAAAACCATGTGATTCAGACCATTCAGCACAAAGGCTATCGCTTGAAACAAGAAGATGGCAGGGACGGATGAGGCTGAGCAGGCGCCTGAGAGACCATAAGTGGAAATCGAGCTCCTTGTCACCAGGAGCACATGGATGGGATTACAATGAAGATCCCATAAGGGCTGCGGAGGCGCTGGATCGATGCGAGGAATTGCTGGATGACCTCATGTCCCGCCTAGGCGCGCCTGAGTCTGGCAATGAGGGCTTATGGGCTCGTGTTCGAGCTGCCTTGGCAGATTTGCAGGGTCGACCGATCGGCGGGGAAGTGACGATCTATTAGTGCTGGAAGATGGAAAGCTCAGGGCGCTGCCGTTCGATGTCGAAGCTGCAATCGAGGTTCTTCGAGAGGAGTTTATAGCGGGCCACACTCATGGCGTTCTTTGCGTCACGAACTCGAATGGGGATCAGGAAGGAGATAGGTTGATTGCCCAGGGCGAACGTGATTGGCCGGCGTTCGAGGCAAAGGCGCGGGTCTGGCTCATGCAAGCCGTCGACATCGCGTTGAAGCGACGGCTCAATCCTTGAATTTTTAGAATTCCGCGCGTTTGCAGCGGGAGCAATTCGCATGCGGCGGCGGGCTGCTGCCATACAGCCGGCCACTTGCAGTTAGAAGCGCCAAAGGGCCTCCGGCTGGTCATCGAAGTGGACGAAGCCTATACGTCTAAGCGGATACACCGCATACGCGAGGGGGCTCGCGGGAAAATGGGCGGCCACAAGCGTGTCTGGCAGATGCGGGGTAGCTACATGAGGATATCGCCAGCCGGGGAGCCTGTGCCACTCTTTAGCTATTGCGTGGAGGCGAGAGCAGAGTGGCCCGGTCTTCCCTGGCGTAGCCGAATTGGCGCGGTGAAGCCAATCTGTCAGATGATAAGATCTTAAGCTTTATTTGCCACTCTGAGTGCCTTGCTTCCCCTCCACCGCAGGCGCCCCTGCTGACGCCGAGCTTGGATTTGACGGCGCGGCTGGATCGATGTCGGTATTCTCTTTCTGTATTGAGCCCGACGGCTCAACGGGCTTCCCTGCGGCTGGCCCCGAAGTTTCCCCAAGATAGACCGGATGGCGCACTTCAGCCCAGGCCAGAGGCGCTGTAAGGCTAAAGCCAATCACTACGCCGGCCACTTTAAAGCTTTTTCTCATCTGTCTGTCTCCCAAAAACATGTCTATTCGACTTGGAGCGGTCATAGGGCGCCATCAAGGGGGGACCAAGCCAGAGGCCGCGCGGAGCGCTCATCCACCCAGGGAGGCGATTTCGCTGACACGCCGCAACGGATCTACAGGATCCTGCGCAAAGCTGAGCAGGCGACGAAGTGCTGATAGGGGAACATCTTTCTGGTGAGTTGGGTTAAGGAAACGCTACTTTCGAAAATAAGCGCCGGCGGTCCGTTGAGGCCGCTGGGGGATGGGAAGAATGGCGAAACATTCTGGGCACCGGTTCCACGTGGGCGAGCGGGTTCTGTGTCACGCTCCCAATGGACCGTTATTCTGCGTAACGAAGTTACTGCCTGATGGCGGCCAAGGCCCTCAATATCGTATCAGAAGTCTTTTGGACGCTCGTGAGAGGGTCCAAATCGAAGCAGACCTCGTTGCCGCTCCTCAACAGCTAAATATGAGCTTGCCGATACTGCCACGCGGGTGCTTTCCTCCATACCAACCATTGGATCGAACCGGTGGGTCGCGCCGAAGGCAGGGCAACGCGTACTTTCAGAGTAGCGTCTCATAGGGGGCGCTCAGCGACGGGCAACCCAGCTCGGGAGCGCCATGTATGCCACGACCCCGATTGCGTGCGATCGTGGCATTTATTTAGCAAGGCGCCCGCGCTGAGCGGTCCAGGCATGTACACCCGCGGTGGCTGGTTTGGCGCACGGTTCTCTGATGCCCCACCGCATTGGGCCTGATGGGCTTAGTGCCCTTCAAAATGCAACACAGCGAGAGCAATATCCTGAGACATGAAAGAGTTTAAGACACCGACGTCCGATGCTGAGCGCGATGCTCTCCTTTCGTCGTCTAAAGCACTGAAAATGGCGACCTCACCGCAGAGATATGTCCGCGGTTCTACTGAGCGTTTCTATACTTGGCTCGATGGCCTCAAAGGGGGCGAGTTGCCCGAGGGGCCGCCGATTTGGATCTGTGGGGATTGTCATCTTGGAAACCTTGGCCCGGTTGCGAATGCCGTCGGAGATGTCGACGTTCAGATTCGCGACCTTGACCATACGGCGGTCGGTAACCCCGCTCATGACCTTGTCCGTCTTGGATTGTCGCTTGCGTCTGCGGCGCGGGGCTCGAATCTGCCCGGAGTAGTTACTGCTCGCATGGTCGAGCATATGATGGATGGCTACATCGGGGCCTTTGCGGAAAGCTCGAATGATTTCCCCACCCTTGAGCCGCCGAAGGCGGTTAAACGCTCTATTCGCCTTTCGCGCGCTTCAAGTTGGCGATTGCTTGCAAAAAAGCAAATGCACAACAGCAAAGCCGGTATTCCCCGAGGTAAACGTTATTGGCCGATTTTTGATTCCGAGCGATACGAAATCGACCGGCTGTTTGCCACCGAGGAGATGCGAGAGCTGGTGACAATGTTGAGGGAGAGGAATCAGCGCTCGGGCTTTAAGATCGTAGACGCAGCTTACCGGGTCAAAGGATGTAGCTCGCTTGGCAAAGCTTCGATATGCGGTGCTACTCACTCTTCACGAGGATGACCGGGCGAAGCAGTTTTGTCTCATCGATCTCAAGGAGGCAATTGCACCGGCGCGGGGACTAGGCTCGTCTTGTATGCGCATGAATCCTGCTGAACGGGGAGTCGCGGGCGCACGGCGTCTGGCGCCTTATCTCGGAGAGCGGATGCGGGCGGCGACGTTTCTAGGCAAACCGATCGTTGCGCGGGAGTTGCGACCTCAGGATCTTAAGCTTGAAATCGAGACGCTCTCCCTCGAGGAGGCGACAACAGCCGCCAGATATCTTGCCGCCGTCGTAGGACATGCGCACGCACGGCAGATGAATCGTTTAAACCGGGAATCCTGGCGCAAGGAATTAACGCGGAATAGATTGGATAGCCTAGATGCGCCCAATTGGCTTTGGAAATGTATTGTAGAACTTCTGGCGCTCCACGAGCGCGCATACCTCGAGCATTGCAGGCAATATGCTCTGACGGCTCCTATCCGTGGCGTCCGTTAGCGCCCTCCACGCCAGTACGACGACCTCAGCAGCGGCGCTATTTGGCTAACTTGCGCTAGAGTGGCGCTTGCGAGATTGCGTCATGTACAGGGTTCCGCGGGCTCGACAGTTACATCGTTCAAAGCCTTTGCTCGAAGCGCGCATGTTGTGGCTGCGCTTTTAGCAGCTGGACATAAGCAGGAGTCGCCTGATAGCTTGAAGGAGAGTATGTCGATCGAGCACGGACTGAAATGCAAGAAGGGGAATTAACAAATTGCCTTGAGGGTTTCAGCAAAAGGGCTTGACAGAATCCCGCCTCTAAGCTGGGATGATTAATGGGGCTGGAATACCAGACGCACTACGGAGGCGGCGAATGGGGTGGCTGATTCCGATTTGCATGTTGGCCATGGTCATCATTCTGGCGGTGACCCTCACACGCCTCTGAATTCTCGAAACTGCTTCTTGCGCAAGGTGGCGAACTCGGCCAAGCAGGAGCGACGAGAGGCCGCTGCCCGGTCGACTCGCGCCGTCCGCCCAAGGGGCTTTTTTATGGTCCGGTTTCGATCAAGTGCCAAAGTGATTTCTCTAGTCGATGGCGTTTGACGCGCGCCCCTGCGGCACGTCGCTCGAGCACGAGCTTCGAGTCGTGGAAATCCTCCATGCCCGGGCGGTGGCCGACGCTAATCACCGTCGCGTAAGACAAGTCTTCGTTCAAGAGACGCAGCAGCGATGTCTGGCTTCCCTCGTCGAGCGCCGAGGTCGCCTCATCCATGATGATGATATCTGGTCTTTGCAAGAGCATGCGCGCAAAGGCGATTCGCTGGCGCTCGCCCCCTGAAAGCTTCTGGTCCCACCGGCTTTCGTCATCCAGATATTTCGTCAGGTAATCGAGTCCACATCGAAGCATCGCTCCGCGGATCATGTCGTCCGTGACATCGGCGTCGGCGACGGAATATAGCAAAACCTGTCGTAGGTTCCCACGGGGAATGTAGGGTTGTTGCGGCGCGAAGGCGATACGCGCATCGCGAGGCAGCAGGATGCTGCCCGATCCCCAAGGCCACAGGCCGGCAAGCGCGCGCACCAATGTGCTTTTGCCGGTCCCGCTGGCGCCGCCGACAAGAAGCTTTTCGCCGGCCTCGATAACGAGGTTGGCGTCAAGTATGACGACCTGACCATCGCGATGGGCGACTGCAAGGTTGCGTAGATGAATTCGCCCGTCCGAGCTATGTCCAAATTCGATAAATTCCTGATCTGTCATGGTCGCGCCGACATCGAGCGCCTCAAGCGACGCGATCAATTCGGCGACGCGTTGCGCCGACGCCATCCACTCGGCGACGCGCACAAAATTATCGATGAACCAGCTCAGTGCAATTTGCACGCTGATGAACGCCGACGCCAGCTGCATGACCGCGCCGAGCGAGAGCTCGCCTGAAAGATATTTGGGCGCGACAAGGACGAGGGGCAACAGTGGCGCCAGCGCGCCGTTGGCGCTTTGCACGCTCGCAACGATCCCGTTGCGGGTGATCTGGCGGATCCACGCCTGAACGACGTTCGCATAAATCACCATAACGGCGCGAAACTCATCGGCGTCACCGCGAATGAGCGCGATACTCTCGGCGTTTTCCTTGACGCGCGTGAGTTCGGCGAGAAACTGCCCTTCCATTTCATTTTTCTCGGCGACGAAGCGCACCATCGGGGCGCCCAGGAAAAGCGTCGCCGTTCCAAGGATTGCGGTGTAGCCCACGGATGCGAAAGCCAAATAACCTGGAATGTACAACGATTGGCCGCTAAACGTGACGGCCAGACCGCCTCCGACCGACCAGAGAATTCCCACAAAAGCTGACGCGGTTACGCAAGCGCTGACGAGCCCGATGGCGAATTCCACGAGCGGATCAATGGCAAGCTGCGCGTCTCGGGCGAGTCGAAACTCTGGCGCCGTGCGTTCTTCAGATTCAATTTCAAGGCGATAATAGCGCTGATCCTCAAGCCACCAGCCCGCGAGCTTGTGCGTCAGCCATTCGCGCCAACGCGTCTGAAGCAACATTTTCGCAACTAAAGCCGCGCTCGTGGTTGTGGCGGAGAAAATGACCAGCCCGATGAGTAGATAGATCGCGAATTCAATATCGCCGCCGCGGCGCTTTTCCAGCGCATCAAAAAAATAGCGGCTCCAGGCGTTCGACCCCAGTTGGCCGGAAAGTTGCAGAGCGATGGAAACGAAAACTGCAATCGTCAGTGCGACCGCACGCGTGCGCGACTCTCCGGTCCAGAACAGCAAGGCGACCCTGATGAATCTTAACCAACGAAGCCGCGATGGCGTTTCTTCGTCCCTCGCGTTCCGCGCGACCGCGTCCAAATATCCCTCCAGTTGAATATCGGCGTGGGACCCCGGGATCCGACCTCTTCGAGGGTGCCGAGAAGCGATGGAACTTCGCGCGTTGAACCCTCCAAGAACAAGGAATTCTCCGGACTTGCCGCGCGCGTTAGAAGATCCAGTTGAGACTGAAACCCGGCAGCAGCGGACATGTTCCGTATGCGTACGGCATCCCGCGCAGAATTCAGTCAGCTTGCGGCGCGGGTTGCTTTCCGCTCAAAAAATAGAGCCTGGCTAATCATTGCCTTGACCGCATCGAGCTTATAAGGCTTGGAAATAAGGAAGGCTGGCTCCGGCCGGTCTCCTGTCAACAGCCGTTCAGGAAAGGCGGTGATGAAAATGAGCGGAACATCAAATTCCTGGAGGATTTCATTGACTGCGTTGAGGCCCGAACTTCCATCCGCAAGTTGAATATCCGCGAGAACAAGGCCGGGGCGCTTTTTCTTTGCAATATCGACTGCCTCATAATGAGTGCGCGCGATTCCGGCCACCGAATGCCCTAGGTCGCTTGCAATAGACGCTATGTCATGAGCGATCAACGATTCGTCCTCGATGATAAGAACGTCGGTGGCCACATGTCGCGCGATTTCGCGACCGCTTTCGACCATGAGCGCGTCCACTTCAGCCTCGCTGACGGAAAGGATCGCGGCGACGTCGGCACGCGAAAAACCCTCGACGGTGCGCAGGAGAAAAGTCTGGCGCGAGCGCGGGGTGAGCATGCTGATATTGCGGAGCGCGGGCGGGTCTCCTTGGTCTGGTCGCTCCTCGGTGTTAAGTCGTATCGACGTCCAGCACGCCATGAAGAGCTTGTAGAGACCGACCTTCGGCGGAAGGCCGAGGGGAAACGCCTCTGGATTGGCGATGAGAGATTCGAGCACTTCCACGACATAGGCGTCGCCGCTCGTCTGAGAACCGCAGAGGGCGCGAGCAAACCGCCGCAAATAGGGAAGATGCGGCGCAATGTTTTGTGAAACGGTCATGGTGGGTCCTGATCGGAAGTAGTGGTGCGTGTCAGATTTTATGCAAGAGTTCGCGTCTGAACGCGGGCAGTCTCACCTTTGGACTCCGCTTCCGCGCTGCACGGTAGGAGGCAGTCGATCGCGCGCGTGCGCGTGTCCAGGGGAGACAGCATTTTCGGGCCCTCAATGGGGAACAAATGGCGAATGGATCGGCGCGATACTCGGATTGTTCCTAATTCAAATTGGTCGCAGCCTTTCGACACAGCTCTGATATTTTTTGCAGTTCATCCTCGGGAAGGCGCTCTATGCCAATAAATCGGTTGCGCGCCTGGCTCGCGCGAATGAGTTCGTCGAGTTTCGCTTGAATTGCCGCCGCATCTCTATTCTGTGCGCTTTGTATCAGGAAAACCATCAGAAACGTTACAATTGTGGTTCCGGTGTTAATGATAAGTTGCCACGTGTCCGAGTAGTTGAAGACGGGACCTAACGCAGCCCAAACCATGACGATAAGAGCGCTAGATAAAAATGCGCTGGGATGGCCCGCCCAATGCGAAAATGTGGTGGCGAGGTTGCTGAAAAATCTGAGCATTGCTTTCTCGCTTGTTGGCCGCCAATGAGCTGCATCGATTTCAGCGATGCATCAACTCAAGAAGAATGATGATCGGAATCGGCACTCCAAGAATCCAGAGAATGATGTCGCGTCCGAGTCGCATCTGCGACCTCCTTCACAGACCGGCGTGATTGCATTCATCCTGGTGTGCCGCTCCCCGTTTAGCCGCGGCCCAGCATGTCGCGGCGCCAATTGCGAGCGTCGAGGCCGTGAAAAAGGCGAGGATCACTCCAACTTTGCGCGCGCGGTCGGCGCGTTCTCGCTCCTTTTCGGCGTCAGCTTTCATTTCGACCGCTACCTCTGCAATTCGCCTCTCTGCATCGGGCGGGGAAAGCGACGTACGTGCCGAGAGAACGTTCACGAGATAATCGCGGTCGCGATCCTTGAAATCGCCGCTGGGCGACATTGCAACAATATGGTCGACTACCCTGGGGGTGCTTTCGTCGATTTGGGCGCCCGTGTCTTTGATGTCGCCATCGCCTCGAAGCAGCCATTCCGAAAACCTTATGTGCGGCTCGGGATTTCGCGTGGGCTCCATTTTCGATTTCGACGTCATTACCATGTCAGACGTCAGCGCCGTTCCAAGGATAACGACTAAGGCCCAGACCGCAAGTCCATGCATGCCATCTCGAAAACGCGCCTCTGTGGAAGGTACGGATGTTGGGCTTCTGACACGCCCAGCGGCATAGCCCCCAGCGAGAAACGTCAAGACCGTGACCCAAAGAACCCAGAGCCCTAGTCTTACTGCGTCATAACTTTCTTTGCCGCGTTTGTGGCTCGATCAGCGTTGCGCAGCATGGGCATCGAGACAGAGTGGTTACGACCGCGACGATCAATCTTCGGCGCATCGTCGCGATTGAGTTTGGGACATGGCGTTCTGTTCTCAGCGGCAGAGCCTCGGGGTCGGCGACTGCCGGGAACGGCAGGTTTCTTGAACAAAGGGGTGGAACGAGGTCCTGAGGGGGGAATCGTCTCCCTCTCGGAGACAAGGAATCCGTAAGCCGCGATGCATAGGGTTGCATGGTGGTGGAAGCCCCGCCAACCTCGCCCTTCGAAGTGTCCGAGTCCCAACTCTTGCTTGAGCTCCTGATAATCGCGCTCGATACGCCAGCGCAGTTTGGTAATGTCCACCAATTTGCGGAACGAGATGTCTTTCGGAAGCGTTGAAAGCCAATATTTCGTCGGCTTTTTCTCGCCGCCGGGCCACTCGATCAGCAGCCATTCTTCAGGCCGGCTTTCCGTGAGCGTGTAATCGCGATGCGCGACGCGAACCCGCACGCGAGCAAAGCGCGAGCACAGAGGGTCAGCCGTCCCCTCCCGCCACTCGATGCTTCGCCATGCGCGCTTCGGCAAGCGGAGAGCGAGCTCTTCGGCCGACACCGGTTTATGCTTCTCGTCACGACGAAGGAGCTTTGGTCGTCGGCCATGGCTCGACCATTTCTTCGGCGGCAGCGGTCCTGTGCCGGGCATCCACATCGTGGTATTCGGCAAGATGCCGGCCACATAGGTCAACTCGAGCGCACTGATGCCGGCACGTAAATATGTGTTGCAGCCGTAGCCGGCATCCATCAGCACCACACCGCGAGGCAACCCGGCCTCGCAGGCCGCTTCGATCAGTTTGAGCGCGATCTCGGGTTTGGTCTCGAAGTCGATATCTTCCGGCACGCCCGTCTTGCGACGACGTTCGTCGTCGGTTGCCCACTCTTGTGGCAGGTAAAGACGCCATCCCACCGGCAGGCTTGCGTGATGATTGGCGAGCGATAGGGATACTGCGACCTGGCAATTGTCCTGCTTGCCCAGTTGCCCACAATATTGCCGCGCCACGCCCACCGAGTGCTCTCCCTTCTTTGGAAAGCCGGTGTCGTCAATGATCCATGCTTCGATCGGTCCGGGCCTCTCGATCGCCGGCAAGACCATCTCGCCCACCTTGGCCAAGACCCTTCGGTCCGACCACGGCGACTGGCCAACGAAATGCAATAACGACTGATGCTGCGCCGCTGTTCGCTCCGGCGCCGTCATTGCCGCTATCGGCTCAACGCTCTTGCGCTCGCTGGGCATGATCAGGCCTTGGCAATAATCCCTCAGCGGACCAGCCCGGTCCGCGTGCCCGATCACGCTCGAGAGACCTTCAACATAGGCAGTAAATCGCGCCAGTGAAGCGTCGATCGATTGGCGATCCATACCAGCCTCTCTTGCTGATAGTTGAATCTCAAGCCATAATTGATTCGTGACGTTGGGAAACCGCGACTTTCTGACTCAGTAAGACTAGGGCCCAGTAGTGAAAGAGGGGTTTGGGACCATTATATGGATTGGAGATTGAGAGTCCGATTGCGGCGCCGAACGCCGAGGCCAGCAAGGAAGACGCAAGAGCGACAATCGACCCAATGACGATTGCGCCCCAATCGATATAGGCATGTGATTCATGCGCGGTCGCCAGACCTTCCTCGCCCATCGGGCGGATGTCTTCTTGGGGCATGGGATTCTCCTGAAAGGGGTCTCAACCTCTAACGAATGCCGAAAAACGATAAGATCGCCATGACGACAACCACCAAACCTACAAGGTATATGATTTCGTCCATACTCTGGTCTCCGTGAAACGTCTATGAGACGCCAATTCCTGGCGCTTGGGGCGCGCCGCTCTCTCTCACAACTTGGCTTTTGACAGTTTGTTCCGCGTCAGGCCTTCTCGACTATTTGCCGATCGCAGCGGCCAAACAAAAGGAATGGCGAACGAGGAAACAGGGCAATCGTACCGCATATCAGGATGCAATTGCAAAAAAGTTTCTAGACGCCCGGTTCGTTGGAACATTTTTTTAGGAGAGGCGTTAAAGCGCTTGCTAAGCCTTGGAGGAAAAGCATGAAGGAGTTTGTCATCCCCGTGGCTTTTGCCGCTACAGCGCTCACCTTGTCGAGGCCGATCGCGCATGCGGAAGGGGAAGCGGGTGGTTCGCGCGCCTTCTTGAAGGCGCTTCCGGCAGATTCTCTGCTTGTGTCCAATGTTTACGCGCAGTCGGTCTACGACGCGACTGAAAAGAAGGTCGGAAAGATCGAGGACTTGCTGCTTGATCGAGGGGGAAAGGCGCAAGCGGCGATAATTTCGGTTGGCGGATTTCTCGGAATTGGCGACAAAGAGGTCGCGGTGCCGTTTGAGGCCATCAGAGTCATCGAAAAAGGCAATAAGAGCTGGTTAGAGATCGACGCGTCGAAGGACGCTCTGAAATCGGCGCCGGCCGTGATGTTGGATAAGGCTAAGGGAATCTGGTCCGTTAAGGACTGATTTGCTTTTCGCGTATCTGCAATGGAGGATGGACGATGGATTGGGATTACATTGAAGGGAACTGGAAGCAGTTCGCCGGAAAAATCAAAGAAACCTGGGGCAAGCTGACGGACGATGATATTGCAGCCGTAAGCGGTAAGCGGGAACAGCTCGAAGGAGCTCTTCAACAAAAATATGGCTACGCGAAAGATAAGGCGAAAACGGAAGTCGATGAATGGATCGCCAGGCACAAATAGCCTCGTCTGTCGCACCGCTTACGCGCGTTTCTCGCGCGTAAGCGCGCCTCAAAAAAAAGGAGGTCCTTTCATGCGTTCGAGAGTCATCCCCCTGGTCGTTTTTGGATTTTTGACCTCGGCATACGCCGAGGAGACGAAGTGGGCGCCGCCTAACGTTGTGGGAATGCCGGGTTACCACGAGAGCGTCGAGGCTCCGGCGCCCAAGAGCGAGATCATGAAGTGGGACATTGTGGCTGGAAATTGGAAGCGTTTAACAGGCAGCATTAAGCAAAAATGGGGGCAGCTCACTGACGACGAGCTCACCGAAATCAACGGCCAGCGCGAGCAATTGGAGGGACTGCTCCAAGCAAAATATGGTTACTCGAAGGCGCAGGCCCAAAAGGAAATTGACGACTGGATTCCGAAGCTAGCACATTGACGCAAGTTTTTCGTGCGGGGGACGCCTATTTCGCTGCCGCTCGAGGTGGACTGCGCGTGGAGCTCTAATTGGCCAGCGCTCTTCGCCCCAGTTGGAATGGTTCTCGCACGCTCATCTCGGGCCAGCCCGCGAGGCCGGGCGGGCCTCGCTCCGGGCGTGGCTTCGCAGCGCTTCGACGGTGCGTGCCGGTCAAGATCAGCGGGGCGGTCGGTGGCTCCAAAACTTCGCGCGCGTCGGATCGCATCAGCATTCCTCGTCCTCGGCCGGAACGGGATAAAGGCCATCCAACGACGTCTTCACATGCTGACGGAACGCCTCATTGCAAGCGCAGGATTTCTGCTGCAAGGCGCTCGGGTCCTTGACGCAGATCATCCCGCGCTTCGTCTCAATAATACCTTCCGACTTCAGCGCTTTGACGACGCGGGTAAAATAACTGCGTCCAATTCCTAACATCTCGGCAACCTGGTCCTGAGTCAGACGAAACTCATGCTCACCCGTGCGATCCATGGCTGAAAGCAGCCATTTGGCGGTTCGTTGCTCTATTGTATGCGCCGCGTTACACGCCACGCCTTGAAATAGCTCCGCAAGGAGGCAATCGGCATACCTCGCGAACAGGCCCTGGATCACCGGGGAACGCGCCTTGGCGGCTTCGAGCGCCTTTGTCGGGATGCACAAGACACGTCCAGGTAGCTGCACTTCCGCGCGCGCATATGCGGGCAGTCGACCCTGGCTGACAATGCCGCCGACCGCACCCTCGCGGCCGACCAACCCGACATCCACCGTCTGGCCACGCTCAAGCACGACGAGAAAGGAAACAACCGTCGCTCCGCAGGGGAAATAGGCGTGCGTCACCTCGTCCCCTGGGTCATAAAGACGTTGCCGAGGCGCTGCGTGCCGTTCCTGTAGGTAGGGCGTCAATAAAGACGCTTCCTCCGGGCGGAGCGCCGCCAGCAGGTCGTTCTCAATGGCTCCGCTGGCGCTCGGATTTTTTTGCATGGCGAGAAACGCTGCGTCTCGACATTGAACCTCTCCTGAGGTGGGAAGTTCGCAAGCGCCAAAAATAAATGTTCCTGTACGGCACAGAAATGTGCAGAAGTGAGCAGACAGGCGCCCGCTCGGCCTATTGGATGGGCGGTTCCCCGTGGCGTACCGGAGCCTCTCGCCGTGCAAGTCCCTCGCGCCCAACCGAGGCGCCGCCTATTACTGTTCGCTGTCTGTATTCTGGCCTTTGCAGCCCTGGCGGCGGTCCATGTTGAAACGAGCGAGCGAAACGCCCGGCTGGCGCGGCAATCATTTGCTGTCGAGAGCGCGATAACTCAGCTTTGGGCGGATTTTCAGAGCGCGGCCTGGGGCGCAAACATTTCTCCTTTCACAGCGGATGACCGGGCCCTCGCGTCATTTGAACTTGTTATACGCAATATGGAGCAGGAAATCGGGAACCTGCGCGATTTGGTTTCCCGCGATCCGGAACGCCTACAAACCATGGAGCGGCTACAGGCCGCGATCGATGAGCGGCTCGCGCTGCTCAAAAGCCGCGTAAAGGCGGCCCGAGCGGGGCGCGAGGACGCGGTCCTGGGCGGCGCCCTTCGAGAAATGCGGGTTCCGCAAGAAGCGGTAAACTTGCTCGTCCAGTTGGCTCAAGACGAGCGCCAGCTCTTTCAAAAGAATCAACAAGCTTATTTTGAAACGTCCTGGCCCCTGGAAATTGCGCTTGGCTTTTTGTTTTTCATGGTGGCGGGCGCGGGCCTACATATCCTGTTAGCCTCGGAACGACGAATAAGCGCGCTCGAAGCCTCGACCAAAAGACTCGGCGACGAACTGATGGAACAATCGCGGCAGCATATCGATATCGAAGCTCGCCTGCGACAGGCTCAAAAGCTCGACGCGTTAGGTCATCTTGCCAGCGGCGTCGCTCATGATTTCAATAACATGCTGGCGATCATCGTCGCAAGTCTGAATCTCCTGCGACGCAAGTTGGGAAGCGCCGCGAGCGAGTGTGAAATGCTTGTCGACGCCGCCGAAGAAGGCGCCAACAAAGCGGCGCGACTCGCAAGCCGGCTTCTCGCTTTCTCGCGCGAGCAACCGCTGGATCCGAGAGTCATAAACGTCAATGAATTGATTCTCGGGATGTCGCTGATCTTCCGCCAAATCGTTGGCGCGACGATCACCGTTGATTTCGCGCTCGCGGACGATCTATGGAATACCTGCCTGGATCCTCATGAACTTGAGAATGCGCTCGTCAACCTCGCGGTGAATGCGGCCGATGCAATGCCAGGTGGCGGAAGTCTCGTCATCAAGACCGAGAACGTCGTTGTGGGAGAAGCCGACGGCTGCTCCGGCCTTAGGCCCGGGGCCTATGTAAAGATTTTTTTTGCCGATACGGGAAAAGGGATGGCGCCAGACGTCGTTGCAAGGGCGCTCGAACCCTTTTTTACGACAAAGTCCGCTGCAAAAGGCACCGGTCTCGGCCTCGCCCAGGTGCACTCGTTCGTGAAGCAATCGAGGGGAGAAATTTTGCTTGAGTCGGAGCTCGGCCAGGGGACGAACATCAGCATGTTTTTCCCTCGCTTTTTAGGTGTGAGCGAGCCCTTTGCACCGTCGGCCGACCTTAAGCTCGCAAGGTTTGGAGAAGCCCTGCTTATCGTCGATGACGACGTCACGGCGCGGCGCCTGCTTGTCCTTGCAGCACGAGAGCTTGGCTATATTGTCTATGAGGCTGGCAGTCCGGATGTTGCGCTAAAACTCCTCGAAGAACATTCCGAGATTGCATTGCTGGTGACCGATCTTGTTTTACCCGGCATGGATGGATCCCGATTAGCGAAGGAGGCGATCATCGATCGGAAGACCCTCTGTGTTATTTTTATCACAGGTTTTTCAAGGACGTACCTCTTCAGTCAGAACATTCGCGCTGAGGGCGTTCTTTCAAAGCCGTTCAGCTTGCATCAATTTGCAGACGCAGTTCGGTTGGCGCTGGATCGTAAGGGCCAGCCTCCCGAGCTCTCGGCGGAAGGTAACGCTGGTCAGACGCCTGACGCGATTGTTTGAGACCGTATGCAGCCCTCGCGCAGTGGAATCGCAGCTATTCCGTCGCTTAGGGTATTTTCGCCCGCATGCCAGAGACCCACCTTTCCAGTTCTTCGGCGGATGTCTTTTGCGCCTTGGAGACGCGAGGAGCGGAACCGGAGGCCCCGAGTCGGTGTCGGCGCTCGCGCCCAGACTCTACGGAGGTTCCGAAGCTGCGTGTCTTGCTAAGTCGCGCCAGCGCATTAGCTTACGAGCGTAGCCGAGGCGCTCGTGAGCGTAGCCGTAACTACAGCGCAAGATCACTCCCCACTTGGAAAGGTGCTTCGTGACTCAACCAACGGATCGCCGGGAGGCGAAAGTTTCGTTGCGAACAGACCAGGGCGGACCAGCTGATGCGCCTGTATCTCAGATAGACCCATTTCCTCAGGCTCAGTTGAAGCAGCTTCTATCAGCTTTGCTGTCCTTCCGCGACGGCGACTTTTCGATACGGCTGCCAACGGATTGGCAGGGGCCCCACGCGAAAGTCGCTGAGGTTTTCAACCAAGTCGCGTCTCTCCAGGAGAACGTCGCGCGCGAGACGATTCGTCTGAGCAAAGCCGTCGGCAAGGAAGGCCGGCTTAAGGAGCGTATGTCGATGCCCGGGGCGATCGGCGGATGGGCCAAAAAAATCGACGCCTTCAATATGTTGTTGGAAGATCTCGTGCGTCCGACCACGGAGATCGCGCGCACAATTGGCGCTGTCGCGAAAGGCGATCTTGGCGAGTCGATGGAGCTTGAGGTTGACGGTCGGCCGCTCAAGGGCGAGTTTTTGCGCTCGGCTAAGCTCGTCAACGCCATGATCGAGCAACTGGCCGTTTTCACTTCCGAAGTTACCCGTGTCGCACGCGAAGTAGGGACGGAGGGAAAGCTTGGCGGTCAAGCACAGGTTAAGGGCGTTTCGGGGGTCTGGAAGGATTTAACGGAATCCGTCAACCAGATGGCGGGAAATCTCACGGCGCAAGTGCGCAATATCGCCGATGTGACGATTGCGGTGGCGAATGGCGATCTGTCGAAGAAAATCACCGTCGACGTCCGGGGTGAGATTTTGCAGCTCAAGGAGGCCATCAACACCATGGTCGACCAGCTGCGCTCGTTTGCCTCCGAAGTGACACGCGTTGCGCGCGAAGTTGGAACGGATGGAAGGCTCGGCGGACAGGCGGTTGTGCCCGGCGTAGCAGGGACGTGGAGCGATTTGACCGACTCCGTCAATGCGATGGCGACGAATCTGACGGCGCAGGTAAGAAACATCGCGCAAGTAACGACGGCGGTCGCGCGCGGCGATCTGTCACGCAAGATCACCGTGGATGTGAAAGGAGAGATCTTGGAGCTGAAAGAAACCATCAACACGATGGTGGACCAGCTGAACGCATTTTCATCCGAAGTGACCCGTGTCGCGCGCGAAGTCGGCACCGAGGGTAGGCTTGGCGGACAGGCGGCGGTTCCTGGCGTCGCCGGGACCTGGAAAGACCTTACGGATTCGGTGAATTTTATGGCCTCGAATCTGACCGGTCAGGTTCGCAATATTGCAGAAGTGACGACGGCCGTGGCGCGGGGGGATCTCTCTCGTAAGATTACCGCTGACGCCAAGGGCGAAATTCTGGCGCTCAAGAACACTATCAACACCATGGTCGATCAGCTGAACGGCTTTGCATCCGAAGTGACGCGGGTCGCTCGGGAGGTCGGGACGGAAGGAAAACTCGGTGGCCAGGCCGCGGTCCCCGGGGTTGCGGGCACGTGGAAGGACCTGACCGACAACGTTAATTACATGGCCTCCAACCTTACGAGCCAGGTGCGCAACATCGCCGAGGTCACGACGGCCGTCGCGAACGGCGATCTTTCAAAAAAAATCACCGTGGACGTGCGTGGAGAGATACTCGAGCTCAAGGTTACGATCAACACCATGGTCGACCAGCTCAACGGTTTTGCAGCCGAAGTGACGCGCGTCGCTCGCGAGGTGGGCACGGAAGGAAAGCTTGGCGGACAGGCAGGCGTTCCAGGCGTGGCCGGCACGTGGAAGGATCTCACCGACTCTGTGAATTCCATGGCCTCGAACCTAACGGCCCAGGTTCGCAGTATCGCGGACGTGGCGACGGCGGTCGCCAATGGCGATTTGTCGCGCAAGATCACAGTCGATGTGAAGGGAGAGATTCTCGAACTGAAAAACACCCTCAACACCATGGTCGATCAGCTCAACTCCTTTGCCGGGGAAGTAAGTCGGGTCGCGCGCGAGGTTGGCACGGAAGGCAAGCTCGGCGGCCAAGCGGAGGTGCCAGGCGTCGCCGGCACCTGGAAAGATCTGACTGATAACGTCAATTCGATGGCCAATAATTTGACCAATCAGGTGCGTAATATCGCTGAAGTCGCCACAGCGATCGCGCAAGGGGATCTTTCCTCGAAAATCACGGTGGAGGTGAAAGGAGAAATTCTCGCTCTTAAGAACACCATCAATACCATGGTCGACCAGTTGAACGGCTTCGCTGGCGAGGTGAGCCGAGTCGCGCGCGAAGTCGGCACGGAGGGAAAACTCGGAGGGCAGGCGGCGGTCCCGGGCGTCGCCGGCACATGGAAGGATTTGACCGACAACGTCAATCAGATGGCCGGCAATCTCACGGCGCAGGTCCGCAACATTGCGGAAGTCACAATCGCGGTGGCGAATGGCGACCTCTCGAAGAAAATCACGGTCGACGTTCGCGGCGAGATCTTGCAGCTCAAAGAGGCCATCAACACCATGGTGGATCAATTGAGGTCCTTCGCAGCCGAAGTGAGCCGCGTCGCGCGCGAGGTTGGCACCGAAGGCAAGCTCGGCGGACAGGCTGCGGTGCCGGGTGTTGCGGGAACGTGGAAGGACCTGACCGACAACGTCAATTCCATGGCCTCGAACCTGACAGGCCAGGTGCGCAACATCGCAGACGTGGCGACCGCGATCGCTCGGGGTGATCTCAACCGCAAAATCACGGTCGACGTGAAGGGCGAAATCCTGCAGCTGAAAGAGACTATCAATACGATGGTCGACCAGCTTTCCGCCTTCGCTTCCGAGGTGACGCGCGTCGCCCGTGAGGTCGGCACTGAAGGCAAGCTCGGCGGACAGGCGGTGGTGCCGGGAGCGGCCGGCACCTGGAAGGACCTGACGGACAACGTCAATTCCATGGCCAGCAACCTGACCGACCAGGTGCGCAATATCGCCGAGGTGACGATCGCCGTCGCCGACGGCGATCTCTCCAAAAAGATCACCGTGGACGTGCGTGGCGAGATTTTACAGCTCAAAGAAACCATCAACACGATGGTTGACCAGCTTCGCTCCTTCGCTGCGGAAGTCACGCGCGTCGCGCGTGAGGTCGGCACGGAAGGCCGACTTGGCGCACAGGCGGTGGTGCCGGGAGCAGCGGGCACGTGGAAGGACCTGACTGACTCTGTCAACGCCATGGCCTCGAATTTGACCGCTCAGGTGCGCAACATCGCTGAAGTGACGACAGCGGTCGCGCGAGGGGACCTCAACCGCAAAATCACGGTCGATGTGCGCGGGGAGATCCTGGAGCTGAAAAATACGATAAATACAATGGTCGATCAGCTCAACGCCTTCGCCTTTGAAGTGAGCCGGGTCGCGCGCGAGGTCGGAACTGAGGGCAAGCTCGGTGGACAGGCGCAGGTCAAGGGCGCGGGCGGCACTTGGAAGGATCTGACCGACAATGTCAACTCGATGGCGTCCAACCTGACCGACCAGGTGCGCGGCATCGTGAAGGTTGTAACGGCCGTCGCCAACGGCAATCTCAATCGGCGCCTGACCGTGCAAGCCAAAGGCGAGGTCGCCGCCCTCGCCGACACGATCAACAATATGACCGACACGCTCGCAACATTCGCTGACCAGGTCACGAATGTGGCGCGCGAAGTGGGCGTCGAGGGGCGCCTGGGCGGTCAAGCCAATGTGCCTGGGGCAGCCGGCACCTGGAAGGATTTGACCGGCAATGTCAATCTATTGGCCGCCAATCTCACCAATCAGGTTCGCGCGATCGCTGAGGTCGCCACCGCCGTCACGAAGGGGGATCTCACGCGCTCCATTCAAGTGGAAACCCGCGGCGAAGTGGCAGAGCTCAAGGATAATATCAATGCAATGATATCCAACCTGCGCGAGACGACGGAACGCAATCGGGAACAGGACTGGCTGAAGACAAATCTGGCGCGCTTCACCGGACTGCTGCAAGGCCAACGCGAACTGACCACTGTCGGGGAAACGTTGTTGAGCGAACTCAGCCCGCTCGTGCGCGCCCAACAGGGCACAATTTATCATCTGGACGGGGCAAATGGCACGGCAAAGCTCAGGCTCCTCTCAAGCTACGCGCACCCCGGCAAAGTCTACGAAAGCCTCGAACTCGGCGAAGGTCTCGTGGGTCAATGCGCTGTCGAAAAAAAGAGAATTCTCCTTTACGAAGTTCCCTCGAAATTCCTGGGCGTGTCGTCTAGTCTCGTTAAAGCTTCGCGCGTTAGCATTATCGTGCTTCCGGTTCTCTTCGAAGGCGAGACGAAAGCCGTGATCGAGCTCGCGACGATCAATCGTTTTTCCGATGTCAATTTGGCGTTTCTCGATCAGTTGACGCTCAGCATTGGCGCCGTCTTCAACACGATCGAAGCGACCATGCGCACCGAGGGCTTGTTGGAGAAGTCTCAGCAGCTCACGGTTCAACTACAGTCTCGGCAAAGCGAGCTGCAGCAAACAAATGAGGAGCTGGCGACGAAAGCAAAGCTGCTTGCTGAGCAAAATGCCGAAGTTGAACGCAAGAATGCCGAGGTGGAGCAGGCGCGCTTTGCTCTGGAAGAAAAAGCCGCTGAGTTGGCGTTGACATCCAAATACAAATCGGAATTCCTGGCGAATATGTCGCATGAATTGCGCACGCCCCTGAATTCGATCCTGATTCTCAGCCAACAGCTGGCCGAAAACGCTGCCGGGACCTTGTCCGAAAAGCAAGTCGAGTTCTGCCGCAACATCAATTCATCGGGCTCCGATCTTCTCAATTTGATTAATGATATCCTCGACCTCTCAAAAATCGAATCGGGAACCGTCACGGTCGAAATTGAAGAAATTGCCTTTGCGAAACTGCGGGAGACCCTTAACCGTACCTTTGGCCATGTGGCCGAAGCGAAAAAGCTGCCATTCCACGTCAACTTCGCCGAAAATCTGCCCCCAAATATCGAAAGCGATCCCAAACGGCTTCAGCAAATCCTCAAAAACCTCCTGTCGAACGCCGTCAAGTTCACAACGCGCGGCCATGTCGACTTGCGCGTGGAGCTCGCGACAGAAGGTTGGAGCCCAGACCATCCAATTCTAAGTAAATCGCAAAATGTTGTCGCCTTTATTGTGGAGGACACGGGGATCGGCATTGCGCCTGACAAGCAAAGGCTGATTTTTGAAGCCTTTCAACAGGCCGACGCCGGGACCGCGCGCAAATATGGGGGGACGGGGCTGGGTCTGGCGATCAGCCGCGAGCTCGCTTTTCTCTTGAAGGGCGAGATCAAATTGGAGAGCGTGCCTGGCCAGGGAAGCATATTCACGCTGTTTTTGCCGCTTCGCTATCCGGGCAATGGGGCTGCGCCAATCGGAGAGCATTCCGCTTTGGCTTTTGACGCGCGCCGCGCGCCAGGGTCGACCGCCTTGCCCTTTATTCGAGAGGAGCCCATTGAGGATGATCGGGACGATGGCGCCGACCGTCCCATCTTCCTGATTGTCGAGGACGACTCTCACTACGCGCGGATACTTCTCGGACTCGTCCGCGAGAAGGGCTTCAAAGGGATCGTCGCCACGAGAGGCGCCGCCGCGCTTCAACTTGCCCGTCAATATTCGCCCTCCGCAGTTTCTCTCGACATCTTCCTGCCGGACATGCTGGGCTGGACCGTTCTGCACCATCTCAAGCATGATTTGGCCATGCGTCATATCCCCGTCGTTATTATTACAATTGAAGAACAAGGTCGAGAAAAGCTCGCTCATGGGGCCTTTGCCTATCTTGTGAAGGAGGGCTCTATTGACAATGTGAGCGCCGCGTTCGACCGGGTTAGAGACTTTACGGCAAGAAAGATCAAGCGCTTGCTTGTTGTGGAGGACAATGACGTCGAACGCCGGTCGATGCTCGAGTTGCTCAGTCACGATGATGTGGAAATTGAGACCGCCGCAACAGGCGCGCAAGCGATCAGTATTCTGGCGACGGCAAGTTTCGATTGCATGGTTCTCGATCTTCGCCTCCCCGACATGTCTGGCCTGGAGCTGCTAGATCAGAAAAGGGATGATCCGCGCTTCAAGTCGCTGCCAGTGGTCGTATTCACAGGCAAGGACTTGTCGACCGAAGAGACCGCTCGTTTGAACACCGTGGCGAAAAGCTTGGTGCTCAAGGATGTGCAGAGTCCCGAACGGCTGCTTGATGAAACTGCTCTGTTTCTCCACCGCGCCACAACGGCTCTCCCCAAAGAGAAGCAAAACATGCTTCAGCGGTTGTGGAGCTCGAATGAGGCGTTGCGCGATCGGAAGGTTCTGATCGTCGATGACGACGCTCGAAACATTTTCGCACTCACCGCGCTTCTGGAAGAGCGCGGAATGGAGGTAAGCAGCGCGACAAGCGGGCGGATGGCAATCGAGAAAATCGCGAGCCGACCCGATTTGGATATCGTGCTGATGGACATTATGATGCCCGACATGGACGGATATGAAACCATACGCCAAATTCGAGAGGATCAGCAATACGCGCGGCTCCCGATACTCGCTTTAACGGCGAAAGCCATGAAAGGCGACCGCGAGAAATGCCTCGCCGCGGGCGCCAGCGACTATATCTCCAAACCTGTCGACACGGATCAACTTCTGTCGCTTCTGCGGGTTTGGTTGTTTCGGTGATGGTTTCTGATGACTCAAATCGCCGGGCTGAGGGACGGCCGCCAGGACTCGAGACGCGCACGGACGCTGGGATGAGCAGGATATCGAGAGCGACGCCGCCAATGGAACGCGATACGGGTTCTGGCGGGGCGCACCCGGAGCGCCGCGGCAATATCGAAGATGCGAGCGTCGCGACGGATGCGACGCCCGTCAATATTCTGATCGTTGACGACGAACCCAGAAATCTTTTCGTCCTGGAGACCATCCTCGATGATCCCAGTTATCGACTGGTTCGGGCGGAGTCCGCGGAACAGGCTCTGTTTGCGCTTCTCGCTGAGGAATTTGCGCTTCTCATTCTCGACATACGAATGCCGGGGGTGAACGGGTTTGAGTTGGCGCGGTTGGTGAAGGAGCGTCGAAAATCGGCCGACGTGCCAATCATCTTTTTGACAGCCTATTATAACGAGGATCAACACGTCATCGAAGGCTACGGATCTGGCGCTGTAGATTATCTCCTTAAACCCATTCAGCCGGCGATTCTGCGGTCGAAGGTGCGCGTCTTCGTCGAACTTTATCGAAAGCAGCGGCGTCTTGAGATCGCCAATCGCACGCTTGTCGCGGAAATTGCCCGACGAACGCAGGCGGAAGGGCAGCTGCGCGAGCTCAATGACACGTTGGAGCAGCGCGTCCAGGAGCAGACGGCGGCTTTGAATAATTCGCTCCAGCGGCTACAGGCGATCCATGACGGGTCGCTCGAATATTTGATTCTGTTGCAGCCGGATGGACGTCTTCTTGAAGCCAATCGAGGCGCGCTTGAGTTCGCTGGCGTGGCGTTCAACGATATGGTTGGAAGGACGCTCTGGGAAACGGTTTGGTTTCAGCCTGATCCTGAGGCAAGCGGCGTCATTCGGGAGGCTGTCGCCCGTGCGGCCGTCGGCGAGGAGCTTCGTTTTGAACTCATCCTCGAAAACTCCAAACAGGAATCAAAGACGCTGGATGTCATGATTCGACCCCTTGCGAACGGACATGGCGAAGTTGCATTGCTCCTGTTCGCCGCCCTCGACATCAGCGCCCGGAAGGCCGCCGAACAATCTGTGCGCAGCAGCGAACGTCGTTTGCGCGAAACCCTCGATAGCTTGCCGGTCGCCGTCTATGGCGTCGACCCAGATGGACGACTGACGGATTACAACCCTGCGTGCGTCGATTTGGCGGGGGTCGTCCCCGAGACCGGCGTGACACGATGGTGCGTCAGCAGCCGCCTGTTTGATACGAACGGCGCGCCCATGCCAATGGAAGCGAGCCCTCTTGCGACGGCGCTTCAATCGAACCGTTCGATGCAGGGAATCGAATTGATCATCGAGCGGCCAGACGGTTCGCGACGTTGGGTTGCAGCCTATCCAACGATCATGCGGAGTGCGGAAGGCGACATCACCGGCGGAGTGAATATTCTCGTCGATATTACCGACCGCAAGCTGCACGAGGAACGGGTCAACCTGTTGATGAATGAGGTGGACCATCGCTGCAAAAACATTCTAGGGGTGGTCCAGGCCATTGCGCGCCAGACCGTTCTGGGCGGGTTGGACGATTTCGTGCCGCGCTTCTTCGAGCGCATCATCGCCTTAGCCGCGAGCCACGATCTTCTGGTTGAGAGTCGATGGTGCGGCGCGGACTTGTCCGATCTCATTCGCGCCCATCTCGACCACTTTGACGGCGCGTTGAGATCGAGAATTGCGCTGGCCGGCCCCTCCGTTCGATTGTCAAACGCCGCCGCGCAGACAGTTGGGATGATCTTGCATGAATTGGCGACGAACGCCGTTAAATATGGCGCGCTTTCGACTGACACAGGAAGGGTTGCAATCTCCTGGCGCCTGTTGGACGGTCGGAAGTTTTCGCTCGCCTGGCAGGAACGCGAAGGCCCTTCCGTCACGGAGCCGACGCGGCGCGGCTTTGGCTCGACGGTGATCAAAGCAATGGCGGAGTCAAGCTTCGCTGGGGCGGTTGACCTGACGTTTGGGGCCGAAGGCCTCAGTTGGCGCCTGGTCTGTCCCGCCGCGAAGATACTTGAGAGCGCGGACTAACGCGCGGAAATGTGTGGAGGTACCATACATGAGCATCCCGGTCTTGGTCGTCGAAGACGAGTTTCTGATAGCGCTCGAGATTTCCGCTCAGCTGACTGATGCGGGATACGAGGTCGTGGGACCAGCGAATTCTGTCGCGGAAGCGCTTGCGTTGGTTTCGGAGGCTGAATGCGATATGGCGCTTTTGGACGTTAATCTCGGCAGTGAATCTTCCGCCCCGGTCGCGGCGGCTTTGAAAGCGCGCAATATCCCGTTTGTGGTTCTCTCGGGATATAAGGAGCGTAGCCTCAACGAAGATTTCAACGGGGCCAAAATTTTGGGTAAACCGTTCCGCACGGCGGATCTGTTAGCGGCATGCAAACGGTGCCTTGACGGATCAGGGAAAGGACAGCAAAGCGAAGCGCCATGAAGGCGGCGAGGCGAGCGTCCGTCATCGTTCGCTCTCATGTGGGTCGCAGACCGACAGGAGGCGTGAGGCGCGGCATGTTTCCGCTAGAGGCTGGTCTTGCTGCGACCATACGCTATAGATAAATATGCGGTAGAGACTACGGATCGCCTATGAATACAAAGCTACAACTAAGTCGGCTCGCCTCGAGCGGAGTGCCCGGCCTGGATGCGGTCGTGCTAGGGGGCCTTAAGCGAAGACACATCTATCTCATCGAGGGCATGCCGGGCGCCGGCAAAACAACCTTGGCGCTTCAGTTCCTGCTCGAAGGCGCACGGCAAAAGGAGCGGTGTCTCTACGTCACCCTGTCGGAAACAGAGCGCGAGCTCAGAAACACGGCGCAGAGCCATGGCTGGTCTCTTGACGGCGTAACCATCTTTGAGGTGATGCCGCTCGAGGCCGATCCCGAGCAGCAGCAGAGCATGATTTATTCTTCCGAGGTGGAGCTCGACCAAACTGTAAGCCTTATCATTCAAAAGGTGCGGGAGCTGAATCCGGATCGGCTGGTCATTGATGCGTTAACCGAATTGCGTCTCCTTGCACAGGATGCTCTCAGCTATCGGCGCCAGGTGCTCGCGCTCAGGCGCTACTTCGCGCAATCACGAAGCACAGTGCTGGCCCTCGACGACTTGACCGACCTGAAGCCCGGTCTCCAGCTGCACAGCATCGTCCACGGCGTTTTCAATCTGGAGCAACGTCGGCTCGAATATGGCGCGACTCGCCGCCGGCTATCGATCATCAAGCTGCGCGGGGCCAATTACCGAAGCGGCTACCACGATTTTGTGATCCGTACGGGCGGGATCACGGTTTTTCCGAGCCTCGTCGCCGCCGAACATGAGACTAAATTTACTCCTGGGGCGTTCTCCAGCCAGATCGCAGAGCTCGACGCTCTGCTCGGCGGAGGGCTTCGGCGCGGGACAAGCACGCTGCTGATCGGCCCTTCTGGGGTCGGCAAATCTTCCATGGCGCTGCAGTTCGCCGTAGCCGCGAGCAAAAAAGGTCAGCGCGTCGCGATCTTCGCTTTTGACGAGGCGTACCGTACCGCTTCCGATCGCGCGCGTGGGCTTGGCCTCGACCTGGATGGCGCGCGCGAATCGGGCCACCTGATCTGGACAAGATGCAGCCCGACGACGATTTCGCCGGGCGAATTTGTCGACGAGGCGCAACGGCAGGTGAACGCCGGCGTCGGCATGGTGATCATCGACAGTCTCAACAGCTATATGATCTCCATGCCAGAGGAACAGACCCTGCTCCTACACATGCACGAGCTCCTGGCCTATCTCGGCAACAAGGGAATTGTCACAATTTTGCTGCTCGCGCAGCGCGGCTTGGTCGGCAGCACGGAGGCGCCGCTCGATGTCAGCTTCCTGGCCGATACGATTGTGCTCATGCGCTATTTCGAGGCGGAAGGCGAGGTGCGCAAGGCCGTCTCGGTTTTGAAAAGCCGCAGCGGCCGTCACGAAACAGCAATCCGTGAATATCGCCTAAATTCGAAACAAGGCGTCAGCGTGGGGCCGCCCATACGGGATTTCCAGGGAGTGCTGACGGGCGTGCCGACATTCATCGGTTCGCCCGGCAGCTTACCGCACATGCCCCACGACGCCTCATGAGCATGATCCGACCGGGTAATCCACAAGACGAACGTGTTCTGATCCTGGCGCCCTCGCATCGGGATGGGCCGACCCTCGCCACGGTCCTTGCCAGGGCCGGGCTGATCACGAAGATCTGCGGCGACATGCAGGAGCTTTGTCACGACCTATCTAATGGCGCAGGCGTGGCCGTCATCGCCGAAGAGAGTCTATCCGATCCGCGCGAGGCTGCGTGTCTTCCAGCGTTTCTGGAACGACAGCCCCCCTGGTCCGAGCCGCCGATCGTAGTGGCCATGGCGCCCCGCAAAGGTCACGGGCGCGGCTCCCAGGCGCTCGTCGACCATGGCAATCTGGTGTTGCTGGAGCGCCCGTTCTCCTCCGCCACACTCGTCAGCTCAGTGCGCTCCGCGCTCAGGGCCAGGCGCCGCCAGTATCAAATACGCGACCACCTACTTGAACATGAGCGTAACGAAGCGCGTCTGGGCGCAAAGGAGCAGGAGCTTCGGCAGTTGAATGAAACGCTCGAGCGGCGAGTGCGGGAACGAACGGCGGAGCTCGAAGAAGTCAATCGCCAGCTGGTGGACGAGATCAGGCAGCGCCAGGAAGCGGAGCAATCATTGCGCCACGCCCAAAAGATGGAGGCGATCGGTCAGCTTACCGGCGGCGTGGCCCATGACTTCAACAACCTCCTGATGGTCGTTTGCGGCGGCGTCAATCTCCTGGAGCGCACCAACGATACCGCCCAGCGAGCGCGGATTCTGTCAGGGATGCGCGACGCTGCGGCGCGGGGGGAAGCGCTCACGCGCCAGCTTCTGGCGTTTTCGCGGCGCACGGCTTTAACTCCGGAACCGATCGACCTACCGTCTCTATTGGAAGGCATGCGGATTCTGATCGCAGGCGCTTTGCGTGGCGACATCGTCATCGACATCAAGATGGCTCCAGACCTCTGGCCCGTGTTGACCGATCCGACACAGCTCAACCTCGTTATTCTCAACCTTGCCGTCAATGCGCGCGACGCCATGCCAGATGGCGGAACGCTGACGATCGCGGCGACCAATGCGACGCTGGAGGGATCAAATCGTTTTGCGCTTGCCGGCGAGTTTGTTCGCCTCGAGGTTCGCGATACGGGCGTTGGGATTCCCCCCGAGATTCTCGATCGGGTATTTGAACCCTTCTTCACGACGAAGGAGATAGGCAAGGGCACCGGTCTCGGATTGAGCCAGGTTTACGGTTTCGCTAAACAGTCGGGTGGGCATGCCGAGATCTGCAGCCGTGAGGGTGACGGGACGAGCGTCATTCTGTATCTGCCCCGTGGCGAGGCTGTCGCCCAAGACAACGCTCAGACTCAACTGAGCCGTAGCGAGGAGAAAGGGGTGGACGGCCCGCATCGGATCTTGCTGGTTGAGGATAATGACGCAGTGGCGGCGTTGGTCCAGGAGATGCTCGAGGGACTGGGTTTTGCGCCGCGTCGGGTAGCTAACGCGCGGGAAGCCCTCGCTGCGCTTGAGAACGACCAAAACTTTGACCTTGTCTTTTCCGATATTGTAATGCCGGGCGGCATGAACGGTATCGAACTGGCGCGCGCCATCAAACGGAAAACACCCGAAATACCGGTCATTCTGGCGACGGGCTACAGCGCCGCGCTCCGCCATGCGAATGGAGTGGATGGGTTGCAGATTTTGCGCAAGCCCTATGACATGGATACGCTCAACACCGCTCTCAGGGAGGCGTGGGGGGGGCGGGAAAGCTCAAAATCCATCACGGTCAGCTGATCTCGACCTGGACACGGCTGCCCGCGGGCCTGGTCACGGCCCGATTGATCGCCCTCTTAAGGCCGATGACGTCGCAGGGTTTGCCGAGTGTAACCACCCCCGCTTTGTCCACGACGAGTTCGTTGCCGGGCAAAAGACCGGTGACAAAGACGATCGCCGCGGGCCCCTGTCGCAAGATTGCATTCGCCGCGCGCACCCCGGAGCCTTCTGGACCCAGCCTGAGATCGCAAATGATCAGATTTGGATGTGAGCTTTCCGCCACCGCAACGGCGCCGGCCTCGTCACGTGCGGCGAGGACCTCCTTAAAGCCGAGATCTGCCGCGCACAGCTCCAGATCAGCGCCGATAATGGCGTCGTCCTCGATGACCAATACACGCATATGACCTTCCTGCTTATCGAAATATTAGCGCCTTCGTCTGCCCATTCAGCTCCACACCGAGTTATTCATCGTCGCAGTGTTGGATTTGGGGAACTCAGGCCCTACCTTGATGGTTGCGATGGGCAAAAGACGGGTTTTCGTTCCCTTTAAAAGCCCAACTTGGCAGGCTCGGCCATCTCTCTGGCCGGGCCTTTTTTTCTAATAGGCGTCTCTCCAGCGCCGCCGCGAGGTCGGGTCGCTATATGAAAACGTGGATGTCTGGAGCGCGTCACAAGATCGCCCGCGAGGCGACGAGTGACGCTTCGTGGCACGGGATCTTCATTCTTCGTTGTCGCCAACGCCAAGCCTCCACATCATGCTCACGCTAAGGCGCCCCGCGGCTGTGGGAGGCATGACCACCCTTGCGCCCCGCTGCCGATGCGAGAGCGTGATTCTGAGCAAAACTACGCTTGTTCGGTTCAACCGCTTGCCCGCCCTTGCGGCCGGCGGACACTGCAAGGTCTCGGTCGGTAGAAAAGCTCCGCTTCTCGCCTGGAACGGATCTCCCGCCCTTACGGGCAATTTCGCGCTGCTTGTTGGGCTCCATTGACGCAAAGCCGCGGTTGGACTTCTTGGCTTCCATCTCGCCTACTCCCTTTTATGCGCGTAGATAAATAGGTCAGCCCACCGACCTGGGCGAGAGATGCATCAAAAGCCGGTGTCAGGCTTGCGCTCGTTGCGGTTGGTCTCGACGAATTGAGTTGGCGTGAGTGGTGCCTATCACACTTGGGCGCGCTCGGCTTGATCCTTACCGGCCCTCGTCTACGCTTGGGCCGAAAAAATCGACACGACGGCCTGAAAAGATGCTAAGGCGGACTCGGTCGCAACAGCGGGAGGCGCATTGCGATTTGCTGCTGTGCAGCCATTTGACCCAGGCCAGGAGGTCCTAAATGGATTCCTTCCTGGTGGAAAGGAGCTCCGCTAGCGCGGCCTCCATCTGTCCGATCGCGAAGGGCTTTTGAATAACCGACTCGGTCTTCCAGTCGGCCTGTAGACCGTCGCCGCCATACCCTGTCGAGAATAGGATGGGGATGCGTCGATCCCGCAAAATTCGCGCGGCAGGATAAACGAGCTGACCATGTAAATTAACGTCCAATACGGCGATCTGCGCCTCCGTCTCGACCGCCCGGCTCAAAGCCGCAGGTAGACTAGACACCGTGTCGGTAACTTTGCAGCCCAAATCGAGAAGCACGGACTCGATGAGCTGAAGAACGTGAAATTCGTCTTCAGCAAGAAAAACCTGCAAGCCGGCGAAGTTACGCATCGTCATTCGTCAGCGGCACATGAATTTCGCATCGCACCCCGTCTGGCGCAAACTCGATTCGCGTCTCGCCCTCCAACTCTGCTTGAATTCCTCGTTCAAGGAGACGCATTCCAAAGCCTTGATGTTTGGGCGCCACGACGGGTGGTCCGTTCCGCTCAATCCAGAACAGCCGCAGACGGGGCCCCCCGCTCTCCATTTCCACCCTCCAGCTCACCTCGATACGCCCAGCTGACGAAGCCAATGCGCCATATTTCGCGGCATTAGTCGCAAGCTCGTGGACCGCCATGGAGAGCATCAAAGCAAGGTTAGGGGAGATCTCAAGGGGGGCGCCTGAAAGCGCAACATTGCCCTTGGTGAGATAGGGCTCGAATTCCGAACGTAGCAGCTGGCTCATTTCGGCGTTGACCCAGCCGCGACGACTCAGCTGGTTATGTGCATGGCTCAGCGCCAGAATGCGGCCTTCGACAGCCTGGCGGAATTCGTCCACGCTACCAGCGCCGCGCGCGGTCTGCGCGACAAGTGACTGGACCGTGGCCAATGTGTTTTTTACCCGGTGATTCAGTTCGTCGATGAGCAGCTTCTGTTGGGCTTCCGCTTGTTTCCGCTCGGTGATGTCAACAAGCATGTTTATGGCCCCCACGAGACGCCCCGTTGAATCGCGCAACGGCGTCGGGTAGGGCGCAAACCAGCGCCGAGACCCGTCCGGACGCTCCGCTATGGCTTCGACCCCGCGGATCGGACGATTTTGTCTCAACGCGATCGCCATCGGGCATTCGTCATGCGGCAATGGCGCGCCGTCAGCACTATGAAGGCGCCATGTCACGCACCAGAATTCTCCTATCTCCGGGCGCCTTCCTGCGAATTCGACGGCTGCTTCATTAAAAAACGTAATTCGACCCTCTGCATCCGTGGTGTAGACCGCTGCCGGAAGCGCTTGCAACAATTGATGGAAACGATGCTCGGATTCCCTTATTTTCAACTCGTCTAGCTTACGCTGGGTCACGTCCCGGGTGACCGCCAATTGCGCGACCATGCCGTCCGGCAGCCGGATGGGCGACGCACGCGTCTCCATATGACGCCGCGTTCCCTTCAACCCGATGAGATCGAATTCCCAGCTCAGCTTTTCCCCGGCGCAGACTCGGTGATGGTGCTCCTGCCAGCCCTCCCGGAATTCGGGGGCTATCAAATCTAAGATGCAGGCCCCATCGGCGAGATCTGCCGCCCCCAATTCAATCATTTCGCGCCCCGCAGCATTCATCCGAAGCAGCGTACCGTCGGGCGCAACAATCTTTATGCAGTCCGGGGTCGTTTCTATGATCGCCTCCAGAAGATGCTTCGATCGGCTGGCCGCGTCCATGCCATCTAGGGCGGCCCGGCTTGCTTCCTGCGCATTCAGGAGCTTGACTGTCTGGTAGGCCGCCGAAGCAAAGCGTCCGATGCTCTCGAGTTGCCTGAGATCTTCTGCATCGAATCTGCGGCGGCGGTCGTGCGCAATTGTCCAGACGGTGCCGACTGCTTTCCCTGAGACGAAGAAGGGAACCAAAAGTCCTTCCTCCGCTAAAGGCGTCGCCTCCGCAAGATAGGGATACCGGACCTCCCAGTGTCTAAAGAGAAGCGGCGTCTTGCGATCGAGGACGTCGCCACAAGGACCGAACTCCCTCGGAGTGCCGCCTCCTATATGGGGCGCCCATGCGCCCGCGATGGCCGCCCAATGAAAATGCTTCTCATCCGCGGTGAGCAGGCTGATCCCCGCAGAGTCCGCGTTAAAAACCTCGAGCAGAGTGTCAGCCAGCGTCTGCAAAATCGTCCGAGGCGATTGGGCCAAGGCGCTCACGAGCTTCCCCAGGGCTTTGTTCTCGGTTTCGAAGTCCGGGGGCCGCCTAGGGCGGCGCCAAAGCTCTTCTGTGCAAAGGATCGCCTCCAAAGGGGCGAAGCGTCGATCGGGCGTCACCTGATCTCCATCTGCCGCCATCGCTCACCTTTTCATGTCATTCCGGCGCGGGGAAGTTTGCACGAAGGTCTCATTGCCAACCTAGGGCCGTGAGCGATATTCACAAGCCAGTGCTACATCCATTCTAAGAGGAGAAAGCGGCGGGTCAAGCGGCTGGAAGCGGCTTCGACAAAGACGCGCCGGACCGGCGTTCGTGTCTGGAGCTCCACTCCGTAGAAGCCGTCCGGGCGTCGTGGATTTGGGCTACAGGGAGAAATTCTCACGCTTGCGTAAAAGGGGGGCTATCGCGCGACCCCGCCCTACGATACGCCATTCGAGATGACTGGCGCTCTGGGCTTTACCGAGATCAAAGCCATGGAGAAGGGCCTTGGCCGCCCGGCGATCGCCAAGGAGTCGACCGATGTGTTGCAAGCTGGAGCCGTTGCTGGGCCTCGCCATGCGCGACGATAGAACCGCTCGCGTTTCTGTCGTGCGACCATCTCTCGCAGACAGGCGCGAGAGGAGACGGTTCGCATCGCCAAACAACCAACTGCGCCATTGAATTCGAGACGCTCATATATCCAACCCAAGCGGGCCAACCTTTTTCAGCGTTTTTTCTTACTCGTCGTCTCCTTCGCTATGAATGAGTTGGCTTGACGAATCGCTGAGCCTTCGGAAGCTCCGCGGGACAGCGCTGAGTCCGCTACGTCTGACCATTGTTTTTGTTTTTTTGGGGTATCCGCCTTCTTTGTATGTCGTTTGGCGTCGCTTGACTTCCATGGCATGGCTATTCTCCTAGGATGACGTAAATTCGAGATAGGGCCTCCACCCTGGGTTTGCCATTTCTGAGACGTTGCGCGGTGGACCTAGCGAAACGCTACGGTCGCTGCTCGGCGGCGACGCCCGCGACGGTAGGGCGCAGTTGCGCGAAACTGGCGGACTGGCTGTCGGGTGAACGGAGAAATTTCCTCGCAACGAGCCATCAATGCAGGAGAAGGATCATGTCCGACAAACTCACCACCTGCCTGTGGTTCGGTCACGGCAAAGCTCGCGAGGCCGCCGAATTCTACGCCGCGACCTTTCCTGACAGTCACGTCAGCGCAGCCAACGCCTCGCCCAATGACAATCCGTCGGCGAAACAGGGCGAGGAACTGACGGTCGAATTCACCGTGCTCGGCCGCGCGTTCATCGGGCTGAATGGCGGTCCTCATTTCAAGCCCAACCAAGCGGTCAGTTTCATGATTTTGACCGACGACCAGGCGGAAACCGACCGCTATTGGAACGCGATCGTCGGCAATGGCGGGGAAGAAAGCATGTGCGGATGGTGCCGCGACCGCTGGGGCTTTTCGTGGCAGATTACACCGCGCGCGCTGCTTGCGGCGACGACCGACCCCGACAGGGCGGCGGCCAAGCGCGCGATTGATGCGATGATGACGATGCATAAGATCGATATTGCCAGGATCGAGGCGGCGCGCAGCGGAAAAAGCCAGGACGTCTAGGAGCACCGGCCAATCTTCCCTTGGCGAAATGTTGGACGGATGGCCGAGCGAGGGCGAGAGCGGCTCGTTTTGTCGAGGACGACACGTGGCCAGGTTCGACGCCTATGGCAATCTAGAACCATAGGACCGCTGTCGGCGATCCAGGCTGCGAGACCGCTGATCTCTTCGCCGCCCTATGCAGAGGTGACACCTTCACGCAGGTCGGCAAGCGCGGCCCGAGCCCAAGCGCGTACGCGCTTCAAAACCGGCTCACATGCCCCTCTCTCGCTAGCGCCCCAGGGACAGATGGGAATACCGGAAAAACGCCGAAATGAACCTTATGACAAAACCCACCAGCCCAGAACCGCCATAAAACCCGTTCCTATTGAGTTGCACGAATACATAGGCTGTCTTGTCAGACCGGTTGGTCATCTCGCAAAGGAAAAATCCTTCGCGGGCGCGTATCGATTCAAAGAGGATTCTAGCCGCGCGAAAGAAATCCCTCACCCCGTCTCTCAGCGATCGCGTCGCGCCGTCACCGGCTTGCACAACAATAGCATCATTTTCGAGCCGTGCGCCTGCTTCTGCGAGGCGTCCAGTTTCGGGATGATGCTTGCTCGTTGGGCGTAAAGTCGAATCGATATTGGCGGTGGCGGCGATGACATTGCCGAGGGCGAAGTCGCGGCTCTCCCCGGGCGCCAGCCGCTCACACCAGACCATGGTTCGCCCCGAAAGACACAAGATCGCTGACGTGCCGAATTCGGGCGGAAACCCTGCCTTGTAGACATACGGAGCGCGCGCCCAACTTATAATCGACGGATCGCAAGCCACAGAGCGGATCGTTACATTTGCAGACGAACATAGATAGGCGGGCTGAAGGAAAAGAAGCGGCGGCGCGCCATCTCTGGCGAGCTCGGCCAGATCAATCTTCTCGGCGACGTTTCCCTCACCAGCCGTGAGCAGGATTTCCCGCTGCTCGCTCAGCGACGCGATCTGGTTGAGACGGACGTCGCCGCCTCCGCATAAAATCCGCAGAAATATGCTGATTTCGCGCATGATCTTGGACCGCTTCGGCAGCGGATGAGGGCATTGGCGGGGGATTGTTTTTGTTCCAGGCGCTCGGCACACAGATCGGCCGGGCCGATCGAAGATCGAAGCATTCGGGCCGAGGGTGACGACGAGGCCGTCACGTTTGTCCAAGAGACGGAAATCGCTTTCTCCTTCTTGGAGCGCGACGCCCGCCGGGTTGAAAAAGGGATTACGCGCAAGGGATCGCAGTCCCATCTCGAGGAAGAACGTCGGGGACATGTACATGTGCGAGCATCCTTCTGTTTGCCAAAGCCGCGAGCCCTGCCGCTCGCCGAAAGACCAGGCGGAGACGCCAACCGGCCATTTCGTCTTGTTGATTTGGGCGCTTTTCGAAAGCCTTAAGCCACGATCTCGATGATCAGGCGGCGGGTTTTGGCGTCGACGATCACGACAGTTGCATCCGGCTGAGCCCCTTTCGCGATCCTTGCCGACGCCGCCGCGTCGCGCAGGTCTTCGAATCGCCCCGTCGAGGCTCCGTTTAAGCGAATTTCATAGGGAAGCGCATGCGCGCGCGCTTCCCTATGGCAACTCCGAGCGGGGCGTTCTTTTTGATCCCCAACCACGTGCAAAAGAGGTTCGCAAACGGACATCAGGCGCGCTGATCGATGGAGGGGCGAATCTTATCCTGCCTGCGGATAGCGGGTTACGAACAGGCGCAAAGCCGTTTCCAGTTCCGCGGCGCGGCTTTTCGCGCCTAGCTCGAGGAAACAGTGACGATCGCGGTCGAGCATTTCCCTAACTACTTCCCGTCCACGATGAATGTTGAGAAGGTAGCTTGACAGTAACCTGCTAGCCGGGGCACAGCCCTCGCCGCCGTCGGAAGCGATTCCAGACTGGGCGGCGCATTGCGCGAGCTTCATCATGGGTCTCTCCCATACTCTAGTTTTCCTATAGTCATGATATTCTAGTGGCATATTGCGCGGCAGTCTATAGGTCGCCAGGCAACGACTTCGCCATGCCCCTATCAACCCGATCGGCCGCTTTGCTCGTCACGCCGGCAGCTAGGGCGCGACTGGCAAGTGAGAAGTGCGCCTGATCGTTAATCCCTGTTTGTTTCTGCGAGATGACGCCTCTCTTACGTCTTTGGGGGAGCAGGCGAGAGACTCTCCCTTTTTCTCCAATCCCGATGCGGGATGGATGGCGTAAAGACGTTCGTCTGGGAGGAGTGCAAGTTACTCCCCGGGAGCCCTCTGGCATAGATAGGGATTATACCTAGCAGGGCTGTTGGACGCGCCTAATTTCTGGCGGCTTCGTCCAACTTTGTTTGCACCAAAAGCGCCGCTGGCGTCGGCGTTTGATTACCGAAACAAAGCGTTGATGCGAGGTGCAGAGCGTGGGCGGCCAACCTAGCGCCACGTCGCTGGTCGGTGTGACGGAAGATAGGAAGCGCGCGCTCGGGGCGGACAAGGCTTGCGGGGAAGAAAGGCCCGGGCGGGGCCGGGCCAGTTTTTCCTCGGGGAAGGGACGTCGTCCGAAATTGGCAGATCCGCCGATTGTTGCAATGCGATAAATTGCCACGTTAGGGTTCATCGCCATGGGCGCGCTCAATAGGGCCCAGCCCTCGCCGTCGGCACCTCGACGCCGCGCCAATGCGGCTAATTGCCGTCTCTGGCTAAACGATCTTCTCTCCGAGCGCTTGCTGTTACGCTTGAGCAAAAATTTCGGAGTTGGCGCAGCGCGTGATCGCGAAGGGCGCGACGGCGACCAAGCCTTACCGGTGGAATCGCGCGAACGGCCATTAGCTTGCAAGCGGCGCTTGATAAGAGAGGCCCGGTGTGGATTTTCCGCGTTTCCATGTAATTTTACAAAAATGCGACTGAATCGTTGGGCCATTGCTTGAAAGCCACCATAACCCGTTTTGAGGCAAGCTCAACTTTGCCGCCATAGACACCCAAGGAGCGCGCCCAAAGTAAACGGCTGCTGGCAATGACGGCCGTGAGCGAGGCAACCAGATAAGCTGGAGAGGCCGCCATAGGGGGCTTTTCCATCTGGAAAGGAAAAACCTTGCGGCTGCTCCTGGGCATTTCGTCATGCCGCCGTGATGCGCATTCGGTAGTCCTTCACTCGCTTTCAGCACCTAATAATGCTTCGCGGTCCGTTACGATTTTTCGGGATGGGCCGCATTTTTTTGGCCGGGCACGGCGGTTTATTGGCGGATCAACGGATGACGACTTGGACGTAGCTGCCGGCGGGCTTCGTGGTGGTGCGGCTGATAGCCTCCCGGAGGCCCCTCGTATTGAAAGGCTTGCCGAGCATCGCCACGCCTGCGTCATCCACGACAATTTCGTTTCCCGGCAAAAGGCCCGTGAGGAAAACGATCGCCGCAGGACCATGATGCAGAATTTCATTGACAGCGCGCACGCCGGGGGTAGACGCTCCTAAGCGCACGTCGCAGACAATCAGATCGGGAGGGTGGGCTCTGGCCATCTCGATCGCCGCGGCTTCGTCGTGCGCGCGCATGATCTCGCGGAAACCGAGGTCGAGGGCGCTCAACTCCAGATCCTCGCCGATGATCGCGTTTTCCTCGATGATCAACAGGCGCACCGGCGTCTCCTCAGGTTATGACCCTGCGCTGTTCTTTTAAATACGCGACAAAAAATACGAGCTCTAGGGGTTTATCCGCACGAAAATTAGGCACTTAACAGGCATAGCCACAATATGCCCTTTTGCCCTTGCTATACAGCGATCAAAATATTTTGATCATCTCTTCGCCAAAGCCATTTTCGTGTCTGTTTTCTTTCCTCGACGCCTTGTTTGTCTTGGTAGAACATTCTCAAGCCTGCGCGGTTGCGCTTAGCAAGCACACGGAAAGCCTTCCCCGCGCCCCAACGCGAACTAGCTAAGGTTGGAAAGGCCCGGCCTATCCCTTCTCGCCGAACCCTTTGTTCCAGCAGAGCATGCGAACCTGGTCGCCACGGAACACAATCAGCCCGGCTTGCTAAAGAGCGGATGACGAAGGTGACAGATCGACTGAGCAAATGCGGTGGTCCAGGCAGCGACGAACTGCTGCGGCTGTTGGTCGACAGCGCGACCGATTTCGCCATCATCGCCATGAACAGCCGCGGCGAGGTGACGAGCTGGAACGCCGGAGCTGAACGCCTGCTCGGCTATCGCGAAGAGGAGATACTCAGCCACAGCGGGGACGTGATCTTCGCGCCAGAAGATTGCGCGGCCGGCGTGCCCGAGCGGGAGCGGGCTGAGGCCCGCGCCAGGGGGCGCGCCGAGGACGAGCGGTGGCACCAGCGAAAGGACGGGTCGCGTTTCTGGGGATCGGGCGTCATGATGCGGCTCGCGGACGGCAGCGGCTTCGTCAAGATCTTTCGTAATCTGACGGAGCGCCGGGCGGCGGAGCAGCGAGTCCGCGAGAGCGAAGAATTGTTCCGCCTGCTCGCGACCAACATCCCCCAGCTGGTCTTTCGCACGAAGCGCAACGGCGCGCGCAGCTGGGGCAGCCCACAGTGGATTGCATTTACCGGTCTGTCGCTTGAAGACAGTCTGGGCTTTGGTTGGGTGGACGCTGTCCATCCCGAGGACCGCGAGGACACCCTTGCCGCCTGGACCAGGGCTTGGGAAAGCGGCGAGTATTACGTTGAGCATCGTTTTCGGCGAGTCGCCGACGGCGAGTTCCGCTGGCACCAGACAAGGGCGAAGCCGGTCGCCGATATCGACGGCGACTGGGTGGGCACCTCGACCGACGTTCACGACATGCGTGAATTCCAGGAGCGCCAGCAGATACTCTTGGCGGAGCTCCAGCACCGGACCAGCAATCTGCTCGCCGTCGTGCAGTCGATCGCGCGACAGACCATGCGCGCCAGCCGCTCGCTCGACGGATTCGCAGCGGAGTTCGATGGGCGGCTGCGAGCGCTCAGCCGCGTTCAGGGGCTGCTCGCGCGCCCGGATCATGGCCCCGTCGATTTGCGCGAGCTCGTCGAAATGGAGCTTGAGGCGCATGGGGGCGGTCACCTGGATCGCGACAAGGTGACCATCGATGGCCCGAGCGTCATGTTGCCCGCCAACGTGGCGCAGGCCTTGGCGCTGGCGATCCATGAGCTCGCGACCAATGCGGTAAAGTATGGCGCGCTCAAGCAACCGTCCGGCAAAATGGGCATTAGATGGCGTATTGAAGATGGCGAGGCGGAGGAGCGGCGCGTGGCGCTCGAGTGGCGCGAAACGGGCGTCGACATGCCTGACCAGGGCGACGGTTCGTCACCGGGAGGTTATGGCCGTGAGCTGATCGAGCGCGCGCTTCCCTACCAGCTTAAAGCCAAGACTAGCCTCGAGTTCGGCCCGGACGGGGTGCGCTGTCGGATTACGGTCGTACTCGAGCGCGAGGAGAGCGTCGATGGTTGAGCAAGCGATGAGCGCAGTGAGTGGCCGACGCATCCTCATCGTGGAGGATGAGTACATCATCGCCGCCGACCTGGCGCAGTTGCTGGAGGGCCTCGGCGTCACGGTTATCGGCCCGGTCGGATCGGTGGCTGACGCGCTGGCTTTGCTGGCCGGCGAGCCGGCGATTGACGCCGCGGTGCTCGACGTCACGCTCGGGACGGAGAAGATCTTCCCTGTCGCCGACGCCTTGCGAGCGCGCGGCGTGCCCTTCGTCTTCGCCACTGGCTATGACGCGTGGATTATCCCCCCCGCCTATGCGGACGCCCCGCGCTTCAAGAAGCCGGTCGATCCGCGCGCGCTTGCACGCGTCCTCTCAAATTACAGCTCAGGCGAGCCCGAGTGCAGCTCGACCACCGTTCGCGGACGCATGGCTTGAGCGGCGCAAGCGGCCGGTGCGACAATGCACTTACAGCGCGTCTGATTGATCAGCCCCTCGCATCGCGGATTTCTTCGGGGCCAGCAGTGCACAACCGCGCTGATCGCACCGATACCGAAGGATGAAATGTCTAAAAAAGCGCTTGCCCGCGGGGCCGTTCCACATATGTCGCGCTCTTCTCGCTCCGCGATGAGCAAGAAGCGCCATGTCTATCACCTCTCGGTGGCGTGCTAGCGGGTACGGCGTTTCTCGCGCCCACGCGCCTCGCCTGAACTCGCCGCCTTCGCGTGCTGGGCGTCAAGCTGCAGCTGCGAAATCATTCAAGATGGCGCCGAGCCTTGCCTAAGCCCCGCACCGCAGTCGAGCCCTCCATTACGGGAGCGCCGGCAGCCAAATGTCGACCAAGGTACCTTTTCCTTCCGCGCTCCTGAGTTGCATTGCGCCGCCCGCTTGCGTGATGAAGTCGCGTATCATAGACAGACCCAGCCCGGTGCCGCTCTGGCCCGCTTTCGTGGTGAAGAGCGGTTCGGTGGCGCGCGAGACCGTCGTTTCATTCATGCCACAACCGGTATCTGACGCCGAGATTCGCAAGTAATCGCCAGCCTTCAAAGCAGCAGCGTTTGCATCCGCAACCTGCGCTTTGTCGAGACTGATCGAGAAAGTCCCGCCCTTCGGCATCGCGTCTCTAGCGTTGGTCGCAAGGTTCACGAGCGCGAGTTCCAGCAGGTGCGGCTCGGCCAGTATATCTGGTAACTCGGGAGGCGCATCGAGAATCATGTCGATGCTTGGTCCTAGAGAGCATGCTAGTACCCAGAATCACTGTTCCGCGAAACAAGGTTTGAGGCGTTTTTGGTGGACTTCGCTTTTGGTCCAGACGAACGGCCTTGCGGTTTCATTGTAGCTTTCGATGAACGCCTCGATATGGGCGATGAGTTCGGGGACGCTTTGGAACGAGGCTCCGTTCAGCGATTTGCCCGAGAGGATCGAGAACCAGATTTCGACTTGATTGAGCCAAGAGGCGTGCGTCGGCGTGAAGTGGAAATGCACGTTCTTGTGGCGTTTGAGCCACATGTCGCGCCGGGGCTTGTGCGTAGAGAGATTATCCAGAACGACATGGATTTCCTTGTCGGGATAGGCGGCGACGACCTTGTTCATGAAGTCGAGGAACTCGACGCGACGGCGGCGCTTGTAATGTTTGCCGACGACCTTGCCGCTCTCGAGATCGAGCGCTGCGAAAAGTGTTGTCGTTCCGTGCCTTTTGTAATCATGCGATTGACCGATCAGGGCGCGTCCGTTCGGCAGCTTCAAATAACCCTGCGAGCGTTCCAGTGCCTGGATCGATGGTTTTTCGTCCACTGCGAGCACGATGGCGTTCTCGGGCGGCGCCATGTAGAGCCCGACTATCTCAGCGGCCTTGGCCGCGAACTCAGGGTCGTTGCTGACGCACCAGGACTTGCGGCCCGACAGGTCGATCTTGTGCGTGCGCAGGAAGCGCCAGACATATTGGACATTGACGTCGCCAAGCGCTTTGGCGACGAGCGGTCCCGTCCAGTTGGCGTAGCCTTCCGGCGGTTTGCGATTGAGCAAGGCCAGGATGCGCCGGTCGGTCTCCTCGTCGTATTTAGGCGCCGCGCCGCGCTCGCCGACTTCCGAAAATCCGGCAAGCCGATCCTCGGCGTAGCGCACGCGCCATTTCGACGCCGTGCCGGTGGTGCATCCGAGCGCGCGGCCAATCGCCCGGGTAGCGGCGCCCTCGGCCGCCATGAGCACGATTTTCGCCTTCAGACGCGTGCGATGCTCCGTTCTGGTCGAGCGCGCCAAGCCCTCGAGCTCGGTCCGCTCTTCATCCGTCAATTCAATTGGCGTCGCTTTCAACTGGCTGCTCATGCAGCCTTGAATCATGACTCATCAATCAGCGATAGTGGGTACTAGCAGTTCGCGCATGCCCTCAAACAATTCTCGAACACAAATCGGTTGAGGTTCGGAGTCCCCGCGCCTGGCGTAGAGAAGAAGCCGTCCGGCCAGATTCGCCGCTCGGTTGGCATTGGCGATCGCGTCGTCAATGGCGTTCGCGTGCGGCTGCCCTTTTAACTGCCTCTGCAGCACGCGCAGATTTGCCATTATGACGGCCAGAACGTTATTGAAGTCATGGACGACAGTGCTGGTAAACTGTCCGATACTCTCCAATTTTTGTGCTTCGAATAGCTTCCCCATCGCTTCCTTAGCCTGCGCTGTGCGTTCTTCGACTTGACGCTCTAGGTCGGCGTTGAGATGGCGCAGTCGCTCTTCGCTTTCCCGCAGCTGATCTTCAACCTTACGGAATTCGGTGACGTCGACCTCGACCACGACGCCAGCGACGATCTGGCCACCCGAATCGTAAATGGGAGCTGAATTGTTGAAGAAGAAGCGCCGTTCGCCGGTCTGGAAATGCTCGCTTTGCACAAGCTCGTTGCGGATCGCCTCCCCGGTCTGCAGCGTTCGCGCCATCGCCCATTCCTCGGCCGTTAGGCGTTGGCCAGAGTTAGGCCAATAGCCAACCCAGTCGGAGTAGCCTTCCCAATTTGTCGTTACGGGCGGCGTCCCCCAAAGCCTCCGGCTCGCGGCGTTATCGCGAATGATCTTGCCATGGGCGTCCGCGATGATCACCCCTACGGGCAGTGCGTCAAGCACGGCGTTGAGCATTGCCTTGCTGAGCGCGCGCTCACCGGCGTGGGTGAAATGTTGACGCTCGTTCGGCTCAGGTTTGGTCTGCATGGGCACCGCGACGCTGGCAGGAGTTCCGCGTTCCTATGGGTCTTTCCTTCTACGCTATCCGCGTCGCACTTAATACAGTTTCTTCGAAAAACTACTCTAACTCAGTAGGGCAGGTCGGTCCTTTTGTCCGTTACCTGGCGAGCATAACGTGCGCCGAGATGTCGCTTCCTTGTGCGCTAGTTGACCTACCGGCTGAGCCGTCGTCTAGAAATTTGGTTGCGTGGCACGGGTCTGCAACGAGAGTTGTCCTTCTGGAGCGACCGGACATCCCTCCGCCATCTCCGCACTGTTGGATGCGACCGCGCGTTCTTACTGACCTGGTGAAAGCAGCGAGGTTCGCCTCGCTCCCTGCGCGTGTTGCGTCGGGGCTGCTCCCAATTTCCTGGCCAGCGATTCTGATGAGACTCGCCGAATCGTCCATCGGCAGCATCGGCCGGGCGAGCTGTTCGCGGTGTGCCCGGTACTGTGGCCGCCAAGCGCATAGTTGGGCGCTCACGAGTTGCCTCGGTTCAACGAAGGCGTCAAATCCGTCAGTGGCCTCGCGAGCCGTGGCGTCAGGAGAAATCGCGCAGCTTGATAAGCGCCCATCACCCAATTGAGCTCGCGGCGCGACCGCGCGGGGCTGGATGCTTGCTTTCGTCCGAGCATGTTTGGCGGGACGTCTCCGTTTTTGTGCAGGCGATAGCTCGAGCCTCCCTTTGGGCAGCCGAGGGCGTGGCATAGGAGCCGGTCGATCCGAGTCGCGGCAACAATGAGATCGACGGGAGCGGGGCCTGCAGAGCGGGCCCGACGAATCGGCTTCTTTACCGGCGCTGCGCGACCAGCATCTATAGCGACGTTCACACCATTCTATGGCGGGATCGGAGAACGGCTCTAATGTAAGAAAAAGCGTAGCGGTCTTTTGACCGCTCCGCTCTCGAGCAACAGAATCGGCCTTTTGTCCGTCAGCTTGAGCGCTGGAAGGAGGAAGTTTCCCCCTGGAGGGACACCGGTAATGAAGGGTCTAAGCTTCCTGGGAAGTCGCTCTCGTGGGGCAGAAAAGCAGGTTTGCTCCCGCGAAAAGCGCAAAGGGACTGGCGATGATAACCGTTTTCGCGCTGTGCGCGGGGGTCGTGGAAATGATGAACTTGCGTAAACGCAGACGGGGGAGTCGACCACAGTCACTTACGCAAATTAGAAAGACGCTCCACGGGATCTTCGATGCCGTTCCCGACGGCGTCATCTTGATAGATGAAACCGGGGCGATTCAATTCTTCAACTCCGGGGCGGAGAAGTTGTTCGGCTATCGGCGCGATGAGATCAGGGGAGAAAAAATTACGATTCTGATGCCGTCCTTAGATCAAGATGTTTATGACCGTTCATTCTTGAACTATCTGCAAGCTGGGATCAAAAAAATTACCGGGGTGGGACGTGAAGTTAACGCTCAGCGTAAGGACGGCTGCGTCTTGCCGATCTTTCTGTCCATCGGAGACACCCGATTGGGGGAGCGGCGAATGTTCGTGGGAATTGCGCAGGACCTGACAAGCCGCATTCGGGCGGAGCAAAAAGTGCTGACGCTTTCCTCTGCAATAGATCAAAGCCCAAATGCTGTGCTCATAGCGAATAAAGATGGTGTAATCGAATATGTTAACGGAAGCTTTGTGCGCCTGTCGGGATACGACGCTAATGAGCTCATGGGGCAAAATCCCAGGATGCTTCAAGCAGGGCACGCCGATCGTGACCAATATCGACGCTTGTGGCGGGCAATTCTTGAGGGCCGCGAATGGCGCGGCGAGATTGAGGACCGTAGGAAGGATGGCACCCGCTATTGGGCGAGACAGACGATAACACCTCTTCGCGATGCGCTCGGCGAGATCACGCATTACTTAGCGATTCAAGAAGACATCACTGCGCTTAAACTCGAACAGGAAGCTCTCGCGGAGAGCGAAGAAAGATTCCGAAACATCGCGGAAATGACGGGAGAGTGGTTGTGGGAGCAAAATCCCGAGGGTCGCTACACGTACAGCAGCGTGGCGGTTACAAAGATTCTCGGCTTTTCTCCTGAGGAGATCGTCGGGAAGTGCTATCTCGAGCTGCAATGCTCAGACGACCTATCTTCTGTCGCATCCAACCTCTCTCGACCGTATTTAAATCTCGTCAATCAGTATCGTCATAAGAACGGACACATCGTCTTCACCGAGTCGAGCGGAATGCCGCTCTTCGGAGAATCCGGCGAGATTTTGCGGTGGCGGGGCGTGGACCATGACATTACTGAGCGCAAGGCGTTTGAAGATGCCTTGCGTTTGCGCAATCGTGCAATGGAATCGTTGCATGTCGGAGTTGCGATATGTGATGCGCGAGTTCCGGGGCTTCCGAATATCTACGTCAATCCCGCGCTTTGTCGGATCACTGGGTATTCGACCGAAGAATTGATCGGCAAAAATACCCGCATACTACGCGGGCCCGAAACTGATCTCGCGACCCTCGAGAGGATGACCGAAGCCCTTGAGCATGGCCAAGATTACGAGGCAACGTTAAGAAGCTACCGAGAAGGAGGCGCCCCGTTTTGGAACGAGCTTTCTATCGCGCCAGTTGCCGACGAAAGCGGTGATATCACACATTATGTAGAGAGTCACACTGATGTGACCGAGCGCCGAAAGGCGGATGAAAATCGGCGACAACTGGAAATAGCAAAGCATATTCAACTGTCGCTTCTGCCAAGGACGACGCTGCGCCTCGCCGCGGCCGAAGTTGCCGGAGTTTGCCTGCCCGCAAGTCATGTCGGAGGTGATTACTTCGATTTCTTCGAAAATGCTAAAACAATCGACGTCGTAATTGCAGATGTTTCCGGACATAATGTCGGCGCAGCCCTTCTCATGACCGAATTGCGGAGTGCATTGCACCTTGAGACCCGGCTGTACGGAACGAGCGGACCCGCGCCGGGAAATATCCTGCATCAGCTGAACGAAGTGCTTTATGACGACCTAAACAAGACGGAATCATTCATCACAATGTTTCTTACAAAATACGACTCCGGCACAGGACTGCTGCATTATGCGAACGCAGGTCATAATAAAGCATTATTGTTGCGGGCTTCCGCCAACAGATGCTTATCACTTGATGCAAACGGCTTAGTCTTGGGGGCGATGCGTAACGTGACGTTTGAAGAGAAAAGCATTCAGCTCTTCGCTGGCGATCTGCTAGCGCTTTATACGGATGGTGTGATTGAGGCGAGAAACGCGAAGCAGGAATTTTTTGGGATCGACCGGTTGTCCTCGTCGCTGTTGGCGCATCGCGCTTCGCCTCCTGAAGACCTGGTGACGCGGATCCTCGCGGAGGTACGGGCGTTTTGCGCGGACTATCCCTTGGATGACGATGTTGCGATAGTCATTATGCGGGTTAAGGGGCCGTGCTTCTAGCACTACTTTGGCAGATTTTTAAGAGGCCCGGCACTTTTGGGATTCCCTCGGATTCGTTTTGCGTGTTTCATGGGTGGTCGGCTTTTGGAGGGCCGACCATGGACGAGAGCTGGAAGTCCGATCCTCGAACGTTGGCTCGCGCCTTTCATTGGCGCACTTCGGCACAAAACCGGGCGCGGATGTGTCCGGTTTATGTGGCGGGGCTGATCGGCGCAGGCGACCGCAAGAGCATGCAGCCCATGGCGGCGCGGGATGGCGACGTCGGCTACGACCAGCTTCATCACTTCATCGCCAGCAGCGTTTGGGACGCCGCGTCGCTGGAAAAGGCGCTGCTCCACGAAGCAGACAGAATGGTGCGCGGCTCAGATTCGTGGCTGATCATCGACGACACGACCCTGTCGAAGAAGGGCGCGCACTCGGTCGTCGTGAGGCCACAATACGCCTCGTCGCTTGGAAAGTCGCCAACTGCCAGTCGCTGGTCTCGCTCACACGCGCAGCGCCAGTATCGCTACGATCTCGACACACATTTGAGCGTCATACGATTTGGCTAGCGCAATGCGTTTAGCCCCGAGGCTGAGCGTCCGATGAATAGTCGATCTTGAAACAGCGAAGATCGAGGCTATCTCGCCGATGGGTCTCCCCAGCGTTGGGCACACACTCAGTGAGGACGCGCGCGATCAGAGGTTTATTGCGACAATACCGCCGGCAGTTCTCAGCACGCTCAGGATAGTTTCGCTGCGCCGATAATTCCCTCCAGCGCCGCCAATCCATCTGTGAGCGCCGCCGGCCCTGGTTGCAAGATCAAAGGAGACTTGATTTCATAGAGACGCCCATCGCGAACTGCTGGGACCGCTCCAAATCCAGGTCGGGCGACAACCTTATTCTTGTCGAATTTCTTGCCGCACCAAGAGCCGATGATGATGTCGGGCGCGCGACGGATTACCTCATCGGGAGTCACAACACGGTCCTTTGCGGATTTGCGGTTGGCGAGCTCGGAAAAAATATCGTCGCCTCCTGCAATATGGATCAGTTCGGACACCCAGGAGATACCCGATATCATTGGTTCGTCCCACTCTTCAAAATAAACTCGTGCTCTCGCGGCTTGCCCGGCTGTTCGCCGCCGCGTGGCTTCGAGGTTGGCTACCAGCCGATCGACCAAAGTGCTGGCGCGATCTTTCGCGTCTACAAGCGCGCCAATCATTCTGATCATGTCGAGAATCTCGCTGATGGTGCGCTGATTGAAGGCATGGACGGAGATGCCAGCCCGGATAAGCGTCCCTACAATATCGGCCTGCAGATCGGAAAAGGTCAGGACGAGGTCGGGCTCCAGAGCGAGGATCTTAGGAATAACTGCAGAGATGAAGGCCGAAACCCGCGGTTTTTCCTTACGCGCCTGCGGTGGCCGGACAGTATAGCCAGAGATTCCGACGATGCGCTGTTGCTCACCCAGCAAATAAAGGGTTTCGGTCGTTTCCTCGGTCAAGCAGACGATTCGTGTGGGCGGATACATGCTATTCGCCTTGGATTACGACAGAGGACGGCGGTGCCAGGCAACGGCGCCTGACTTTGAAGAATCCGCCGGCCTTCGTTGCAAGGAGAGCACGTCAGCAACAGGCAAACAAGACGCCAGCGACGGGGTCGACAGTGATGGGAAAAAAACGAAGCGCTCTCCGTCTCACCGGCAAGACTCGGAGCGCTCATGTTCGCAGTTCCTATCGAACGAGCTTGGCTTCCATCGGCGGGAACGATATTGCATCTTTGAAGACTGGGCCAGGCCTGATCCTGCTACCTACAAGGCGAAGATCCTTGTCGGCCTATTCTAGCGACTGTCGGAACGGGACAATTGGGCGAGCAGGTTCACTGATATGACGGCTCCTGTAAAGCGGATTGCTCTCTTGCACTTGGCTCCGGTCCCCGGCGCGTTGGAACAAAATCGGCAACTCGTCGAGGCGGGAATTGCATCCGCGGCCGATGCTGGCGCAGATTGGGTGATTACGCCCGAATTGGCGACCACTGGATATGAGTTCGCTGAGCACATAGGCACTGACTGGATCGAAAGCCAACCCGACGCGTGGGTTCAGGGCGTTGTCGACCTCGCGCGCAGACGTCGCACGACCGTCTTCCTTTCTGTCCCCGAGCGGGACGGGAACAAATTGTACAACACGATGATTGCCGTCGATCCGACAGGTCGAATCGCTGGGCGTCACAGGAAGATCAACACCCTGCGTGTCGGCGCCGAGTCATGGTCTTCGCCTGGGGACGGCGTTCACGCCATCCCTGTCGATGGATTTGGGCTTGTCGGTCTGCTCATCTGCGCGGACGCCTTCACGCCGTGGATCGCCCAAGCCCTTGCAGATCAGGGCGCGCGCGCGCTTGTATCATCCGCTGCCTGGGGGCCTGGGCTACATGGTCCCAACGGCGAATGGGAAGCCGTCAGTCAGAGGACGTCGTTGCCCATTTTCGTCTGCAATCGCACCGGGCAAGAACGTCAGATTGGCTTCGTCACGGCCCAAAGCGTCGTCGCATGTGGCGGCAAAAGGATAATCAGTTTCACGGCGCCGCGGAACGCCATTTTCTTGGTGGATTGGAATTTCGAGACAAACCAGCTTGTCGGGAATTCTCAAATAGCGCCATTTCCATAGCCGCGGAGAACAGATGCGACGGAGCGCCGACTGGAAGTCGGGCGCTCCGCGTAATGCTTTAGGCTCGGTGGGGCGCCAGTGTCGTCGACACCTTGCGCCGAGACCCGGCGCTCGCGACGACAGTCTTCAAAGCCCAGAGGCCGCCGAAGGCGCAGGCGTTGATCAGAAAAACCCGCCCAGCGGTCGCGGCCGCGATGTCCTCGGCGCTCATGCCGATGGCAAGATCTATCGCGAGCACCAACCCTTCATAAACGAGGAAAGCCGCAAGAAACGCAATGGCGCCGCCAACCACTCCCTTGAAGCGCCGAGTAGCCAGCCCCGCTGCTTCGCACGAAAGCGCGGCGATCATCCCGAGCGCCCCGCCCCAAGCGAAGGTCTCGCCATCCATGGGATAGTGCATAAAGGTGAAGCCCCATGCCTGATTGGCCAGCCACACGGCGCCGATCGACGCCAACGCCTCGCGACGGCCGAAGGACATGGCCGCGATCGCCGCGAAGGCGGCGAGCGGTACCGCGCAGGCGAAGCCTACCGTCGTCAGAACGCTTGCGATCGTGAGCGCGCCGATGCCGATCGCCGTACGCGATGGAGAAGACGCGATGTGCGAAGAAGCCAAATCAATTGTGGTCATTTCAGGTCTCCCTAGGTTGGCGATGGCTGAAACTCTTCGGCCATCGGCTCCGCTCGTCTTCGGCAGTTTCCGCTCGACGAGGAGGATGAAACCTGGCGGCCGTAGCTTGAATCGGCCGCCAGGATGCGCGAAACGGTCAGGCATGCGCGAAGCGGCCTGCCGAACGATCGATCGGGTCGGGGTCGGTCAGGCCAAACCATCGCGCCCGGAGTTTGTCCCACAAGGCGAGACGGGACCAGTCGGGTTCCTTCAGGATCTTGTCGGTCTCTGGATGCAGGAACGGGTTCGGCAGCAGGACCGTGATCTGTTGCTCGTTTGCGCCATTGAAGAGCTGAACGCCCCAGGACATGGGCACGCAGGTGCGCCCCATCCGGCGGTAGATCTCCGCCCGCGCCGTGCGCCGATGGCGGGCCAGTTCCGGCGACGTCGGCCGGTTACGCGGGCCCTTGTTTTCGCCAATGCAGACGTGGAAATGCGGAACCCCGAAAGCGACAGTCAAATAGCCGTCGAGCATGCCGATGCGCGTCGGTGGGCGATCGGTCTTCATCTCCCAGGCGGCGCCCTGAATGAGAATGCCGAAGGTGATTTCTCGCCAATGGTTCTCGAAGAGGTCCCGAAGCAGCTCTTCGAGGCTCGCCGGATCGGTCGGCAGGGAAAACACGTCCAAAGGCGTTCCGTCAGGCTCCACGACTCGTGTGGGCGACGATTCAGCAGCATCTCTACTGGTCATGCGATTTCTTGTCCCTGAAAGCAGTAAGGGGAGCGCTGGTACCGTTCCCCTGAACCTGCGCCAAAGTCGCCGCGCGGGCTCAGAACGACACCTTGATCGACCCACGAAACGTACGTGGCGCGCCGATGACGTTGAAGTTTAACTGTTGCATGTTCCACCCTACGCTTTCGGGATTAGTCAGGAACGCGCCCCCGTAAGGATGATACGGGTCGAAAGCCGTCGGCCCCAAGCCGCCCGTGACGAAGTAGGTCTTGTCCAAGAGATTGCTCACATTGAGTTGGGAAATGACTTTATATTTGTCGAAATTGTACTCATAAGCGCCAAAGAGGCCGATCAGGCCATAGCGCGGCGTAGACTGGCCAACGATATAAGTCCCATCATTCGCCGTGCGAGCGAAGGGAAGGTAGCCGGTATAATCGTAGCGCGCCCCCACTCTCAGCCCTTTCAACAAGCCGTCCTTGAATTCATAGGCTGACGATAACGCTCCGACATTTCGGGGAACGAAGGGAACCGGTTGCCCGGGGGCCGGCGCCGACAATTGATTCAGCTTGGTTTTGGCGATGATTGCATCGGTGTTGGCGTAGGCGAGGTTCACGCTCCAGCCAGGCAGAAGCTCGCCCTGAATGTCGAGCTCAGGACCCTGAGAGCGCGCTTGGCCTACAACATTCACGTATTGGAAACTCGACGTAAAGCTGAAGGGAAGGGAGACGGGAATATTGGTCTTGACCAGATGGTAGTAGGCGGCCGTGGCCTGAAGTCTCCCGTCGAACAGAGAAAGCTTGACGCCTCCCTCCTCCTGCTCGCCGGCGCTCGGGGGCGCCGGGTCGTTCGTGCCGTAAACGAGCCTGCCGTTGTAATTCGGGCTGTAGGACTGGGTGTAATTCCCGTAGAAACTGATCCACTCGAGCGGTCGCCACAGAAGCCCGGCACGCGGCGTGACTCTCTGCCCGACGAGCTGTTTCGTCGTGAGGATTGCGTCATAATTGCAGGGGAAGACAAGTCCTGCAATTGGGTTGATGGCGAAGGGCCCGCAGATGTCGGAGTTGCTGGTCCCCGTTCTGCTGTTGAGATATTGCCAGCGGGCGCCAGCGAGGACGTTAAAGCCATATGGCAACTTGATCTGATCTTGAAGATAGGCACCGACATTGTCAGAGTACTGGGTCGTGGCGCTGCCGGGATAAGCGTTATATGCGGGACTATAAGGAACCGGCGCGCCGAACAGACCGATCTGTTCCGGATAGGCAGTGTACAGATAAGAGCTTCTAAAATTCAAACGATAGTAGTCGGCTCCGGAAAGCAAAGTATGCTCGAGAAACCCGGTATCGAAATGGCCAACCAGGTTGGCCTGCGTCGAATATTCCGCCTGCCTGGTGTTAAGCGGGGAAGAAGTGTTAAACAGAACGACGCTGTTTTGAAGCGGCGGATAGTAAGGCGGGTAAGGTAAATAACAGGACGAGCTTCCAGGGGTCACGCAGTCAGTGATGAAGGAAGAACCGCCGTTGTTTAGCATATTGTTTTGAAATAACTGCACAAAGGCGGTTTGCTGGAACGACCAGTCTTTATTGAAGTCGTGATGAAACGTGACTTCGGTAAAGTCCTCCTGCTGATTGTAGGGCGATCTCGGCCCCCAGTTGAAACTGCGTCCAAGCCAAAGAGGGGAGAACATCCCGAAATACGGGGTGAAGAAATTATCTTGATTCATATTGTTTCGTTGAAATTGACTGGACGCCCTGATCCAGGTGCCGCCGTCAATATCCCATCGCAGGACGGGATTTATCATAAAATTTGTGGCGTAATCGAGCGAACGGAATGACCCGTCGTTCTCATACGACATGATGACGCGGTAGAGCAGATCCTTGTTTTGAGTGACGGGTCCTGTGGCGTCGAGGACCGTGCGGTAGGCGGCGTAACTACCGAACTGTTGCTGCAATGAAAATGCTGGCTTATCCAGCGGCTGCTTTGTGTTGATGTTAACGATGCCGCCTGGCTCCACCGCGCCATAGAGGATGGCGGCTGGCCCTTTCAGGACTTCGACGCTCTCCACATTCGCCATATTGACGCTGGCGACTCCTGCGGACGTGCCGAAGCCACCCACGCCGAAGCTGTCAATCCGGAAACCATCGCGGAAATAGTTTTGTGTCGGAAAGCCGCGAAGAATGATTTGCGTGAACGCGTTCCCAACCGCCGCGTTGCCGCCCCCCGAGAACGCGACGCCACTGACGTCTTTCAGTGCTTGATCGATTGTGATGACCTGCTGATCCCGAAGCATCTGCTGGGTGACCATCTTGGTCGTGACCGGCGCGTCCATGACCGGCGTGTTGACTTTGGTCCCTAGCGACTCGATCGGCGCGGCGTAGGACGTGGGATTATTGCAGATCCCATCGGCGCAAATTTGCCCGTTGTTCCCAGGCCCGATTTGCGTGCCGTTGCCATCAGCGGCCTGTTCGATAGCCGCTGGCGCTCCCGTCGTGGCGCCGCCGCCGCTCGCGCCGCGATTGGGGCTCGGTTTCGGCGTGCCGATCTCAATCGCCGGCAGCACCTCCTGGGCGAAAGCCGGCGCCGAAAAGATCACAGAAAGGACGCAGGGTAGGAAGGGCGAGCCACGCCGCAAGACGCCGCAATTGCGGTCTTTGTGGGCTTTCGGGAATTGGGATTTCATAAGCATGAGCTCGCAGCAGACGTGGACCGTCACTGCGAAAGGTCTGAGTCCATCATGGGCGACAACTAGCCCAAGATGGAGATCGACCGCCTCGGTGCACCCCGACCGACGCTATCGCGCGTGACCACGAATGATGGCAGGTCTCCTGGCTCGCGGGTCGTCGCCTTGAGCCGCCTTCCCAGGGAAATTTCCCCAGTGGCATATTGGCTCGAAGGCTCTCCGCTCACAGTTGCGGGGGCAGCCTCGGAATAGCGCTCTCGCGCGCACCGAATTCCCGTTTTGATCCCCGAAGGGAACCATCGAGATCATAAAAGCCTGTAGCAGGCGGACTAGTCAAGCCGTATGGATAAGAGCAGCGCAAAGATTCGATGGACCGTTGCGATTCCGCATCAACCGTGAACGCGACGGCGAATGAACCCCCGGGCCTCCATGACTTGAGCGGAAGCTTTCGTCGTGACCTAGGCACAACATGACGCTGCTTCGAGTTGCTTGCGCTTTGATCGCCCCTGGCAAAACGGGAAGAGCATTAAATCAAATGCGGTGAATCCGATCTTTGCTGCCTGCCGTTGGCCGAGAGTCATTCCCCGAAACGGTCGCCCAGTCGCGCCGCGTCCATAAGCCCCACCCCGTCGGTTCGACAGGAAAAGGCAGAAATCGATACTATACTTGTGCACGCGGAACTTCGGAGATGCCGCAACCTGCCGCCCTTACCACCGAAGGCGCTCACTCGGAGTTATGGAGCAAGACGCGCAGCAAAGTCCCTACTTTTGCAACTCAACTTGCGCAAAAGCGCTTTTTACGCCAGGCCTTATGACAAGTAAGAATGACGCTCTCGATCGCGTCGCGTATCTGTTCCTTCCGGGAAAACCTCCGTGGCAATGCAAGCCGACGGACAAGTTGGCGGACCCGCTATTCGGCTGATCCGGACGTTGTCACGACGTTGTCAAGGCGCATGAGGGTTTTGTCCCATTTGTCGATAAATCCCATAGCAAGCGCGGTCGCCACGAGCGTTGCAAGATTGCTGGGCTCATAAATTCCGGAGGTGCTGGCTAGTCGATTACAATAATCCTTATACCGTTCCGTTCGTCCGGCGACAGCAATTGCGATGTGGGCCCCGTGTCGGCAGGCGATATCGGGCCAACAGGTTTGTGGCAACAAACCCCAGGACAGCTGGTCGTGAAGATGAACAAGAGCTGCAACCGCTGCTACAGTTAATGGGTCGCGGTCCAGATCGTGGTCGTTTTGCCGGGCCAGCGCCGCTAATGCAGCCGGCAAGCGTCGACTTATCTCTTCGAACAAAGTGTCCGGCTGGCAGCCGAAGCGTTCGAGCAATCGGGCGCAGGAAGATTGACGGATTGGCGTGAGACCGTTTTGCAAGGCGAGCGTGTCTTTGACGGCGCGATGGACCGTACGGCCGATTAATTCTCCGAGCTTACTGTGATGTCCTGCTGAGGTTAGCTAGAGCGGTCCATCGGCGGGCGCCATCACGGCAATCTGATCGGTGCCAGTTCCCGTGGCGATCTGTGATGATTGCCGCGAGGGCGCCGACAACTCCTGCAACAAGGCCGTTTTGGCCTCGGTTGCGGTCATCACCGCGCGAACGAGCGCGCCATCCGACACAGGCGTGTTGATGACCAGCATAACGTTGATTGTTCCATGTTGGTCGGGCCCAATAGGGCCGAAGCGCTCGAAAACTCCGCTGAACTCATAATAGGACGACGGATCGCCAGCGCGGGCCGCATTCCCGTCGACGCCGCCGGTCGCGATCGTCGCCACGGCAAGGTCGCGAAATTGCTCTTCAGCGATGCAAAGATTATTCATATTCGCCGCGGTGCCGAGCCCTGCAGCAGTGGCGGCGGCAAGATCGTGTTCGGTCAATAGGAGGGAGTCGTATATTGCGGGGTGGCGGTGAGCCTTCATGAGTTGGTGCATCTCGTGCCCCATGGCTTCACAGCATTGATGATTGAACACGATATCGAGGTCATCGGCGAGACCTCCGTTTGAGGCGGAGGTCGAGAGCACCTTGAAGGGACGGCGAAACCGTAGGCTGACAAACTTGTAATCCCGGTGCAGCTCAACGGATTCGAAAAACGTCTTCAACAGCATCACGATCTCTTACAGCTTGTCATTGATGCACCGGTTTTCTGCAACTGCGAGGAACCGCGGTCAATTGGCGCTTCGCGCGTTTGCTCGATCGAAGGCCGCCTAGACACCGGCCTCCGAGCTTCCCCGCGGGGCGCGCAGGCGCCTTTGCCCCTGAAATAGCTCGAGATGGCCGTTTTTGTCGAAATCGAACGCCGCCTGCGTCATGCGATGCTCCGCTCGCGTTGAGGACAGGACATGGGAAGCGGCTAGCGCCGTCCTGCGACTTCACGCGTGCAGAACCCGCAAGCGGCCTCCGGGCGCCCCGCCCGTGGACGACTCTGCGTTCGCGGCAGGTCTCCTGGCTTGCGGGTCGCTGCGGGATCATCCTTCCCGGCGCTTTCGCGCCAGTGGCTTTTTGATCGCGCTCGCCGCTTACAGTTGCGGGGGCAGCCCCGGATTCGCCTTGCGGCTCACCGGATTCCCTCTTAGCTCCGGACGCGAGTCCAGAGACCGTGAACGACAATATCTAGAGGTAAATGTCGGGGGAATGTCAATACCTAGGGATGTCCGTTCTCAATTAAACGACCTTTTATACGCACGCCCGCGCCTTGATCAGCAGGATCACACCTGGTCGGGGACGAGAATGTCGCCGGGTCGAAGTGAACGCCGGCGAAGCTAACGCGCAAATTGCCGTTTCCTTGCCGCGCCGCGGTTTTGCGCGGTCGTGACGCCCAGCGCTTTCACGCCGAGCGCGGCAAGCGCGCGGGAGTCGCGCACATAACCCTCGCGCGCGACGATCTGGCGACACGCTGTCCAGCCGGATCAATCATGAAACTTAAATGTCAGAAGCTTGTCGACGAGCGAAGCGAAGAAGTGCTGCACTAGGTTGTAGATGATCACCGGAATCATCACCGCCGGATGGTCGGATAGCGCGAGTGACGCCAGGACAAGGCCCGCACCGTTATTGTTCATGCCGAGCCCGAACATTAATGACGCGGCGCCGGCGCGGTCGGCGCGAAAGCTCTGCGCAATCAGATAGCCGGCTGCAAACATGGCTGCGCAAAGTAAGCCGACGATGGCTAGAATCGCTCCGAGGAAGTCCAGGTCGGGCTCGGAGATGAGTTTCGGCAGGCTCAACGCGGCGTTCGAGTAATTGAGCAAGATCAACACGATCGAGTTCGTGAGCTTCAGATAGGGCGAGATCGAGGCAGCCGCCGTCTCTCCCAACAGCCGATGACCGGCAATGCCGAGCAGGGACGGGAGGATGACCCAGGCCCAAAGGAATGCGCCCGCGCCATTGCTCGCGAGTTCGTGCAGGTCCTCAGAATAGTCTCCTGCGGCCAGAAATGCGACTGAGTGGAGGACGATCGGTGTCAACACAGGGCTGAGCAGCGTGGTCAATAGGACGAGGCCAAGACTCAAGGCAAGATTGCCGTTTGCGTTCTGCGCCCAGGCTGTCGACGCCCCAGCGATCGGCATGGCGGCAATGAGCGCGAGGCCTGTTAATATTTGCTGAACCTCCTCGGGGTTGTGCCAGAATTTCATCGTGATGCTGACCGCAGTGATGAAGGCAAGGGGAGCGAACAGGTTTCCCGCAACGCCGGCGGCCAGGAGACGCGGATACCGTGCGACTGTCCCGAGATCCTTGCTCCTGGCGCCCAAGCCGGCGTTCAGCAGGAGGAACGCTAGCATCGCGGGCGGAAGTGAAAGCGCGATCCTCGATGGACCCAGCGCGATTGATCCGAATTCGGCGCTGCGAATTGAGAGGCCGAGCCCGGGGAAAAACGCCGCGGCGAAGTAGGACAAGAGGATCAACCAGATGAAGTAAGAATGGATCGCGTGATGGATCGACGTCATGCGCTTCGCGAGTGAAACTCCCGTAGTCATCCGCGGGTTCGAGCTCAACAAACCGCTCCTTGTCTCGGTAGCAATTGCGCCTATGCATCTCAAAATACACGAGCAACCGCCAGCAGAGCTGGAGCATAGCATTTATCTTTGAATGCGTCAGGCGGGTGATTTTCTCTGCCGGAGAGTAGCCCAGCAAGCCCAGAATCCCGCCCTAACCCTTTCTGTAGGAGATCGCGTTGACAAGCCAAGATAACTCCACGCGATCGATCCGATACGAAGTAGGCGGCGAGGCATGTGAACACTTGCCGATCAGGGAGAGCAGCAAGGCTGGAGAGTTAGAGTATGGAGGGGATTTTCATGACGGGTAAGGCGGGAGAGAGGCTCCCGCGCCCGTGGTGGAGACGAACATGAATCAGGTGGAGATTTTGGGATCAGCCCGCGGCCGTGAAAGCGGCTACAAGGTGGACGCAAGCCGCGGCGAGCGTATTGGCCGCGTGTCGTCAGAGTGGTTTTCCAGGCCTTCGGATGAGCGATACCTCTCTCTATCGGATCTGTTCGCCGCCGTGCGTGGCCGGACTGACCGCAGCCGCACCAGAACAATCGAGAGCACCGCAATCCGCGTGGAAGCCAGCCGCGACGACGCCGAACGACTTTCACTTTCGCTGCCCGGTTCCGACAGTCCGGTCGCCATGACCCACTGGAGCTTCGGCCAGCTCGCGAGCCTCATCGGCGCCCCGGCGGCTTACCTTCGACAGCTCCCCGCGCCGGTCGCCGGAATCAATCTCCAATATGGCCTCACCACACACCGCGCCGAGCAGATCAAGACGCTCGAGATCGAAAGCGGTCGCGTCGAGCTGCGCGCGGTGACCGGTCCAGACTATGGGCGGATTTACGACCATGAGCTCGTCTCCGCCGTGCAGCGCATCGCCGGCGACGGCGTGGGCGACACGCGCTGGAAAGTGCCGGGCGTGCTCGACTCGTCGACCGGAATCTACAATCCCAACGTCGACGTCACGGAGGAGACGACGACGCTTTACGCCTCGGACCGGGACGTCTTCCTGTTTCTCGTCGACGACTTGAACCCGATTGAAGCTGGCCGCCTTCCCGACGGCTCGCCCGATCTCTACTTTCGCGGCTTCTACTGCTGGAATTCAGAGGTGGGTGCTAAGACGCTCGGGATCGCCAGCTTCTATTTGCGCGCCGTATGCCAAAACCGGAATCTTTGGGGCGTCGAAGATTTCGAGGAGATTACGATCCGCCACTCCAAATACGCGGCCGCACGCTTCGCGCATGAGGCCGCGCCGGCGTTGGCGCGTTTCGCCGATTCTTCGCCCCTGCCCTTCGTCAACGGAGTCAAGGCGGCGCGGCAACGGATCGTGGCCCGCAACGACGACGACCGCACGGAATTCTTGCGCAAGCGCGGGTTTTCGAAAGCCGAAACGGCGAAGATCATCGGCACAGTCTTCGCCGAGGAAGGCCGCAAACCCGAGAGCGTCTTCGATTTCGTGCAGGGCATCACGGCTGTGGCGCGCGGAAAAAGTCACCAGGACGCACGGCTGGATTTCGAGGCGCGCGCCAAGAAGCTCTTCCATCGCGCCCAGTGATATTTGTCGTTGCGGCAGCTTGCATGCAGCCTGCAGCTGTCTCGGCGGCTCTCTACCCGATTAAGTTCTTTGCGGCGTCGCTCTCAAGAGTTCGAGGGCGGCGCTGCGCTTCGTGACGAGGTGGAGTCGAGAGAGAGGCTCTCGGTCGCCCGTCGCGGAGTTAAAGACCATGACCAAGTCGGTGCAAAAAATTCAGTTGAGCGCATCGCGGGATATTCCGTTCAGCAAGCTGGTGCTATCCCAGTCGAATGTGCGACGGATCAAGGCGGGCGTCTCGATCGAAGAACTCGCGGAAGACATCGCCCGCCGCACACTGCTGCAGAGCATCACCGTGCGGCCGGTGGTCGACGACCAGGGCGCCGAGACCGGCATGTTCGAAATCCCCGCGGGCGGGCGCCGCTACCGCGCGCTTGAGCTTCTGGTGAAGCAGAAGCGTCTCGTCCGCAACGCCCTGATCCCTTGCGTCGTGCGAACAGAGGGAATCGCCGAGGAAGACAGCCTTGCCGAGAATGTCCAGCGCGCGCCGTTGCATCCGCTCGATCAGTTCCGCGCGTTCCTGACCCTGCGGGAGAAAGGGAGTAGCGAGGAGGAGATCGCCGCCGCCTTCTTCGTCAGCGTCGCCGTCGTCAAGCAACGGCTGAGGCTGGCTTCCGTGTCGCCCAAGCTCCTCGATGTCTATGCCGACGACGGCATGACCCTCGACCAGCTGATGGCCTTTACGGTCAATCCCGACCATGAGCGCCAGGAGCAGGTCTGGGAGGCGATCCAGCGCTCCTACAACAAGGAAGCGTATCAGATCCGCCGGCTTCTCACCGAGGACGCCGTCCGGGGGTCTGACAAGCGGGCGCTGTATGCGGCCGAGGATTACAAAGCCGCTGGCGGTCCCATCATGCGCGACCTCTTCCAAAGCGACGACGGCGGCTGGCTCCAGGACGTTCCGCTGCTGGAACGGCTCGTCGCGGAGAAACTCGCGCGCGACGCCGAATCCCTTCGGTCGGAGGGCTGGAAATGGGTCGAGACGGCAATCGACTTCCCTTACGGTCACAACTATGGGCTTCGCCATCTTCAGGGCGAACGCCAGCCTTTGACCGAAGAGGAAGCGGCGACCCGCGAGGCGCTTCGGAACGAAGCCGAACACTTGGAGGCGACCTATTCGGAGGCGGAAGAAATCCCGGAGGACGTCGACGCGCGTCTCGCCGAGATTGAGGCGGCGCTCGAAGCCTTCGAGAAGCGCCCGGTAATCTATGCGCCGGACGAGATCGCCCGCGCTGGCGTCTTTGTCAGCATCGACGGCGAAGGACGTCTTCGGGTCGAGCGCGGCTACGTGCGGCCGGAGGACGAGGCGCCGATCGAAGAGCCGGAGACGCCTGAGGTCGTGACCGAGGCGGGCGAAGCCTATGCGATGTGTTCGTCGCTGGCCTCCTCATTCGCACCCGACGATGGCGAAACCGGGCAATCCGGAGCCGTTGCGGACGAGGAGGATGAGGGGTTGAGGCCCCTGCCCGACAAATTGCTCGCTGAGCTGACTGCCTATCGCACGCTGGCGCTGCGCGAGGCGGTGGGTAGAGATCCGACGATCGCGTTTCTTGCCGCCCTCCACGCCATTTGCCTGCGGCTATTCTATCGCTATGCCGTGGACACCTGTCTCGAGATCGAAGCCAAGAATGTCTCCTTCGGCGCGCAGGCTCCGGGGCTCTCCGACACGCCGCTCGCGGATAAGGTCGACGCCCGCCATCTCGACTGGTCCCGGCAGTTGCCGGCGGAGCCGCAGGACCTGTGGGACGTCTTGACGACCTTCGACGTTGATACGCGCCAGCGTCTGTTCGCGCATTGCGTCTCGTTGACCCTGAACGCCGTGCACGAGCCCTGGAGCCGCCGGCCGCGGGCGATGGCCCATGCCGACCGTCTCGCCTCGACGCTCTCTCTCGACGTCGCCGCGACGGGCTGGACGCCCACGGTCGACAATTTCCTCGGCCGGGTCACCAAGGCGCGTATCATCCAGGCAGTGCGCGAGGCGAAAGGCGCCGATTTCGCCCGACGGATCGAGACGCTCAAGAAGGGCGATATGGCGCGAGAGGCGGAAACGCTTCTGACTGGCGCGGGCTGGCTGCCCGAGCCGCTGCGCACCCCGGGCCATGGGTCGCAGGCCGCATTGGAAGGGAGTTCTCTCTCGGCGCCGGAGGAAGCCGCCGCAGTCGAAGAAGGCGCGGCGGCGGAAGGCGACCCCGCCTTCGACGAAATTGTCGCGTCTGATGAGGATGCCGAGCCGGCGCCGGTCGACGACGCTCAAAGCATCGCCGCCGAGTAGACCTCCAAAAGGTCAACTGCGCATGGGCTCGCCAGAAATGGCGGGCCCTTTTCTTGTTGGAGGCGATTCCATGTCGAGTTCAGTTGCGTCGGATTTGTCGCGCCGCCTTGCGCAGGACGCCGAGGCGGTCTGTCGATACTATTTGTCAAGCGGGCGGCGTCACGGCCGTTACTGGATCGTTGGCGACGCCCGCAATAACCCGGGCCGCAGCCTGTTCGTTAGGTTGACGGGTCCAGAGACCGGCAAGGGCGCCGCGGGGCATTGGACTGATGCGGCCTCGGGAGAATATGGCGACCTCCTCGACGTCATTCGCGAGAGCGCCGGTTTGAAGGATTTTTCCGACGTTCTAGACGAAGCGCGGCGATTCCTCAGGCTGCCGAGCGCCGAACCACGGCCGAAGCAGAGGCTCGATCGCAAACAGACAGGCTCTCCGGATTCGGCGCGCCGCCTGTTCGCCCTATCACGGCCGATCGGAGGCACATTGGCGGAGCGCTATTTGCATCATCGGGGGATCGCAACGCTACGGAATCTCGAAAGCCTCCGTTTTCATCCACGCTGCTACTACCGATCCGGGGACGGGTCGGCCCCTGAAACCTGGCCCGCGATGATTGCGGCGGTCACCGACCTCGAGGGCAAGATCACCGGCGTGCATCGCACATGGCTCGACAGGTCGGGGCGCGGCAAGGCGCCGGTCGGCTCCCCACGACGCGCCATGGGGGAACTCCTCGGCAATGGCGTCCGGTTCGGCGCGCCGCTCGACGTGATGGCGGCGGGCGAAGGCATCGAAACCGTGCTCTCGGTTCGATGTCTTCTGCCCAGCATGCCGATGATCGCGGCGCTCTCCTCCGCGCATCTCGCCGCTATCCATTTCCCTGAGACCTTGCGCCGCCTTTATGTCCTGCGCGACAACGACCCCGCCGGCGAAAGGGCTTCGGCGAGCCTTATCGACCGCGCGATCGCCGAGGGGATCGAGGCGATCACCCTCACACCCGAACAGGGCGATTTCAACGACGATTTGCCCCGCGCTGGCGAACAAGGGCTGCACGCGGCGCTCAGAGGCCAACTTGCGCCTCAGGACGTTGACAGGTTCATGAGGCTGTCGCCGTGACCGGGTTTTGCGCAGGAGCAGGCGCCCAAGACCCTGCCCTCGCGCGTCGCGCCAATCGCCTTCTTTCCTTTTGTCGGAGCCCGCCGCAGTCCCGGCCTTCTGAGAGGGCGACCCTTGCGTCGGGGCGCGCCGCCTTGGCAATGGCTGCGGCCGGCTATTTTCCGTCGCGCCCTGCGGGCGCTTTACAGCGCCAGGCAAAATAGCCGGCGCTTCGCCATCCTTCGCTACGCTGCGGCCGGTCGCTGCGCGCCCCGGTGCCAGCCGGCCCCGCCCGCCGCCTTTTGTCGCCACGAAGGCCGCGAGGGTCGCGGCCGATCCGACGAAGGAGAGCGTCAATGACGACCAATCACGACGATCAAGACATCAGGACAATTCCTGCCGCTTCCTCGACCGAGCGCGTTCTCGCCGAACTTCAACTCTATGGCTATCGCCCCTTCCACGAGGAGCCCGACCCCCGGCCGCTGCCCGACGCCTCCGCGATCACCGGCGCCGTCTCCGACATCTTCGACGCCCTCCTCGCGACGTTGACTGACACGCGCCTCGAGCCCGATCTCGAGGAACTGCTCTGGTCGACGGTCAACCTCTTCCACCGAGCGGTCCTTCGCGTCGAGCGCGACCTCGACGACAATGAGCAGGCGCAGCGGCGCAGCCAAAAGGAACAGGACGGCTCGGAAATCCGCTCGGTGGAGTTGGAGCGCCTGATCTGCGAAGGGCAAACGCTGCTCGAACGCCGCGACAGTTTGGAGCTCTTCCGCGACCAGGCCGCCGACGCCTTCGAATTGCACACCGGTTCGTCCTGGCGCCCCCGCACGGGCTCCAAGGTCAACCATCGCTCCTTGACGGCCGCCATGATCGACAGCCGCGATTTTCTCGCCGCCAAGCGCCGGCTAGAGTCCGAGCCGCTCCTTCCCGCCGGCCCACGTATCGCCTTCACCGGCGGGCTCGACTTCAACGACCATCGCGCGATCTGGGATCGCCTGGACAAGGCGCGCACGAAACATCCCGACATGGTGCTGTTGCACGGCGGTTCCCCCAAAGGGGCCGAACTCATCGCTTCATGCTGGGCGAATGCTCGCAAGGTTTCGCAGATCGCGTTCAAGCCAGACTGGGGCCGCCACGCCAAGGCGGCGCCCTTCAAGCGCAACGATCAGATCCTCGAAACGCTTCCCATCGGCGTCATCGTCTTTCCCGGCTCGGGCGTCTCGGCCAATCTTGCCGACAAGGCGCGCAAGCTCGGCATCCCGGTGTGGCAGTTCGAGGACGGCGGCGCATGAGCGCCGTCCATCGTTTGGTTGCGACCTGGCGACAACTTTTGCTCGAGTCCTGCGACGCCCGATCGCGTCTTGGACGACGGATTTGAGATGGCCTTGCTCCCAGGGAGATGGAAAGCGCCTTCCGAACGTCACGATGCTATGCTAAAATATATGATATAGCATTCAGCAGCGGACGCAAGCGCCATGACCTCTCGAAATCTCTTCGTCATTTCCGGAAACGTCTCGCAAAATCCACGTCGGTTCGGCGACAACGCGCCAAAGACCGTACTCACGGTCGCAGTCGACGATATTTGGACGGATCGCGAGACTGGAGAGAGAAAGAAGCGAACGGATTTCCTGACCGCCTATACGTTCAACAAGAAAATTGGCGACTTTGTCCTGGCGCAGGTAAAGCCAGGATATGAGGTCACGATCGACGGCCGCATCCGGTCAAACTCCTACGAGAAAGGCGGCGACCGGATCTATTCGACCGACCTGGAAATCATTCGCATCGATGCGCACCCGCCGCGAGCAGAAGCTGGCAGCGGCGTTCCCGAATGACCCATCAAAGGGTGATTTCCTTGGTTGCGGTTGGCCTTAGGTTGAGCGTCGCCTGCGCTGAGGAAGCAAGCGTCTACACGCCGCAGAGCGCGCTGCAATCAACGCCCATGCGTGTCGAAGTGATCGACGCGACGTCTTTTCGCGACATAGAGACCGGAGCAAAGTACCGGCTCTATGGCGTCGACTCCTGCCTGCCGACGCAGACCGCGAATTTGAATCGCCAATCCTGGCCTTGCGGCGCCGTTGCGATCGCCTGGCTCACGAACGCGACCCTCGGCAAATGGGTGTCCTGCAACGCTTTGCGGGAAACGGCCGGCCAGCGTCTATCCCGCTGTGCGTCGTCAGAGCATCAGGATCTCGCGGCCGACATGCTGAAAGAAGGCCTCGCGATTGTCTTGCCGATTGCTGAGGGCCAGGAGGTGCGCGCCTACAGCCAGCTGCAGGATCAAGCTCGCAAGCAATATAAGGGATTATGGTCCAGTCAGTTTATGATGCCGTGGGATTTGAGGGCTAAGCAGGCTGGAGGGTCGGCCTCAAGCCGCTGAGCAAGGACGGCTTGCAGCTTGCTCTCGAGCTCTAAATCGGGTTAGGCTCTCTATCATACTATATGGTAGAGAGATGTCCGCGCGCGCTGCCCTTCTTATCGCTCCCTTGATCTTGGGCGGCCTCGCCGGCTGCGAGGCGCCAAGGGCTCAATACGCTTCTATGGCCGAGGCGCCTGCGCGCGATCGAGTTCTCGCGCCCCGGGAGGTGGTTCCCGGCCGTCTCGCATACGCCGACGCGCCGGATGCTTTCGCGCCAGTTCTGGCAAGCCGTGTCGCCTATCCCACCCAGGCCCAGGCGAATTACGCTTTTCAACGCTCCTGGGCGTCGAACGAGCAGTCCGGCGATCCCTTGGCCCTCATCGTTAGTGATCCCAAGGGCTCCGACCGCGGGCCCGTTCGCGTCCGGCTCTTTGCCTGTCGTTCGGGCGCCTTGGACGACATCACGGGACGAGTTGTAGCGGCTCGCGGACGCGTCGTGCACTGCGCGACAGATTTCCTCGACGCGCAGGAGCGTCGCCTGTTCCGCGAAACCGTGAACTTCTTCTATGAGCGCGGCGCGTGGCGTATGGCGCAAACGGCGCCGCCCCAAGCCCAGGCGCCGTGGATTGCTCCCGAATCCTCTCCGAAGGATTATTTCTCTTGGTCGCCGTGGGGACGGCGCACGACGCCCTACTGACCCGTTGCCGGGCGACTCTTCCTGGCCCAGCGACGCGATCGACGTCATCGGCGCTGGACGGGCGCGGAAGCTTTCCGGAGCCCGGGAGCGGCGCATCAAGCGTTTGGGCTCGCAACGTTGGCCTTTCGACACCGGCATTGGTGGATCAGAAAATCGACAAGTACGGCCGCGCAGGACCCAGGCTTTTCTGCGGGGGACCCAGAAGGCGCAATGCGACGACGCTGAGGCCCGTTTCCTTGTGCGCCATCACAGTGCGACGCGCGTCAGCGTCCGTTCGGCTCGGTCGCACACCCATCTCGAGAAGCACTTTGCCAGAATTTGCGCCGGCCTTGTCAGGATCGCTTCGAGCAGCAAAGCAAGAACCAAGGTTAAACCAGCCGCAATGCTCAGAACCAGGATCGCCGGCGCCAGGGAGCCAAGCGCCTCGTTGGTCCCGGACATAATCGGGAGATGCACGAGATAGATCGAGAAAGATAGCTCGCCAAGTCTTTGGAGCACGCTTCCTTCCCGAGGCTTAGGTCTTTGTTGGATGGCCGAGGCGACGACATGTCCAAATATGATCGCGACCAAGGCGATCGCCGATCCTGAGGCCAAAGCCCCAAACACCCGCGCGAGAATTGACGCAGCTACGAGCCAAAAAGTCGCGATGGCCTTGCCAAAGCACGGCAAGGGCCATCGCCTCGCCAGGCCGATTGACAGCAGGACGCCCACAGCGAAACCGTCGAGGCGGAACGTCCACCAGAAGCCGCCCCAAGGGCGTTCGCTCACCGCGCCAGCGGCGAGAGTGGTGATGCAGACCAGGGCCGTCACTTTAGGACTCAGCGCGATGAGAAATGGCGCCGCAAAATAGAATTGCATTTCGCTCGCGAGCGACCAGAAATGCGAGGTGGCCGTCGGTGCGCCACAGCCGGCCGCGCCATCAAAACAGGGAGCCCAATAGAGATTTGCGTAAAAGCCGGCGGCCGCTTTCAAATCGTCTGCTGTTTCGCCGAACGAAATTCCGTGCGCCTGAGAGAGTGCGATCAGGACGATCACGACCCAGGCCGGCAGACCGATCCGAAGAATTCGTCGGCTCCAGAACGCAAGCGCGCCTCGCCAAAAGGCGCCATCCGCCTCCAAGCGCAACCGCCTTGCGCTTTCGGAGGCCGCAAATCCCGAAATGACAAAAAACAAGTCGACCCCCACGCCGAACGCTGGAACGCTCAAGACGCGCGCTGCGGCTAGGTCGGGCCCAAAAACGAGAGCTATGTGGGACGCGACGACCGCCAGGATCGCGAGGCCGCGCAGTTCATCGAGGGCGCGTATCCGCCCCGCAACGCGATCGAAATTTGGCCCCATGAGCGACTTGCCTTTGTGCCTTCACTATATAATATACCATAGTGCCTCAGCCGCCAAATCGTTCCGCCCTGAAACGCCGACGCGCCCTGCTGGCGGCGGCGCTTTGTGTCGCGGTGACGACGGCCCAAGCGCAGGAGCTCACGCCCCATCCGGAAAATTGGCGGCCGATCGTTTATCGCGACCTGCAAATTCCGGGGCCCCAAGATCGGATTTATGCCGACCTTTGGGCCGACGTCATCCAGAGCAACAATCGCCCCTATCTCGCTGCGGGAGATCGGCGTTTTCTGCTCGGCAATGCGCCAGTGCGCGAAGCGCATGCGCTCGTGCGCGGCGGCGATAAGGTCGCGCTCCTGAGCATTCTCGATACGGCCACCCATTGCGTCGCCGTGGCGAGAGATCCGAGCAGCGACCTTTCGGTAAAGATGTGTCCGATGCGGCTTGCTGTTTGGAATGGGACCTCGACGACGCTCAGAGAGGCCAAAGGCTGCTATCTCGAACCAGGCGCTGGGGCGCGGAAAATCATGGCGAACTTGTCTTACGCCGCCTCATACACATCCTACGATGTCGTCACGAAATCGATCAGGCTTGGCGTCATCCTTGGGCGCCGTGTCGTCGAGCAGTGTTCGCAAACCGTGCCGCTCTACCCCGATTGAGGCCTCTCACGATGCATCGGATCTACGCCGTTTCCTACGCAATCTACTACTGGTCGGAATGGCTGTTTCTTCTGGCTTTTGCCAGCTTGTTCGTCATTCCGGTCACCTCGCTCGATGCGCGTTTTGCGGCCTGGTGCGTCGCGCTTGTGGTTGCGGTTGCAAGCCTCGCCGCGGGGGTCCTGTCGGAGGCGTTATGCCGAGCCCTGTTGCGCCGACGCCGCGAGAGGCGAGGATTTTCAGAGGAGGAGGAGGCGCGGCGGATCGAGTTTCTTGAAGAGGACGGACGCCTTACGCATGTCGCACAAGAGGCAAGCCGGCTCGCGGCCGAACGCCATCAACAGAGCGTCGAAGCGTGGTGGATCAACAAGCGCCGTGGCTGAGCGCGTGTCGACGACTGTCTCTGATTCTTTCAGTCGGATACGACGGCGAGGATTTCAGCCTCTCTTCTCGGCGCGGCGCCATAGCGCCCTGCCCGGCGAGAGGCCTCGCAGCCGCCGTCAAGGCTTTCGAAGAGTTCAGAATGGCCAACGTGTGGAATCGTCGAGCAACGCTTGCAATTCTCGGCGCGTCGCTTGGCTCAGCGCATTGCGTTCGCGTCGCGCGAAGACGGAGCACCAGAACAGGGCTTCGTTCGGTTCCTTTTCGTAAACAGCTTTTCCGATCAGGATGGCGATCAGCGCCAATCGGTCGCATTCGTCTGGGCCGAAATGATTATTCAGAATACTGACTGTCTCTTCGGCGGATCGCGTCTTCTCTGCGCTTTGTTCCAACATGGGAGAAGAAGCAATCATTTTTAACCTCCATTCGCCGTTAACACCGGCCCAAAGCGATTCATCACTGCAAGCCCCGAGAGAAGCGCCTCTGCGGGCGTCTGCGCTCCCGTAGTCAAAACACCCTGTCTCGTTGCGGTCTCCTCTCCTGTTGCCGACTCGACGCAGCCTCTCTCAGCCGACAAAGCTTGGCGCCGGCGACATTCGTGCAGCGAAAGGCTCAGCAAGAGTCACTTGGCTGAAGTAGCTGGCGCGACCGGAGCCATTTTCTGCGTTACTTTGTCGGAAGTTAGGCTCTCTTGCGCGACTTGGTCTTCCGTGTCGCCTTTGCCTTTGACGCCGAAGCGGGCTTGTCGGCGGCGGACGGTTTCGTCTCAGCGGGTCGTTCGACGGGTTTCGAGGCCGGCGGGGTGATTGCGAATTGATCTGCGCCAAATTTTGAGCGCGTCTGACGTCGCGCCTCGACGCTTTGCGTCAGCCGGTCGAGATCGATGTTCTGGCCGGCGAGCCAGGCGCGCATGACCTTCTCGTCAATGCCGAGCATGTCCCAAACCGTGAGGTTCAGCGCTTTGGCGGTCCGTTCGATCGTCCAAAACGTCGGATTGCCGATGCCCTTTTCCAAATTGTAGTAGGCGGCCATCGACATGCCGATCTTGTCGAGGAAGGTTTTGAGGTTGGGATATTCCTTGGCTTTTCGCTGCAAAATAATGGCGAACAAGGCGGTTGCGACAGAATCTCTGTCTTCGCCTTCTTGTTGTTTTGGCATCGCCATAACTGTTTTACCTCCCCTCCCCGAATGACGAACCGTGACGCCTTGCGCCGAGCCCGAAACGAGCGACTCACATTACCGTCAGGCTTTCGCCTAAAATATATCATATTCTTTCCTGGCAGAAGATCATTGAGTTATCCTTTATGACAAGGCAAAGCTTGGACCGCCCTTTGTCTTCCCCACCCGCCCTTTCCCGGTAAGGCCTCACAAGCTCACGGGGCGTTGTGGGAGTCGATCGAGGGCGCGCCTCGGAGGCTGTAAGCCTCTGAATTTTAAGGCTGAAGCTTCGGTCTGTCGAACAGGTTGCTCGCAGGCGGCAAAGCCGTCAATGCTCGGGCGTGGCCTAGAACCGCTTCGCTTCCGATGCCGCCTATGCAAGCAGGGTGAGCGGCTGTCGATGCTCTACTAAAGAATATAGTATAAGAAGCTTCGGTGCGCTATGCTCCGAGCCAGGCCGTTTGCGGGCAAATTTTCAGGAGGCCGATCATGTCGCGACCTTTTCTTTCGCGCGAGGGGGCGTTAGCGCCTACTCATTTCAGCGGGGTTCATCGGGGTGTATCTCGTGGCTATCTGAGCATTTGCGCGTTTTTATGCATAATATTTTCCGCGCCCTGGAACAGAGCGCTTGCCGACGATCGCGACCGTTTGGCGCCGGGGCTTTATGTCGCCGCGACCGTTGGGTGTGACGGCCTTGGCGGCGGCGGTACGATCGATTTTGACGGCAAGAATTTCTCGCCGCACTACCAGGCATGCCTCACTCAGGCGCTTGGGCAAAACGCGCGCTATCGTCAGACCTGCATTGAGGGACAGGGAGCAAACTATCCCACGATAGCGCAAATTCAGGGCGACCCTTCCAAGACGATGAAGGAAGTGACGATCGCGGTCCTCTCGCGAAACGCCTTCTCCATGAATGGTGTTCGATACGACTATTGCGGGGCGAGATGATGCGTCGGGCCGCTCTGCTTCTCCTGCCGCTCGCCTCTACGCTCGCCTTCGCGAGCGACTGTCCCAACGGCGACAATCTTCTCAAAAACAACACGCCACTCAGCCAGTTGTGTTCAAAGGGCTTCGGCCAGTTCAACCCCGGCTCGTTACAGCAGGCGATCGGCAACCAGCCGAACAATGTCGCGATGATCACCGCAGCCGCTGAGCAGCAGGGCGTGCCCGTCGATCTCGCGCTGGCGGTTTCCTATCACGAGTCGGAAGGCTTCAACTCCTGCGCCGGATCCGACACCGGCGTCAAAGGTCCGATGCAGCTCACGCAACGAACCGGAAACAGCCTCGGCTACAACCGTGACATCAACGAACAGAACATCATGGGCGGCATGAAGCTGCTCAAACAATGCGACAACAAGTGCGGCGATACGGCCTTTTCTTGTCTCTCGGCGTGCTACAACGGCTCGCCGCGGCCTGGCGAGCAGGCCGGCTGGGCGAGAGGCGTGCAGAACGCCTACGGAAAGCTCCACAGCGATCCTTCGCTTCTGGCCTCCGCCACGAGCACTTGCTCTTCCTCGGGCTCGAATTCGAGTTGCCCCGACGCCGCAGGCGGCGTGGTGGCGTCCTCGGCCACGCCGAACGCCTCGACGACGTTGCCGAGCCTCGGCGCACCGCCCGCGTTCGCCAGCAGCGACATCGTCGTGGCGCCAACGCAAATCTGAGCGGCGCTCTGGACGGTGCGGGCATCGCATCCGCGCCGTTGACCGGGGCGGCGCTGAGCTTTTGTGAGTTTGGCCAGCAGAAGTCTCGCCGACGCCTCGCCATCGATTCGTGGCCTTTGACCTTGAACGGAATGGCGGCGTTCAACCCTGCGCCACTTAGGCGCGCCGCAGTCTCCGATTTTTTCAAGCGCTTGGGATTTTCAGGATGCGGCCAGCATCGGCGCGCGCCGTTGCCACGACGATCCCCCGCCGCCAAGGGAGCTGGCGGGTGGCCTTTCTGATTCTACTAAACTATAAACTGTAGTCGCAAGAATCGCATGGAGGGAAGCAGGCCCCAAAAAAGAAAAGCCCGGCGCGAAGGCCGGACCTCTCGAACAGCTCGCTAAAAGGGACGGCAATCCCTTCACAGCCAAACACCAACCGTGTTTGGAATTTTAGCGGGCTTTTCTCATTACGCAAGAGGTTTGCGCATTTCGCGCCACGGAAATTCTTTGCCTGCTTTCCGCTCAACGCGCGGAGAGCAAAAGGATGACCCATGCCCAATTGAACGCGACAGGCCGTCGCCGCGATTGCGCGGCGAGCTGGCGTGTCGGCAAGCTTTTTGACGCGCCTCTCTTCGCGGTCTCGCGCAAGGAGCTTTTGAAAGCCGCGCGCAATGCTGTGCGTGCGCTCGCCCTCGACCGCAGCGAACGTCAGTTGGTCGAATGCCTTGCGGTTTGCTTTGGCGAGCAGCAGCTGGCGCATGGCCTGCTATGCTGGCCGTCGAACGCGCAGATCGAGAAGAAAACCGGCATGAGCGAGCGCACGATCCGTCGGACGATCGTAAAGCTTCGCGAGCGCGGTCTGATCGTGATGCGCGACAGTGCCAATGGGAAGCGCTTCCCGATCTCGAACGCCGAAGGCGAGATCGTCGACGCTCGTGGTTTCGATCTGACGCCGCTGCACGCCCGCGCCGCGGAATTTGCGGAGCGCGCTCGCGCCCTCGATATTGAAGATCGTGTGCGCCGGCAGCTCCGCGACGACCTCACGGCCGCCCACAACGCGCTGTTCGACCTGTGCGCCGAGGATCCGTCCGGCGCCTATGCGGAGATTCTGGCGCGCTCGAAGGGCGTGGCGACACCTTTGAAGGACGCCACGCCAGAGGAATTTGCCGCGGCGATCGAAGCCTATGTTGCGTTGACCGAGCAAGCTCGCGAAATCCGCTATCGGCGCGATCATTCCACTCAAACGCCCCGCTCTGCCGGCCATCCTGGCCGTCACTCAGAGCAAAATCCCAAACCCTATATCGAAGATTGCAACGCCTCTCGCCTCAACTCCGTAACGCCATTCGACCAGTCCCGCGACTCCGGCAATGAGGCTTATCGAGAAAAGAGGGGCGGCGACGTTCGGCGAAGCGAACGGACGCTGGAGGCGGCCGACCGAGCCATCCCCAAGGACCTCCCGCTCTGGCTCGCCGCCTGCCCTGAGCTATCCGAATGGGGAACAGTCACGACGATCGAGCGCGCGGCGACCCTGGGGGCTCAATTCATTCGGGCCTGCGGCCTCGCTCGCCACGCTTTTGACGCGGCCTCGACGCGTCTCGGAGTCGTCAACGCCGGCCTACTTGCCCTCTTTGTCGTTCAGCGTCATGCCGATGGGGAACAACGCGGCGGCACGCCGATACGCTCTCCGGGAGGGCTATTCGTCATGCTCGCCCGCGAGATTGAGCGTGGCCGCCATCCGCTCGAGAGGGAGCTGGTCGCCATGCGCCGCCGGCGCGAGCGCAATGGGCGCCGATGACAGCATGAGGGGTGCCTCCTCCTAGCCCGCGGCCCTTTTGCGGGCGGTCAGGCGCTTCGGTTGCCGCGTTGCGCGGATGGCTGTGACGATCCTCTTGGGAGGCCGAATCCGAGTATCGCATCGGTCGCGCTGAGCCGTGTTTGGTCCGTGCCCGCGCGGCTAAGATCATTGGTAGATTCAATCGGAGCTCACATTCGTCACGAATTTCGAAACAACGAAAGTGAAGCGTTCCAGCAGCGTCCGACCCATGCCGAGCTTCAATCCCGGCTGCATCACGCGCAGTCATATCGAGGGTCCGTCGCCGAGGCCGCCGGGGCGAACCGATGGCGACGTCGAGCGCTTTCTCCTAAGCTCCAAGACGCCTCCCCTTTCGCTTAAGTCATTTACGCATACGTCCGGCGGGCCGTGCGTCGGCCACTGCCGCCGAACATTTTCCCCTTGCCGCTTGCAGCGGCAATTCCTCGCGCTCGGGCGCAAACGCCCTTTCAAAATCTCCGTCGCCGGGCGTGGCGCGGCGCTTCGCTGGCCCCTCGCCTTCGGCTCGGGCTCTGCCCTGCCCTGTGCCGCCCGTCTTGCGCGACATAAGCGAAGGGGATGGCTCCTTCGCGAATACCAGGAGAAAGACGATGTTCGACTTCGCCCGCTTCCACATCCTCGGCCGCGTCGGCAAGATCAAGACCTTCGAGAAGAACATCCGCGTGTCGATCGCCGCCAACGCCTCCTACAAGAAGGACGGCCAATGGGTGGACGAGACCGACTGGAACGAGATCGTGATTTTCGACAAGAACACGCGTCAATATGTGACCGAAAACGTCGAATCCGGCGACTACGTCCGCGCGCAGGGTCGCCTGCGCCAGAACAGCTTCAAGCGCGACGGCGAGACCGTCTATGTGGTCGAGCTGATCTGCGACGAGTTTAGCCGCGCCCCGAAAAAGAAGGCCGCCGAATCTGCGGCCGCGTGAAATGGAGCGCCACCCTACGGGGTGGCCCTCGCCTCTCGCATCGGCGCGCCATCTCGCTTGCAAGGCCGAAAGAATCGTCGTTCGCTCTCTTTAGCGCAGCAGGTCGGTCGCGAGACACTGCGCCATCATAACCTTGGCGTTTTGCCATTCGCTTATCCAGGCCTAAGCATTTCAGACGATCGGCGGGGAAAAAGCTTTACTTTCTTCCAGACGGAGCAAGGCGGGAAACATGTTTGGATTGCTTGCGCTCGTGACGGCTGCAACCTTCTTCGGGGCTGCCTTTTATGTAAGCTTTGCCGAGCAGCCAGCAAGGCTGGGTCTCGATGACCGGGCCGCTCTGGCGCAATGGGGTCCGGCCTACAAGCGCGGCTTTGCTATGCAAGCTTCGCTTGCGATGATTTCCGGCGTGCTCGGCGCCGCCGCGTGGTGGACAACTGGGGTCATGACTTGGGTTTTCGGCGCGATTTTTATCATCGCAAATTGGCCTTATACACTGATCGTGATCATGCCCGTTAATCATCGCCTCGAAGCATCGCTTTCGACCGGGGCGTCTAGCGACACAAGGCTGCTTCTCACGCGTTGGGGCCGCCTCCATGCGGGCAGATCCGTTCTTGGGGCCGTGGCGACGTCGCTATATCTGATTGCCGCCCTGCAAGTCGGCCATAGCACCTGCTAACGAACGCGCGGCGCGAAACTGCGGCGTCTCGGGTTCGAACCGTTCAATTTCGAGAATTACCGAAGCTAAGGGTAGGCCGCTCTCTGGACTATGCTTGGCCTGCGGTTTCCTGGGTCGAAGGGGGGAACGATAGCGCCTCTAACCGGTCCCTCACCTCTTGGAAGGATAATATGAGCCGTTGTTGATGGTCCATGATCCAGAAACGAGCAGCCTCGTAGCGGAGTCGATTCCGCGCCGCTTCAAGCGCAGCCTCAATGGTCAAATATTTGTCGTCGACCCTGAAATGCGTCCCATCGGAGATCAACCGTCCTTCCAAATAAAAGCACATGTCAGACCTCCCCGCGGCATTCGAGGCGATTTTCCCGATGGTTGCCCCGATCTTTTTGTTTGTTGGATGAAGATCTTATCGTGAAGCCAACTTCGGGGAGGCTGACAAATCGCCGCAGCTGGCTGGCCCGAGCACATGAACTTTATCACCTCCCATCTTTCATAGTTCGAGCAGCCACCGCACCGAGCGTTGTCCGCCGAATTCCAAGATCACCCTCCGTATGAGAAAACCGCCGGCGACGCCGAGCGCGACCCACACGGCCGTGGGTAGGCGGTCGATCCAGCTTAGAATTGTGACCGTGCGTCGACCGGCGCTCGCTGGCGCTCCGGGCGGCGCGTCAAGCCACAGCGGCAACGCGCAAGCCCGGGCGCCTTGAACGAGATACACGCCTTTTCCACCAGCGCTGCAGTTCTCTCGCAACGACCGGGCTAAATCAGTGTTGGCGCGTATCAAGGAAACCCAGCTCTCCGCGTCGGCGCGCAGAGCCAACGCCTCGACGCCTCGCCGAATCCCAGCCTGGTCAACACGACCGGCAGCATATCCTGAAGCTACGCCGAGAGTCGCCGCAAGACACAGGCCCAGAAAATAAAGAAAGCTTCGCCTGCCGTCGCGGCGGTTGCTAATTTCCTGCAGCGCAAGCGTTGCCGCCTGCCGAACTTCGCTCTTGGTCTCTTTGACGCTTTTTGCGATCTCGTCGGCGACGGTTTGCCGCGCGGCCGCAGCCGCCGCAGTCGCCAAGGGAACTAGAGCCTCGTTCACCGCATCTTGCATCTTTTGCGGAAAGGCCGCGAGCGCTGTCGGAATATCGCTTGCAGCTTTTTCCAACACGCCGGCAACGGCCAAAAACACGACGGTGGGGTCGTCGGGAGACAATTGCAGATCGCCTATCCGCCGCCACATCGTCTCACGGACCGTGGGATCGACGTTGAGCGCCTCCGCGGCTTTATCGAAGCGGGACTTCGCGCCCGCGTCCATCAGGGGCCTTCCAGCCCAAGCAGCGGGAGGGCCGGCGCAATCATCGCCGCGAAATCACGCTGAAACTTCGCGACATGCGCCTGTTCGGTAATCGTCAGCAAGCCGACCGCTTGCGCGTGCGAGAAGCGAATGTTTTCTGCGTCTAATTTGGCGAAGGTGCCGCTCTGCAGCGAGGGGAACTCAATTTCGAACCCGCCTTCCTGCAGCAGGCGACGCCGCGTGCCGCCGCCCTTGGTCTCGCCCTTGGCGTCGCGGAACCCGAACCAGAAGGGAAAGTCGCTTGGCGGCTTGCCGTGCTTCAGATTGACGACGGCGACATGGTCGACGCTCGCGCCGGTGAGATCAAGCCAGCGGGCGACGGATTGCGCGGAACCGATGTCGGGCGAGATCACGTGGAACACCGTCAGCCGACAGCCATGCGTCGCGAAGGCGTCGAGCAGGCCGGAGAGGCCCTCGCCGTCGTCGACGATCTTCGTTAAGTCGGCGAGCAGCCCGCCGGCGAGATCGTGGATGTAAAGCGGATCGTTGGAGGCGATCGAGTCGAGCAGAACGTTGCACTCGTTGTCGCTGCGGCCATTGTAGAAGCCGATCCCGACCGCGGGATCCTGGGTCTTGGACAGGGACCCTTCCGCCTCGCGCGTCCCAAGCACGCGGATGGTTGCGCCGATCGAGCCATCCGCGTCGAAGGCAAGGACGCGCTCTCCCTGCGTTCGCAGCCAATCCACCAAAGCGCGGGTGAACACGGACTTGCCAACGCCGCCTTTTTCGTTGGCGATCAACGCCACCCGCCGCTTGCCGTTCGACGCCATTCGCTGCCTCCAGAGCCTATATTCTCCTAAACTATAAAGAAGAATCCTCCGAGCGCCTACCCCATCCGAGGCTGACCTGCCGCTTTCCACTTACACGTCTTCGTTGAAGCGGTGGCCGAGCACCTCAGCGGCCGTCTTTCCCGTTTGTCTCGGTGGCTTTGTGACAGCCTGTGAAATCGGCGCCGGAGCGTCCTGCGCGCGCAATATCGCCGGCGGCGTCACGGGCGTATCGACGCGTTGCGCCACGGGCGCATCCGGTCTCGTCGCGTCTGCTTCGCGGCTGTTTTCTGCCTTTGTTGTCTGCGCATGGCTGAAGATATCGGGGCTATGTGCATTTGATGCGCGCGCGGCTTTGCCGCTTGCCCCCGATGCTTGCTGCGCCTTCGTGCGGCGGGCCTGCCGCACATATTGGCGAAACGTATGCAGGCTCATTTGAATTCCGTTTCGTGCGAATATCGCGATGATATCGCTGTCTGTATGTCCCCTTTCTCGGCAAGACATGACGTCGTCTATCGCGGCTTGGATCGCCTGCCTGAGGCTTTTTGAGCCACGGGGTTTTGCGGGCGCCTCGCGCAAATCGGCGATGGCTTGCGCCCAGTTCGCTTCGGTGTGTCTCTGCGTCATGCGCGCGAATCCTCTGTGACATTATACTCGGACATTCGGGAGACGCATCGACGCATTGTCGTGATGCATGCGCGATACGCCTGCGCATACATTTCGGGTACGCACCGGAGCATCTATCAATATGCTAAAGTGTAAAGTGAGACAACGCGCATAAAGAAGGGAGACGCGTTGGCGGGACAAAATTGCGATAGAATGCTGATAAAGAGAGGGGTAGCGGGCGTTTTGGTTGTTTCCTGGTTTGACAAGATACCGGTTTCGTGAGTATGGTATAAAATATACAAGAAGCAAAGGCGCCCGCCCTCGTTTCCCTGCCCCAGGATCGCCGTGCCCCGTCCGCGCAAGCCCGACATCGCGAAGCATCGTGTCCAGGCGGATTTTTCGCTGGAGGATTTCGAGCGGCTCGAACAAGCCTGCGCCATCTTCGGGCTCGGGAAGTCCGATCTGCTGCGCCGGCTTGTGCGCGCGTCCATCGACGTCGGGCCCGCGCTCAGCGTCGAGAACGGCACGGAGCTCGCGGCGACAACCCGGGAACTACGCGCCTGCGGGCGCAACATCGCGCAGATCGTCAAGGGCATTAATCTCGGCTATGCGCCGCAGCTTGCCGACGACAAGGAGCTTTTCGTCGCCATCCACCGGGCGCTCTCCGAGATCACCGCGCTCGTGCACGAGATGACCGGCGCCTATAGCGCGCGGGTTCGGCGCGCCGCGGGCTTAAAGCCGCTTCCTGGGACGGAGGCGTCGTGAGCGAGGCTCGCGCGAACCTCCGCGCCTTTCTTGTGGCGGAAATGAACCGGCTCGCTCTGGCGGCGGGCGCATCTCGGCGATCTCGCGCGGCGCGGGAGAAGCGGGGACTCGAGGAGCGGCCTGATAGGGCCGGAGGGCTGGGGCCGTCAACAGCCTCCTCATTGGAGCATTCGCGGGTCTCGGCCCTGGAGCCAGCCCCGCGCGCCCTGGCCTCGGATCGCGTTCTACGCGGAATGACCATCACGGGCGGGGAGGATGAAGAGAAGCGGCGGCGGTTGCCGGACGTCTCCGCCAAGGGCGGTAAGCCGCCGCGCCTAAGCGTCCACGGCTCGTCTTCCCCCGCCGTGATCGGTCGGGGCGCGCCGCTGATCTCACGGGCGCGGGCCTTGGCGCAAGGCTATCAACCGGCCGTCGTCAAGGTCGTCTCCTATGCGCATGGCTCGGCGCGGGCCTCGGCGACCGCGAATTATGTCGACCGCGACGATGCCCTTCTCGAAACCCAGGACGGCGTCGAGTTGAAGGGGCGCGCGGCGATCAACGCCGAGATCGCTGAGTGGGCGAAGGACTTCGAACCGCGCAAGGAAAGCCAGGACGTCGCCAGCGTGCGCTTCCAGGTGATGGGCCTCAAGGATACGCCGGCCGACCGGGGAGCTTTGGAGAAGGCGATGTCGGCCGCCTTTGCCGGGCATCGCTACGCTTATCGCATCGACGCCCTGATGGATGGCGCGATCGAAGCGCGGGCCGTCGTCGCCTTCGCCGGGACGCTCCGCGAAGGCGAAACGGACGCGCGGGGACGCTTCTACGTAACCGAACGCGACGTCGCCGAGGGTTTTGAAGCTCGCGTTTTCGCGCCCAAATCCGAGGCGCGAATGAAGGCGCGCATCGAGGCGGCGATCGGGATCGGCCAGCATCGCATCGTGCTCGAGCCGGGCGCGCCCGGTAACGGCCCCACGAGCGTCGTCGATCGCCTGACGCGGCTCCAGGAGCATGACGCGGCGGCCTCAGATAGCGGCGCCCTTCTCGACAACCCAAGCGCCATCCAGGCAGAGTCGCGGGCTTGGCGGCGGGATCTGCGCTCGTTCAAGCCGCGCGACACGATGCATCTCATCGTCTCCGCCAAGGCCGGCGTCGGCGTCAACGCCTTCAGAACCGCGGTGCGCGGCTTCGTCCATGAGCAATTCGCCGAGCATAAATTTATGTTCGGCGTGCACACCGACAAGGCTGACGCTGGGCATGTCCACGCTCATGTGATCGTCGCTGTCCGGGACGCCGAGGGCGTGAAAATTCATCCTGGGCCGCAGGATTTTCGGCATTGGCGCGAGGCCTTTGCCGAGCACGCCCAGATGCAAGGGATAAAGATCGTTGCGACCTCGGCCGCAGAGCGCGCCTCGTCGCAGAGCTATGGCCCCAAGGACAAGGCGATTGTCGACGCCGCCGATTATCCTCGGCCGGGTCGAGAGGCGCGCGATCGCGCCTACGCGAGCAACCCTGCGAACAAGACGCTCATCGACAATGCGCGCCGGCGCATCGAGATCGCGCACACCAATCCAATTCGCATGCCGACCTCGGAGCGTCAGCTCGCCGTCGCGAACGACTCGGCCTCGACGTGGCGACAGCTGGCGCGGGAGGAACCGCAGAGCGCGACGGCAAGCGCTCTTGCCCAGCGGATGCAATTCTCTCAAGCCGCCGGGCAAGCTATCGCCACGCTCGTCAATCAGGCTCTCATCACCCAGACCACGAGGAGCAGCGCCATGCCGATCACCGCCGCGCAAATGGGATCCGACCTCAAGCTGCTGAACGAAGCCGTGGACAAGGTCGGTGCCGTCCTGCCGGCGGATACGAAAGCCGCGTTTTTTGAGCGCTCGGGGCGCTATCTCGAAAAGCTTGCGGCGCGCGTCGATATGCAGCGGGTATTCGAGGCCAAATCCTCGCAGGCCGCGCTTGCTCCTGTCGTGGAACAGGCCGGGGGCATCGCTCGCGTCGAACAACGCGAAGCGATCAGCGCGCAGAGGCTCGTGGAAAGCGCCGAAGCCGTCGAGCGTTGCATCGAGGCGGCAGCCAATCCGATGCCGGCCAGCGCGCGCGATATCGACACGTCTCGCCTCATCGTCCGGGAAGCCGAGAGGACGGCTGCGGATGAACAAGCCCGCGCGCACGCGGCCCGGGAGGCCCAGCGTCTGCTGGCGGCCAATGCCGCGGCGCCTCTCGCGGCTTCGCTCGCTGTCGATGCGCGGCTCGAGGCGTTGCGCCGGGAACAAATGGAAAAGCTTCGGCAAATTTCGGCGGAAAAGGAAGCTGCCGGCGAGACATCAGGCCTTGAGATCGAACGATGAGGAAATCGCAGCCGTTGATCGGCCACTCGGCAGAAGCACACGCCGTATGCGGTGAGCCAATCGACCCTCAATCATAATTGCTCGACGGTTCGGCCACCGTCTAGATCCAGCGCACAGTTGGCTTCGGCGCTTGCGGGGGGATATGCGGGGCAAAAATCGTCCAAGAGCGATCGAGCCAAAAGCCGAACCGCAACCGGACAATGAGCAGGACCGCGAAGGAAATGGCGCTGCGTTCATCCGACACCAGCTCTGTCATGGTGGCGACATCCTCAGGGCTCGGGCGGACAGAGAAAGAGGGATGGGAGTGCCATTCACCGAGATAGTTGAATCTCGAAAAGTCCCTGCCGGTGCGCTCAAAAAAGGCATTGAGAGCCTGCTCGTGCGCATGCGGATCGCGGTGGAAATTCGTATGTGATCCGGAATAGAGGTCCACGGAAAAATCCATTACGCGAAAGCGGCTCATCGCCAGTTGTTCAGCGAAAAGCATGCCCCCGATTTCGTACCGGCCCGCGGATCGCAGGGACCTGCGCAATCCGGTTTCGACGTCAGGTGTCAGTTCGATCTGCATCGACACTGTGATCCAAAAGTGAGAGGACATACTCAACGGCGGCTTCGACTTGCGCACCGCTGATTTCGATCCGCCACTCGCCCTCAGGGGAGAAGTCGAGCGGGCGTGTGTCGAACGGCTCGGCGAAAATCCACTCCGCCGAAAGGCCGATGACATAGCCGGGATGAGGAAAAGCTGATGTGTCAGGCCGTATGAGTACATCCACAGCCATGCGGCTTGCGTGTGCGGCGATCACCGCCACTTCGGCATCGTCGGCCACGAGAGGCGGTGCGTCCTCGCGCTGAGCGTCGTACCGGTCGCCTTCACCATGCCAGGGCACGCCCTGATCGCGACACCATGCGAGATATTGGCGCCTTGCCGCGTGTGGTGGTGGTTCATTTTCCGGCCGCAGGCGACCTACAAATCCGCCAATTCCGCCGGCATAGACTTCCGCCCAGATCATCGGACGGAGAAACTGGCGCGCAACCGAAGCCACGAAGTTGAACGCCTGCGGATCGGCGGTTGCATCGACGAGAAGATCGCATGTCGCGAGTTCGTCTAGAACGGACGCCGTTGTGCCCGACGATTCCTGTCCGCCGAGGACCACGCGGCGACCGCTGACATTCACGCCCGGAGCAACGGCGCGAAGTCTTGATTCAAGACCATCGACCTTGTGCGCGCCGAGGCTTCCCGCGTCCAGTTCGTGCCGCACAAGATTGCCCGGCGTCAAGATGTCGTCATCCACCAGCACAAACGAGCCGACCCCGCTTCGTGTGAGACTAGCGGCAATCTTGGAGCCCAGGGAGCCCGCACCGACGACGCCAACCTTCTTGGACGCTAGTCCGCCGTAGGTTTCTGGCAGGCGCGCGGTCGCGTTGGTGAGGTCGATGGTGCTGTAAGGTATAAGACGCCAGACGCCTTCCTGCCGGAACGAGTAGTAAAGGCGTGCACTTTGGGCATCAGCAATGACGGTGATGCGTGTCCGCGTATTCTCGTCCGCAGGCACAAACCCATCACACGGCGTGGCGGCGATCAGAGGATCAAGATCCTGCTGATCGGAGATCGGCAGATCCATAAGCGAGGCAACGCGGATCAGTAATGCTGGCTCGCCCTTATCGCTCCGTGCAGGGATGGTGTTTTCACGCCAAGTCAGGTCGGAGGGAGTCCCGACAGCTGCTACATACGCTGCCCACGTCCTGTTCGGCCCGTGGATTTCGACAATACTACACAGATGACCTGTGCCTGCCGGGAGGGTGGCGGCATACGCCTTCAATTCGTGCGTTAGCAGGAAGCGGCAGCCGGACCCACGTAACAGTTGCCCGAGGGTCTCTTGATGGGCACTCGGCACGACGGCGCGCTCCCCCACCGTGGGATGCTCTCCGGAAAGCAGCCTGTAGGCGCTTTCAATCATAATGGCGCCGGTGATCGACGGATCCCAATTGTCCGAACGGAATTCGAGGCACAGCTCGCCGCCTGCTCCGTATTGGTGGCTTGAATGGCGGCGCCCGTCCCGGGGAATCACCGAAGGCGGTGTTTCGGGAAAGAAGGCTGGATACTCGAGCGTGAAAGGCAGGGTTTCGCCATTGACGGCCAGATCAAAATCCACGCCGAACTTTAGGCTTTTGAGCATCCTATTGGTCGTGGCACCGATCCATGCATTACCATCGCGGAGAGTTTCGATACCCTCGAGCTCGGATTTCAGGCGGTCCGGGTTGCGGATGAACCACATTAGCCGAATCCGCGCGGCTTATAGTCCACCCTCGGCACGTTCGGGAAGCTGAACGCCCCCGCAGACGGCGCGACCGAAGCGACCTTCAGGAGTCCGGCCCTCGCCTGCGAGTTAGTCCCGGCGCGGTCGCTGAAGAACGTGGTGGCAAAGACCTTGTCCCAACACTTGAGCGCCTTGGCGCGCGTGCAATCCGCATCGAACAAGGGCGCAAGGTTGTCGACAGCCTCCGTGAGGCGGTTGCGCAGAAAGCGAGCGCGGGCATCGTCTGTGCCTTTGGTGATGGTTCCATCCGGCGTCACCGGGTGCGCTACAACGAGGCTCAGATTGAGGCGGTCGCGGATGCCCTTCATCGTGTCATAGAGGGCGCGATCCTCGCGGGCGGCATTCCCGCGGAAGCATTCGCTTGCGAGCTTAGTGATGCCAAATCCGCTCAGAATCTGGCTGCTCCAGCTCTCGCGACTGCGCGCATATTTCTTAATTTGCCGGATCACACGCCGCATTTGACGGCCGTTTCCGGTATCGGGGCTCTGCCGCGTGTTTTCCGTTTCAAACCAGGCAGTCACGTCGCGGGCATCGGAACGCTTCCAATCGCCGCTGGCGAGTTCGTGGTAGTAAGCGACATTCCCCCAAAAATCCTTGGCCGCAACGCGCCGATAAACCGGCACGTCTACCCAGTAACCAGCCTTGTAGTAGACCCGCACACAATTCGTACGCACCTCAGGCGGGTTCGCGAAGGATCCATCATCCAGCGCATCGCGCACCATCTGGCGCACTTGGAGAGCGGTTAGCTCGGCGCCGCGATCCCCGACCAGTGCCTCCTTGTCGAAGTAGACACCATCGTCGATGTCGTAGTCTTTGCCGGGGTGCTGCACCATCGTCTTCATGGCGTAGCTACCCTGGCTAGCGAACTCGCGGGGTGCAGGCTTATTCTTGCCCTTCAGGCCTTTTTTTAGGCGATCGCGGTTGGCATCGCGGCGAGCGCGCATGTTTGTGCGCTCCGCCTGCGGCAGAGTCACTTGCGCATCATGGTGGGCGAGCACGTCGTCGGAACGACGGCGTCGAACAGGGAGCAGATCAGAGCTGCCTCAGCGTCGCTGTTCGCGGAGGCGCACTTGCTGTTGGTCATGTCCGCATCCGTGCGGGCCTGGTTGACGAGCGCCGCGATAGCCTCAGGACGAGTTTCATCGAGTCCGAGATACGGGATCAGGGCGGCGGGCACCTTTTCGCTCGGGAAGCGGATGATAGTGCACTTACGGTCAACATGACGTGCTAGCTTCTTAGCCACGTGATCGTAGGCGAACTGCTGCGCATCGATAGAAAGGCTCGCGGCCTCGCCGCCGAATTTCCATTCGCGCAGTCCGCGATGCACGGCGGATTTCGCAATTTGCTCGCCCGCCGGCAAAGGGCATGTCCCGAGGCAGAAGATTTGGATTTCCTGTCCTGGCGCGGTCATTTCGAGAGCGTCGACGAGGCCGACGAGAACGGGATTGTTCGCCCAAAGTCCGCCGTCGACGAAGATGTTGAAGCCAGACGCCCCGTTCTCTGGATGGTTCACCGGCGCCATCGAGCGAAAGACCGGCGCGGCCGACGTGGCGAGACATACGTCAATCAGCGCATAATTATCGTCGCGGTGGTTCGTCGTATCCTTAAGGTGCGGTGTCTTGAAGACCCAGGCGCGATGCTGGCTCATTTCAACGGCGGGAATGGCGAGAGCAATGCCGCGCGTCGCATACATTTCGCCCAGCGTCGTCGTGCCGAGACGATCCTCGAGAGCCTTGCGAAGCACATCCGTGCCCTTAGCCAAAGCGGCCGAGCGCGCAGAAATGTCGAGCGCGATGCTCAACAAGCCAGTCGGCAGAGGCCGCGAAAAGATTTGCGGGCCATGCTCCTGATAGAGCCTAACCACCTCCGAGAGAGGCACGCCCTTCGCGAGCGCACAGGCAATGATGCCCCCCGTGCTGGTGCCGACAATCAGGTCGAAAGCAGCACCAATGTCGAAAGTTTCCAGCCCGCGGCGCTTAGCGAACGTAGATCCGACCCGATCGAGGTAGGTGGCAGTGTATGTGCCGCGCATGCCGCCTCCATCGAGACTCAGCACACGAAACGGCTGCGGTTGACTGATCATGAGAGCGCGACTTCCTTCAGATCTCGTTCAGTGAATCAGTTTAACGGTCTCCAAAAAAAATCTACCCGATGCGATAGTAGACGAATTCAACGCCGCCTGTATCCGCTGCGCTTTCGCGCCGGAGGAGGAAGCCTTGCTCCCAAAGCTGCTTGAACTTCATGCTCGCATTCGCAATCGACAGGTTTTTCTGCACAGCAAATTCTGAGGCCCGTGATTGCGAACGACCCATGGCGAACTGGAACGCTTCGCGCGTTCCCTCCTTCGGCTTCATACCCACTAGCTCGGCGGACTTCCCGGCCCAGACCAGCATCGGCTGTTCCTTCTTCTCGCCCGCCGCATCGATGTTTTCGACCATATCCGGGTCGGTCAGATCGATGAGACAGAACCCCTTGGTACGGCGAAACCGCCGCGCCAGCTCGATGATGGTCTCAGAGGCAAACGAGATATCGATCCGCTTCACACCCTTCATCGAAATCTGGAATATAACCGTGCCTGGATTGTCTTCCACGAACTGAAGGAGACGCTGATACACTTGCCGCCCCTGGCTGCGGCCCCATCCTTCGGGGCGATCCATATGTGCGCGAAGAGCAAGCACCCGCGTGGTCACCTCGTTCATCCCCTTCATTTAAGCAGATTCGGAGTCGCCGTCAAGGTGTCAGCCCGAAGGCGAACGCAATGTGGGTTCCCCACAGCAGCGGCAGCCCCTCATAACAGTAAGCGCGGTTGGGCTCGTAGGTGCCGCGTGCCGGTTTGAGAAGAACGCGCTGGTTGGGCAAGCGCACGTCCAGCTGGGCATCGAACTTTATGGCCTTGGCGGCGCAACCCTTCAGACCGCATCCACGGTCGGCGCCATGCCTGGAGATGCCCCGCCGGAACACTTCGACAAGGAGATCGAGATCAGAAAGATTGTGCAGTCTGGGTGATTCGATCCTGAGCGACGGGCGCAAAGTCTCCATGATCCCGAGACCGCTGTCCGACACGGCAACGGACAGGCGGTTGCCGCCGGAATAGACCTGAAGCGCCGCATAGCCATCGAGCTGCGTCGCGCTGTGCGCAAAAATGTTGTCGATCAGCTCAGCGAAGATCGTCCAGGCTGCTCCCTTGAGTTCATCCACGTCCGCGCGGCTGTTACACGCATAGGAGATCGCGTCCGTTAAACGGGTGGGCAGGTCGTCATCGCGGGCATCCTTGTTAATGCGGGCGATCTCGACCAGCATGCTGTTGCCGCCGCGATGTAGCTTGGCACTGGAGTAAAAAGGACGCTCAGGCGATACGTCCACCGCCTTTGCAAGGTGGTCGAAGAAGCCCATCCGGTTCAGATAGCCCATCGTTCCGGCTTCACCTTCCTCGAAGGTCATGTGGACGCGGCGCGCCGAGGCCACGAGTTGGTTGGCTAGCGAAAGCAGCCGGATCGCACCATCGATCATGATCTTGCAGCCGACGGGAAAATGGAACGTGACTTCGTGCGTATTCGGGTCGTGCGGGCCGTAAGAAGCCCGCAGCGCGGTCTCAAACCGATCTGCGTTGATCCAAGTGGAGGGGAAAAGCACGGTGCAGCGCACTTGGCACCCTTCGTCCGGGGTCGGCCCTTTATTCTATCTCAAGTTGCCTGCGCCTGAGCCACTCCGGCAAGCTGAGCCCGCACACGGTCGCCAGCAGGCCGGATTCGAGAAAATGCAGCTTGGCCGTTTTGACGATCCGTTTCAGCGCTTTGGTGAACCAGGGCAGCACCACTCGAACCATTCCCGAATCCCGACAATCGGGACTATTGTGCCCGGCTATTTTGAAGTCAACGGCCCGCTGATTAGAAGCGCCAGCCCCGCTATCTGAAAGCGCAAGTGAAAGCCTTCCCTTGCGGCCGAGCCAAGGTCTCGGCGGAAGCCGCTGACACGGCACAGACCTTTAGGTCGACCAATGATAAGCTCAAGTCGCTGATTTGCGAATTGTCTGAAAGGGGCGCTGGTTAACCTTCGTCGGTTCTTGCCAGAGATGTTGGCTGGCTTCTGTGGCGATGAACCACCCGCCGATTGAAGTTCGCGCGCTTGCGATATATATTCCGATCCATCGGAAGACTTATCTTGGAGGCCGGGATGGGCTCTGCTGCGGACATGCTCAAGCCAACCGAGGCCGCCATGGTCGCTCGCGTCACGCTCCGGGACGTCAACCGGGTGATCGACGAGCGCATCCTGCCGGAGGGGTTCTTCTCGCTCGACGACGGTCGGCGTGTCGCGGCGACGGCCTGCACGCTGATCGCATTCTACTTCGATAGCGCTAAACGGCTGACGTCCGAGGAGCGTCTGTTCGCCATCCGTGAGGTCGGATCGCGCCTGCGCAGGTTTCGTGCCCGTGCCCTTTCTTCTCTTATCGACGAGGATTGGATCGTGCGAGATGAGTTTCTCACCATCGACCTTGCCCCTTTTGTTCGACGCACGAAGGAGCGCATGGATCGTCTGACCGCCGCGCGTCAACTCGTCGTGTCGGACCCGGAGATCCTCGGTGGAGCGCCAATCGTCCGCGGCACGCGCGTCCCCGTCTATGACGTCGCGGCCTGTGTGGAGGCTGGCCTTCCGACAAAGCGCATCTTGGCGGCCTATCCGTCGCTCGACGAGAACCAGGTGGAGCTCGCCGCAATTTACGCCGAAGCTAACCCCCCTCGGGGTCGCCCCCGGTCGAGCGACGAGTTGCCTGAGGGCGCAGTCATCGTGGCCGAACGGAGAGTTCCTCGTCGTGGGAAGGCTGGATGAAGTTCCTGATCGACGAGTGCCTGAGTCCGGAACTGACAAAGCTTGCCCAGGCGCGAGGATATGGGGAGTCGTCCCATATCGTTTGGTTGGGGCGCGCCGGCCTGAAGGATTGGGAGCTGAAGCCTCTCATCCTGCAGAATGACTGGACCTTCGTCACGAAAAACTCCGTGGACTTCCGTGGCTCTGCCGAAAAGCCCGGCGCCAAGGGGCAATATGCCGACGTCGCGATCCATGCCGGGCTGATTTGCCTCAATGGGCCACCGGGCATGGATCTGGACATGCAGCTCGAGCTTTTTGAGCAGGCGTTGGACGAGCTTGAGTCCGACGCTGACCTCGTCAACCAGGTTCTGGAAATCACGATGGACGAGAGCGCCATAGACATCCGGCGTTATCAGCTTCCGGCGGTGGGAGCCTGACGGCGATGTTTTAGCGCCGGCGTCAGCGTTTGTCGTCGGCTGATTGGAAGTCAGCGGTCCGCAGATTGGGACCGTAGGGCCCGTTGAAAATGCGCCTGATGCGATACCTTTGAGCGCTATTGGATCGATGCGGCGCGCCAATCTTTCTGAATTTTTTCTGCAATTGCCGTCAAATCCTTCAGAGCGGAACCAATTTCGTCGCCAGGTTCTGAGGAGGGATAGCCGCTCACCCGTTGTGCCTCGGCGATTATCCCGGCGATAGCGTCCGAAATCACTACGTCGAGGGTCGTGTGTTTATTCTGAACGCTTTCGACATCTGAGTTTCCTGTCGGCACTCCGACAACTGATCCCTCGCTTGCGGGTGCGGCGGGGATCGCGCCTGATTCGACCTGCCTTGCCTTCGTGCCGAGCTCTGACTTCAAGGTGGCCTCGAGCCACGCCGCGGGCTCCAACCAGCGCTGCAAACTAGGCCGCTCGATCGCCACGATCCCAGTTTGCTCCATGAGGTGGCGCATCCGACGATCACGAAAGAAATAAGCCTTCCCAATTTCGAATGGCCGCGCATTGGCGACGAGCAGGATCGACTTGTCCTTCGGCATCCGCGTCAGCTCTTGCGGCCGACGCAGCGGCGCCGCCATGTGCCCGAGCGAGACGCGAGACTGAGACAGGCCTGATCCCACCATCTTCGTCGTATGCGTCGCCGTGTACGTCCCGAGCGCGTCCGAGACATATTTTGCGGTCTCATTGTCGTTGATCGCGACGAAGAGCTTGAGCGCCGCTCCGGCGACGAGCGTCTCGCGCATCGCCTTGCCATAGGTCTCGTCGAGCTGGGAGATGTTTTGCAACACGATCGCCATGCGGAAGCCATAGCCAGCGCTGACAGCAATCTTCGAGGCGAGAGACGACATCCTACCGAGCGCGTAGAATTCATCGAGGAGCAGAAGGACCTGATGCGGTTCGTCGGCGCCGGGGAGATCGCGCATCAGCACGTCATGGATCTGCTGAAACAGAATCCGAATGAGCGGACGATAGCTTTCGAGATCTGCGAGCGGCGAGCCGATAAAGATCGACATGCGCTTGCGGCGCAGATTACGGATGTCGAAATCCGATGTCTCCGTCACGGCGCAGATGAGCGGCGAATCCCAAGGCGCGAAAGCGTTGTTGACGTTGAACATGACCGAGCCGCGCGTGCGATCGGGAATCGCGACAAATTGATTGAAGGCGTCGAGCACCCAGGAGGGAACGGAGCCGTCATTTTCCGTCGCGACGATGGTTTTGAGCACGTCGGCGATGTCGTGCCCAGTCGAGATGACTCGCACCGCCGAGCGAATATGCCGCGCCTTCTCGAAATGGATGCTGGTCATCACATAGCCGAGCAGCGCCGCGACGGTCTTGCGCGCGGCGAGTGTCCAATCATTCTCGACCGATCCCGTCGCGACGAGGAAGCTCGCGATATTGGCGCAGTCCGTCGCCATTTCGGGGCCGGGCCGCACATAGTCGAGTGGATTGTAGCGGTGGGAGGAGGTCGAGCCCGGCGCGAAAACAAACACAGCGTCGCCCTTGGCCGCGCGCGCCGCGCCGAAGGATTTCAGATTCTCGCTCTTGATGTCGAGCGTCACCATGGAGCCCGGCCAGGCGAGACCGTTCGGGATCACAAAACTCACACCCTTACCGGTGCGGGTCGGGCCGACGATCAGCACGTGGCCTGGATCGTCCGAGACCAGCATATGGCCGTTGAGGCGGCCAACGATAATGCCGTTCTTCGCCGCCAGCCCCCCGCGGCGCGCCTCAGAGAGCGTTCCAAAGCGCGCGTCGCCATGCAGCGTCGATTTGCGGTTCGCGTAGAGAAAAACTGCAAGGGCGACAAAGAGCGCAAGAACCACGCCGGCGGCAATGGCGCCGTTTTCCAGCGCAAGTTTGGAGACACGCTCGTCCTGCGCATAGACATAGAAATGCTTATAGGCGAGCGGAAACCCGTGATCGAAGGAGAGAGGCGGAAACTGCTCGAGGTCGAAGCGGGGATTTTCCGTCACGACGCTCTTGAGAAGCGCCCATTTCTGCGCAGGCCTGGAGAAGCCGGAGCGAAGGCCGGTCACAATCGCATAGGGCACGACCCAGAGCAGCGCCGCGGCGAGGGACAAGAATAGCCCAATGACCAGCCGCTCGAGATGTTCCCGCGTCATCAGCGGCCGACCTTTCAGCGCGCCCGCGCTGCGGCGTCCTGCTTCCAGGCCGCCATGCGCGAGAAATAAATCTCAGACGTCCCGCGCCAGCCGCCCAGCCGGCTTTGTTGGAGCACGATCGGCAGGACCGTCTTCACATAGGAAATGATCTCGTCCTTCCGCAGGCCGAGCCCGCTCTGCATGACCATCAGCGCGAGCTGCTCGAAGGCGCCCGCGGGACTGTCGGCGTGAATGGTCGTGATCGAACCCGGGTGGCCAGTGTTGACCGCCCGCAGGAAGGAATAGGCCTCGGAACCCCGGATCTCGCCGAGAAAAATCCGGTCCGGGCGCAGGCGCATGGCGGCCTGAAGCAGGCTTTCGATCGTCACCCGCGCCTGGCCCTGGTCGCCCTTGGAGGCGACGAGCGGCAGGAAGTTTTTCTGCAGCGGCTTCACCTCGCGGGTGTCTTCGATCGTGACGATCCGCTCCTCGACAGACACCTCCTTCAAAATGGCGTTGAGGAAGGTGGTTTTGCCCGACGACGTGCCGCCGGAAAGCAAGATGGAATAGCGATTACAGACAGCGAGCCGGATAAAGGTCTCGATGCGCCCCGCGTCCAAATGCTCGCAGAGCGCGCGGTCGATCTCGGACAGTTCATCGCCGGCAGAGACCTTGACCCGCTCGAAGGAGCCCATCCGCCGATAATCTTCGAGGGCCAGCTCCTTGATCACCTGCTTGCGGATTGCGAAGGCTCCGCCGTTGGTCGTCGCCGGCGGTAGCACCCCTTGAAAGCGTTCCCCGGTGGCGAGCGCGGCCGAGAGCAGCGGATGCTCGCTGTTGACGCTTTGGTGCGAAAAGCCCGCGACGCGCTCGCAGAGATGCCTTATCCAATCGCTCGTGACCGCAGGCGCCTCGATGCGCCGCATCGACGACTCGCCCATAATCTCGACGAAGAGCTCGCCGGGGCCATTGGAGACGATTTCGACGACGGTCTCGTCGTTCAGCCACTGCCGCAGCGGCCCGAGCGCGTCCTCGAGGAAGACCGTATGGGCGTCGGCGTCCCTATCGACGAGCCTTGGCTTCACGGCGTAGCTCCCTCAGTTCCTCTTTGACGGGGTCGGGATAAAATAGAGAGAAGTCCAGATCCTTCTTGATGAAGACGACGATGCGCGCGCCCTGGTCGACATAGACGGTCGGCGGGATGTTGATCGAATCCCGGAGCGCCTCTTGCGAGAGACGGGTCAAGGATTGCGAAACCTGCTGCGCGCCGATCTGCCGGGCGTTGATCAGATTTTGATTGGGCAGCGTCGTGACCGCCGTGAGCTGGCCGGTGAGGGGATCGAGCACATATTGGCTTTGTTGCTGATAGCTGTTGACGTTCTGGCCAAGCGTCGCGACGAATTGCGAGACGCCGCCGATGACGCTGAGCGCCACTGCCGCCCCGAAACGCTCGACATAGTGATTATCGAGGAAGCCGGAGTTACCCGCGCGGCCAAGGTCGTCGGTCCCCGGGGAGCCCAGCTGAACGGAGACGCCGTCGGGGCGCAACAGCCGCGTCCAGACCACGAAAACCCGCGTCTGCCCGCGGGCGAGCCCGGAGCGATATTCGCCGATCAGCGTCGATCCCGAGGGGATGAGCACGCGGCGACCGTCGAAGGACCAGACGTCTTCGCGGGTGATGGCTTTCACGGAGCCTGGGAGGTCGCTCTGGATCGCGGTCAGCAACTCGCCGCGGACCATCGTGCCTTGCGGCACGAGGGCGTCGATCCGCTCATTTTTCGTCGCGATGGATCGATCGACGCCGGCGGAACCGGCGCGGGCGAGAAAGCGCCGGTTGGGATCGTCGTCCGCGATTTCCGAGGCGCTGCCCGCTGCCTGCTCATTGTTCCCAGCCGCCGCGCCGAGTGCGCCATCCGCGACGAGCTGGGGCGCGCGCAGCCTCTCCCATCGCCGCCGCTCCTCTTCCGCGGCGAGACGCCGGGCCTCGGCGTCGTCGACTTTCGGTTCGCTCTCCGTCTCGAAGGCCGGCGGCGCGACAAGAGGCGTTGGAGGGGCGACCGGCGGCGGGGGAACCTCGGCGGCTGGGGGTGGCGGCGGAGCCGTCATCTTGCCGAGATCCAGATTCGGGCGCTGGTCGATCGCGGGCGCCGGAAAAGCGGTGGTGTGGAATTCCTCTTTCTCCGGCGCGGTCATCGGCCGCGTCTCCTTATGCTGGGAGGCGTAAACCATCCAGCCGACAAAGAGCGCCGCGACGCTGGGGACGCCGATTTTGACGAAATTCCCCATCACGTGCGACGAGCGCTGGACCGAGCTTCTCGCCGCGTCTTCGAGCTCGAGCGAACGATAATGTTCGGGCGACGGCATGTTCGCTCCTTACCAAAATTGAAGGCCGTTAAAGCCCACGCGCTCGGGCGCATAGGGCTCGAGGCCGTCAGGTTCGTGGAGATTGTTCAGCCGCCGATTGAAGACGCAGGTCGTTTCCGCGCCGTTGCGCAGCGTCCATTGGAAATTGACCTTGTCGACGATGATGTAGGGACCTTCTTTGTGGAAATTGACGACGCTCTCCTTGCGGTCGCGGTCGACAACGAAGATCGCCGGCGTCTCCTGATCGGGCGCAAAGCGGAACCAGGTCTTGACGCCATCGTCGAAGACCGCGGTCGGCTTTGAGAGCGAGGAGCCCTTATAGGCGTAATCGCTGTTGGCGTTGGCGACGTTGAAATTCTTCGTGTTGGGATAGCTTGCGCGCTCCTTGGCGAGGGCGATGAGCCTGGCGTCGGCCTCGTCGTCGGGGAAGCGAAAGCGCACCTTGAACACTTGCGCCCTGCCCTGCCGGAAATCCGCTCGGAGAAGGAATGAATAGATCCGCTTTGACGTGACGACGTTCAGATTGGAAAACGCGTTTTTATCCACCGGCTTGACGAAGATGATGTTGCCGCGCTTGTTGGGCTCGACCTTCCAGGCGACCGAATCGCCGAGCGCCAACGTCTCGATCTTCTCGTCCTCGCCCAGCACGATCATCGTGGAGACGCCATAGGAGCCGTTGATGGCGACGACCTCGTCAGGGCGGAAACTGACCTCCCGCACCCGAGCGTCGTAGCGCCCGGCCCAGGGCGACTCCTCTGCCTGCGCGAGGCTCGGAGCGCCGATCGCGAGCAAGCCGAGAAGGAGGGGGAAGCCGAGACGCCGGGTCACTTCTCGGCTCCCGTCGCGGTCGGGACCGTTTCCTGGTCGCGGCGGTATTCGGTCGTCTGGAAGCCGAGCGGATTGTCGAAACGCATCTGGTTCGACATGGGCGAGCCGGAATAGCGGAAACGAACGAGCGCCACCCAATCGCGATGGACAATGTTGGAGGCGGATTTTTCATCCGTGCCGAAACGCACGAGCGCCGTGCGTTGGTTTGGGAACGTCACCGATTTGACGGAGACCGCGACCTCCGTCGTCGAACCGAAAGTTTTGACCGGGTTCTTCGGATTGACCGGACTGAAAATCTCGGTGAGATCGCGCGCGGCGTCGCCGGTCGAGAGCAGCTGCGCGAGATCGAAATTGTCCTTGAGCGCCTTGGGATCGTAAGTCTCGCGCGCCTTCACATAGCGCACGACATTGAACATGGTGACGGCTTCGTCTTGACTGAGCGCTCCCTCGGCCATCGGCCGCTTGACCTCGACGAAGCCTGAGGATTTGTCGACGACGATCATATAAGGCTCAAAGGTCTTGAGCGGTGCGAGGCTTGTGAGCGAGACGATGGCGCCAAGCGCGATGACGGTCATCACGGCGGCGATGATCCAGGCAATCGAGAGCGACGAATTCTTCCAGAGCGTCCGGTCCTCTTCCCAAGTCCCGCCCTCCTGGTAGTAGCGCGCGCCCTCCCTTGCCGCGGAAGCTCCATGGTCCGGCGCAATGGGGGCGAACTCTTCTCGCAGGGCCCTGCGGGAGAGGTGGCGAAACGGCAATTCCCACATCATCAAATCCGGTCCATTTTCTTGGCGAGCACATCGGCCGCGCGCTGGCCGTAGATGCGCTCGTAGCGGGCCCGTGTGAGGCGATCCTGCAGCGACCGATCGACGCCGAAGCGCGCGCCGTAGCCGAAAGGCACGCGGGCGCGATAGGCGCCCGAGGCGACCAACGCGCCATTCGCCGTAACCGAGCGCCAGAGCCCGCCGATCGTCGTTGCGTAAAGCGGAATGCCGCCGGCGATCGCCGCGGCCATGCCGGGGAGTTGGCTCAAAAGGAAGAGGCCGGTGAGGCCGACGAGAAAGAAAGGCGCGAGCGCGCCCCAATCGACCTGGCCGCTGTTGATGGCGGCGCCAAGACCCGCGAAGATCGGCTGCGTGACGGTGAGGTAGAAGGCGAGAAAGGCGTAAACCAGCACCTGCAGCATCGCATACATGACGGCGGCGGAGAGCCAGCCGGAAAAGAAGCGCGAGGAGGCGTCGAAAAGCAGCAGCAGGATCGTCAAGGGCGCGATGCCGAGGATCAGCCACAGAAAGACCTTCGAGAGGATGATCGTGAAGGTGGCGACCGCCAGAAACAGCGCAATGATGATCACGCAGGCGAGCCCGACGAGGGCCGAGGCGAAGGATTGCAGGCTGAACGCGAAATGCAGCTGAAAGCCTTGCGCGACCTGGTTCCAGATCGCTTCCAACGCAGAGACCACGGCGTTTGGCGATGTGTAAGTGTTATTGTTGCCGACGCTGAGCAGCCGATTGCCGATCGCCGCCGGCCCGTCGTTGAAGAGCGTGTAGGCAAAGCTCATGAAGTCGCTCCAGGAGGTTGCGAGCGCGTAGATCACAAAGGCGCGAAACAGCCGGAAAGCGGCGTCGGTGGCAGTTCCCGTAGCGGTCCCGGACCAGACGCCAAAACCCCAAAAAATCACGTAGGAGATGAGGAGGAGCGAGGCGATCGAAGCCCCTGCCCCGCCCGCCGTCACATCTCGGGCGAGTTCCTGAAAGGCGCCCTGGACATAGGTGCAGCCAGTCTGGTCGACGCCGGAGAGGATCTGCGGAATGATTCCGGACCCGTAATTCTGCGCCGGGCAGTTCTGCAGGACGGTCACTTGAGCCGCTCCGCGTTGATCGGGCGCAAGGGACCGCAGTCGCCGGCGGCGGAGCTGAAGGGCGCGGGCGCGCGCGCCGCCTCTGGCTCCGCATAGAACAAGGCTTGCACGGCGTTCTGTTGCGGGCCCGCCGGCTCGGGCATGGGTTGTTCCGCCGTCGGTATGCCGCCTTCGGACATGGCGCAAGGCGCCTCTAAGGGCTTGTAGCCGCAGCCAGAAAGAGCGGCCGCGATCAGCGCGGCGCTCGCCATAAAGAGAAGCCGCATTGCGCTATTGTCCGTAGGGTCGAAACTGCATGGCGCGGGCCGCGGCAGAAAGCCCGGCGATGCGGTCGAGATTGGCCTGGTTGGCCGCCGCCGCTGCGGTGTTGACCGCGCCATTGAGCTGAACGATCGATTGGCCATTCTGCGCCTGGATCTGCGAATTCTGATCGATCGAGCCTTTCACGTCGGGGGAGCTTCCGATCTGCTGCCCGCCGGATGTGTAGGCGTTGCTGGCGCTCTTGACCGTCCCTTGCGTCGAGTTGATGAGGCCGAGGATGAGTTGGGCTGTGTTCGAGGAATTGAGATAGGCCTTGTCGCTCGGGAGCGCGCCTTGCAGCCCCGACAGTGTTTTGACGAGATTCAGCCCATTGATCAGCGACGAGATGATTTGCTGAGAATCGCCGCCAAGCCCTGCGAAAGACAGCGGGCCCCCTGAAATCACCGAGCCGAGCGACGGCGCGCTCCCCATCGAAAAGCCGCCGCCAAGCGCCATTTGCGCGAGCGGCCCCTGCGCCAGCGACGAGCGGTCGCCGGTCACGGCCTGCAGGGTCTTTTGCACATTGGAAAGGATGTCCTGGTCGGTCGAGAGGATTTGCTTGGTGTTCGTCGCCGTCTGCTGTGACTGGGAGAGATTGGCGGCGTCGATCACCGGAACCTGGGCATGCGCGCCGCGAACGAGCAAAAGATTCGCAAGGCAGAAAGCCAACATCGCCTGTTTCATGCAAAGCCCTTTTTCTAATGCGACGATGCGCGTTCGAGATAAACGATGACGTTTCCGAGTGAATCGGTGACGCGGCGCTCCACGCAGCCGCCGTCGAGCAGCGACTGGCAGAACTGGCTTGAGGCCAGGATGCAGGGACTATTCGCAGTGCCGCCGCCGCGGTAGCCAGCGCCGCAAATCGCATTGGTGGCGAGAAGCCCGCTTCCCGAGGAGAAGGACGTAAAACTCATGCCGCGCGCGGCCTGGCTCGCCTGCGACACGCGCATCATATTGATCGCGTGATAGGCGCTGGCGAGCAGATTGGCCGTTGCGAGCACCTGGTTCCAGCTGACGCCGTTCTGCGTCCCGCCAGAGGAATTCTGGTCATAGCCGGCCATGATCGTCGGCGACCCGCCGATGAGGCCGGAGGCGCTCTGGTAGGTCGGCCCGTTGCTGACGATCGTCGCCTGCGTCGCCGTATTGCCCGCGACGACGTCCCCCGCGGCCGACCCGAAATTTTGCGTCGCCAACGTCGCCCCCGTGGCGTTCGTCGCGGGCGCAGCCGGGCTTTGCGGGTCGTAGTTCTGGACGGCGGCGGCGCCCGCGGACGCACTGGGCGTCGCAGTGTTGTTCTGCACCGCGCCCCTTTGGCCGGTGTGGATCGCGCAATCGATCCCCTTCTGTCCATCGCGCTGCTTTTGTTGCACCGGAACCAGGGTGGTCGTCAGCGCCGAGGTCTGAATCTTCTGCGTGAGTTGCTCGGCGTCCTCAACCGGAATATCGGCGAGGGCGGCGGTCGCTGAGCCGAGAAGAAAAGCTGACGTGAGGAGAAGGCGCATCAGGCCGGCCTTCCCATGAAAACCGGCAGCCAGGCCTCGGGCGCGCTCCCGACCTTCCCCATTAACGAATAGAGCTCGGAAACCGTCTCGGTGCGCCCGGAGAGCACCTTGATGAACTCCGGCATGCCGCCGAGGTCCAATCTGGCGATGACCGAATCCTGCCCGTGTTTGATCAGAAAGGACCGCGCCTCGGGGGCCGTTTCCCTGATCCAGCGCATTTCCCGGTCGGAAAGCTGGAAGGCCCTGCGGTAGCTATCGTCATCCGCCTTGGCGTTGGCGAAGAACACATTGGTCGCGGTCTGCTCAATCAAAGTGTTTGCGGCCTTGGAGCGCACGATGTCGGCGGCGCTTTGGGTGCCAAAGCCAATGACGCCGTTCTGCTTGCGCAGGGTCTTGAGCTTGTCCTTGATAAAGTACGAGAAAATCTCGTCGTCGAGCAGCCGCCAGCCCTCGTCGAGGAAGATCATGATCGGCGTCCCGTCGATCAGCTCCTCGATGCGATGAAAAATATAGAGCAGCGCCGCCGTGCGGATTGTCGGATTGTCGAGGACGCGCGTCATGTCGAAGCCGAAAACCGCGTTAAGCGAAAAGCGGTCCTCGGGGTTATTCAACAGCCAGCCATTCTGGTCCTTGCGGATCCACGGCTCCAGTCGCGAGGCCAAATCGCCCTCGCTCGCCTGAATGCGTCCCCGCAGCAGCGATTGGAAAGCCGGAAGGTTGCGCCCCTCCCGCGGGCCGGAGACGACGGTCTTGATCGCGTTGCGGATGACCTGCTCTTCCGTGGCCGAGAGATCCGTGTCCGCGCCGCCCTTGGGCCGCAACAGGAAGGAGAAGAGACGGTAGAGAAATTCCCGCGTCTCCCCGCCGTCGGGCAACATGAGCGGGTTGAAGCCCGTGGCGGTTCCAGGCTCGAGCGCCTCATATTGGCCGCCGAGCGCCCGGATGAAAATTTCCGCGCCGCGGTCCTTGTCGACGAAGACGAGCTTGGGCCGCGGCGTTAGCCGCTGGGCTTGCGCCGCGATGAAGGAAAGCCACACGGTCTTCCCAGAGCCAGAGGGGCCGACGACCGTGAAATTCCCGAGATCCGCGACATGGAAATTGTAGAAATAGGCCGTTTGCGAGGCCGTCTGGAACACCGAGATCGCCGGACCCCAGTGGTTCCCGGCGGGCGAGCCGCTCGGGAAATTGTGCAAGGAGACGAAGCCTGCGAGATTCTTCGAGCTGATGATGGAGTTCCGGGCGATATAGGGAAAGTTTCCGGGCCACTGCGCCCAGAAGGCCGGCTCCATATTGAGGTCTTCGCGCACCCAGATCACGGAGCGGTCGGTGAGCGCGGCGCCTGCCGCCGTGACCGTCGCGTCGACCTCCTGCATGCTCTGGCCCAACGCCAGCACCGTCATATGGTGCTCGCCATAAAGGGCCTCGGAGGCGAGCAGCTCGTCCCGCGCGTCGTTCAAATGCTCGGCGACAATGGAGCCCGCCTCGTCCGACATATCGACCTGGCGCGCGACGCGGTCGATATGCGATTGGGCGACGGGCCGGTCGATGATTGCGAAGGATTGCGTGACGATCAATTCGTGCGGGATGGTGAGGAGGTTGTCGAGAAAGCCTGGCCCCGTTTGCGCCGGATATTCCCTGACCGACAGCACCGCGCCAAAACGGGTCTCGCTCGCCGATGCGCCGCGGATCTCGAGCGCGTTCTTGCCAAAGAACACGCGCTTCGTCGCCAGCGCCTGATCGAGCGACATTCTGGGAAGGTGCATCGGCCTCGGGATGGCGCCATTGCCGAGCTGCACCAGGAATTCGAGTGGCTCAGAGCACCAGACCCCTGCCCGCTTGACGACCTTGAGAAGGCGCGGACGATAGGCGGACATGGCGGAGAGGACCGCCGTCGTAACGTCCCGCAGTTCAGCTTGCGCTTCTTGCCGGTCGAAGGAGCCGCCGTCGCCGGTCTTCTTGCCCAGGACCGTCTGCATCAGCGATTCAAAGGTTCCGGCGTGGCCTTGCAGGGGCCTGCGGATGATCGTGAGGTACAGGTCGTTGACGAACATCCGTCGCGTCGAAAGCGCCCTGTGATAGCGCTCGTCGAGCTCCCGGCAGAAGGCGTTATCGAAACTCGACGGGATTGTCGGTTCGATCTCCCGCCGGATGATATGCGAATACAGCGCGAAGCGACTGTTGCCCAGCGTGCGCACGAGATCGTTGCGGCCGAGCATGCGGACGTTAATGCTGGACCAGTCCGCCGTCTGGAACGAGAAGCCTTCCAGCTTGATGAAGTTCATCAAGAGGCCGGACTTGGATTTGACGATAAAGTCGTCGACGTGGCGCAGATACGGCAGGTGTGACGAGACCGGGCGTTCCCGCCGCGACACCGCGCCAAAGCTCATCTGGTCCTGCAGCGCCCGCAGCATCAAGCCCCTCAAATCTTATAGGAGTCGCAACCCCAAAATTCTCGGGAACGCGGCGGGCACTTGGAAGATCTCACGAACAGGACCTCGAAGATCCGGTCGTCTCTCAAGGTCATGACGTAGCCGAAGAGATGGAAGGGGATGATCCAGAGGAGGTTGAGCAGGTTGTGGGTGGCGAGGAAGATCACCGAGGTCACCACCATCTCGAACATGAAATACATGTAGGGGACGCCGACGATGGTCGGGGCCCGGGTGAGCGCCTTGACGAGCGGGACGATCATCGGCTTCTCGAGATCGGCGTTGCTCATCGTCAGCCACCGACGGAGGACTGGAAGAACTGGACGATTTGCGTCGAGCCGAAGACCAGCACGATGCCGAAGATGATCGACCCTGCGATGCCCCAGGTCATGCGCCCCGCCCAAGCCAGGAAGCCCGCAGCGATGACGGCGAGAATGGCGAGTGACGTCGAGATCGGCCCCGTGAGGGTCTGCACCAGCGTTTGCAGCGTCGACTGCACGGGGGAAAGCGTGCCGCCCGTAGCAAAGGCCGGAGAGCTCATGTGGAGCAACGCCAGCGCGCCAAGCAGGTAAATTCGGCGCGGGCCAATGTTCTTAAAATGCCTCATTCCTGTTCACCATTCTGTTCGACGTTCCAAACGAAGCCCGAGCGCCAATTTTTGTCCTTGGCGCTTTCCTGCTGCCGTGCCGTGGCCGGAGGGCCGCGCTCATCACCTGTCCTTCCGCTGATCTTGGGCCAGTCGTAGAAGTCATTCACGACCGCGGCGACGAAGCTCACCGTTTCCGGATACGGCGGGACGCCGCCATGCGCGAGAAGCGCCTTCTCGCCAGCGTTGTAAGCGGCGAGGATGAACAGCGGATTCCGATAGCGGCTGTGCAAGTCGCGCAGAAACCGGACCCCGCCTCTGACGTTGTCGGCGGGGTCGCAGATATTGACACCGATATGTTTGGCTGTCTCGGGCTCGAGCTGCATGAGTCCGATCGCGCCGCGAGGCGAAACTGCGTCGCTCTGAAAGTGAGACTCGGCGCGCGCCACAGCCAGCACGAAGTCAGGGTAGAAATTCTCCTCGCGGGCGATTTTCTCGACGAGGTCGCGCGCGGCGCTGGCCGGCATTGGCCCGGGTCCCGGGCAACTCTCGGTCTTCTTCGCGCCGCCTTCAGTCGCGCGCTCGACCTCTGAGCCCGCGACGGGCGCTGGAACCACCTTTCCAGACGGCGAGACCATCGCTTCCAGGGCGTGCCCGCGCGCGATCAGCGCCGCTTCGCCCGCGAGAACTTGCGATGCAGCGCCTAAAGCGAAGATAATTCCGAGAGCGGCGCCGCGCATCTTGCCTCTGTGTTCTAGTAAAATATATACTAAACAAACTCGGGCCCGCGGCGCAAGCGCCTCGAGACGTAATTTTTCACCGACGCCGGGAGCTTCCGGCGGGATCCCGGCTATGGAATGCTGGCTGTGCCTACGGGCTCCGAGGAACCAATGGTTGAAACTGGCATTTTAGACAGTGCCTTAGAGCGCACCAGGAATTCGTGTGGCGGTTCGATCGAGATTGATCCGTTTTGGCGCCGGCGCGCAGTGCCCCTGTCTGTCAAGCGGGCGGCGGTTCTACGCTAAAATATATTCTAGAGCGTCTCTGGGGGCTCCCTCTTTAAAGCGACGAGCGTTCTTGGCTCTACGCGTCACGCCTTCCATCGCGCTTGCTTTCATTCCTCGGGGGCCAGGATAGTTGTGAGGATGCTGGTTTTGCGACATTCTTGCATGAGTACGAGTTCTGAGAGGTCGCCCATGACGAACGACGCCATTGCTCAACTCTCAATCGTCACGGAAGCGTTGACGGAGATTGTCGACTTGGCGACAGCTCGATCGAGCTCGGTCGCTCTGTCGAATGATCTGCTCGATCGAATGGGGGAAATCGCTGCGGGAGCGCTCACAGCCGCCGCAACCTACGGGCAGTTGCCGCCGTTTCCGATGGAGGTCGGTTTTCGCGGGGAGACGCTAAATTAGCGTCGCTTGATCGCTGAAGCGCGCTTCTAGCTTTCTTCGATTAGCGCAGTTGAGGAGGCGCCGAGTTGGGCGTTAACATGCACCGCTAGCCAAACCGTCGGCTCGGTCGCATCGGTCCATTCGATCCGATGCCGAAGACGCGCGGGTATTTCGACATAGTCCCCCGGACGCAAAATGCATGGAGCATCCTCCCCCTCGAACAGCAGTCCTGCTGAGCCGCTCAGCAGGATGACCCATTCGGTCTGCTCTTGGTCGTACCAATAGCCAGCCGGGCTTGCTTGGCCAGTCGAGACGATGCGTTCGATCCGCGCGCCCGGCAGCTCGGCCAAGGCGGTAAATTCCACCTCGGTCAGATGCTCGGGGATGTTGGCAAACAGATTACCGGCTGCGAGCATCGCGTCCCTCCCTGTGGCGGCATTCCTTACATCTTCATGCACCCCGTGGCCCGCTAAATGGAAGTAGTCACGCCTTCCGGTGAGCATCAGCGCAAGCCCGTCGATCGCTGCGACGACGGTCGACGATGAGTGATACAAAGGGCCGCAGATCTCCATGCGCGACTGTTCGCGCGTGATTTTCTCCCGGCACGCGCCGATCGCCGACAAGAGACGCTCGCGATCGACGAAGCGATCCGACCGGCGGTTCGGTTTTCGGGGCATGGACAGGGCCTCTGTTGTTCTGTATTTGTTCTTATACGAGCGCGGCGGCGTGGAGAAGGCCGAAAATGGGGTGGAGGGCTTGGAAACGAATTGGCGGCGGCGTGGTCCTGGCGTTTGCGGCGCTCGGTCTCCTCCCCGTGTTCGCGCCGCCAGCCAGCGGCGGGGAGGTGGAAATCCACTATGCGCCTTCCGAGAACCTCGAACACGTGGATGTCGGTCTGCTGCGCTCGGCGCATGCGAAGATTGACATGGCGGCTTATTCCCTGACCGATTGGCCGGTCATCGACGCCCTAATTGACGCCCGCAGGCGTGGCGTCGCCGTCCGCATCGTTCTCGATCCGAGCCAGCAGCATGCCTTCGACCGACTCCGCGAAATCGCAGGGGCCATCCGCATGAAGGCGCAGGGCCCTATATGCATCTCAAGTCCTATGCGATCGACGGCCGGATCCTGCGCTCGGGGTCGGCAAACTTGTCAGCCTCGGGCCTGAAACAGCAGGACAATGATATCGTTGTCGTTCGTGAGCCTTCTGCAGCCAACGCCTTCGAGGCTCGCTTCGAGCAAATATGGGCGGGCGCCAATCCGCTGCCGCCTCCCGGCAATCAATTTGCGAATCCTGCCCCCTCCCCCGCGCTAAAGTCGGAAATGGCGGGAACTGAGAGCTGCCTGATCAAGGGCAATATCAGCCGCAGCGGCGAGCGTATCTATCATGTGCCTGGGGACCACACATATGCTCGCGTGCGGATGGACAAGGGGCGTGACAAGCGCTGGTTCTGCACCGAGGAGCAGGCCGTCGCAGCGGGCTGGCGGAAAGCTTCAACCTGGTAGTCTTATCAAAATAGGGGCGCGACTCTGTACCTTGCCCCCACGCGCACAGGCGGCTTATTTCGGAGACCGCTCGTTTAGCATGCGCTCCTGGAGAAACGTTGAACGACCGCATTCTCGCCGTCGATTTTCTCAATAATGAAGCGGTTGTCAAAAACGTCAGTTAGGCTGCGGCATTGCCGACCTTGGTTTGCGGAATTTCAGGGCTTGTTGAAGAGATAGAACACCTAAGCACACCTATTCTCGACCGTCTACGACGCCGCAGAGATTGGATGTGTCTCGCGATTTCGAACGCCTCGACTACCGGCAGCAGCCCAGATCTCTGTATGGTATTGTAAAGATGGCTTATGCGAAGCGATGCAATCTTACATGAGGGCATACCTTCTGCGCGATCGCGCATAGATGCTCATGGTGGGTCAGATAAATCACCTGACCGACCTCGGCCATCTTCGCCAGGAGTCCGAATGCCTCTTCGGCGCGCTCGTCATCGAAAGTCTCCATAATGTCGTCTGCGACGAAAGGAACGCCTGACGGCGGCTGTCGGCAATTGACGTATTCCTGATAGCCGGCGACGCGAAGAGCCAGGTAAAGCTGGAACCGCGTCCCCTTGGACATCTCTCTTGCTAGGCGTGAGCCGCCGCCATTCGCGACAACCCCAACCAGCGTTTCACTCGCGCCGTCGGGCACCGTAGCCAGCTTGCTGTAGGCGCGGCGGCTTATCGTTGCAAAGGCCTCAGACGCGTTGGCGAGCATCGAGCTGCGGTGCTTCTCGCGATAGATCCGCAATGCTTGCTCAGCCGCAACTATACCGGCGCGCATGCGGAGCCACCGCTTTGCTTTATCTTCGATCTCGAGACAAACTGTGCGACGCTTCTCTTCGATCAAAGCCACGGCGTCGTCGCCGCCAATTGCAGCAAGCTGCTCCTCGTATTTTGCCTTCTCGGAAAAATGTTGCATCTGCCTGCCATCAGCGTCTTTGAATCGGTTTTCAGCAGCCGCTTTCTCAGTGGACAGCGCAGCCAGGTCGATCTTTTCCAAGACAGCCTCCGCGTCTTCGAGCGTAGCGACGCCCAGCGCTTTCAACATGTGACCTTCTTCCTCAGCCTTGCGCGCCAGAAGGTCCGCCTTGGTTTTCGCCTCATCAAGCCGAACAGCAGCCTCGGCAAGCGTCTTGACGTCCAGCTGCTCTAGGACGCCCTGACGTCCTTTTCGATGATCTTCGATAAGGTCGATATGGGTAATTTGCTTGACCTTCGAAGTTTCAAGGTCGGTTTTTTTCTCGCTTAAAATCAGATTGTGCTCCTTAGCCAGCTTGACACGCGCCTCAAGCTCTTCAAACAAGGCCAAGGTCGGGCGGTTCTTGCTATCTTCGCCCATATCGACCGCAAGCGACTGAACATCCGTTTCAAAAGCCTTCTTGTCGCGCTCCATCTTGTCGATACGTCCTTCGAGCGTCGTGCGATCGGAAAGCGCCGACTTCAGTTCGACCAATTTGGACAGGATTTCGCTCACCAACGAGGTTGTCGGATTTTTATGGGTTTCGCCAATCCAGCACGAGCCGACAGCCTGGATCCATTGTCCTTTCCAGCGATCGATCTCCCGCTGCGCCTCGTCGCGCTCCGCCACGCGTTTCGCCAGCGCGCGTTTGGCAGAATCGACTGCCTCCACGCGCATCTGCAGTGACTTAGCCTCGTCTATTGCCGCCTCTGAGAGGAGCAGCATCGCATCAAGGCCTGCGCTTCGATCCTGCGAAACGCCAGCTTTCTCCATCGTTGTCGCGAGTTTTTCGACGGCCAAAGTGAGGTCGTCTTCAGCCTCGCCAAGCGCTCGCTCGGCCTTCATGACCTCATCCCGGGCTCCCGCGGCATCCCTGAATTGCAACGCCCATCCGGCAAATTCAGCAGGCGTCATCGTCCCAAGAAAGTCAGATGAGACGGCCCTGATCGACGCTGCAACCTCGTTACGAGCGTCTTCGAGGCCGTGATTAGCTTCCTCCAGAAGCTCCTCGGCCCGCCTTAATCCTCGCTCTTTGACCTCGATATCCTCAAGTGTCCGATTGACCTTCACAATTTCGGAAACGTGGCTGAAACGCGCAGACACTGCTAGGTCGTCCCTGCGCATTTTTCCTTCAAAGGCGTCCGCTGTGCCAGCGCTTAACTCACGACGATGTTCTGCCCAGGCCCATTCGCGATCGGCGCGCCTCTGGGTCGCTTCGCCGTCAGAAATAACGCCTGCGGTCACGGCCAACGCGTCCCGTTGCGCACAGAGTTCCGAAAGTTCGTTCGTCAGCCGGGCCACAACGCTTTTTTGATCATTAAGCGCATTTTCCGCCGCGTCGATCTTTGTTTTCCACCGCTCGATCTGCGCGGCGTCGGGAAGGCGTATGGACGCGAGATCGTCTGATCCGCCGCGCCAGGGCGCGAGCGGCTTCATCTTGTCCGCCAGGATCTCTCGCCAAGCCTTCAGCGCCTTGGCCGCCACCACGCGCGCATTATCAAGAGAAGCCCTGCGAATATCCGCTGCAATCGATGCGAGAATTTTCAGAGACGCGGAATCGCCGGCGCCCGCCCTCGTTTGAAGCGAAGAGAGTTTGCCACTCTCCTCCTCAAGCTCCTTTTCTGCGTCCGACCACTCCTTCCTGGCGCTTTCCAGCAAGGCCAAAACCCCTGACTCGCTTTTAATGAGGTCTCGCAACGGGACAATCACACTTGCGTCAAGCAACAGCGCCTTCGGGTCCTCCTCGCCTTTCCGGCCGATCTCATGCAGTATTCCGGCGATATCTTCCGAAAGTTTTTGAACCTGTGGCTTCAGCTTGGGGATGTCTAGAACTGCGCCATTGAAGCGGCTCTTTAACTCCCAGATTGTCGGGAGGCGCTCCGACACGGCAAGCGCCTTCTCGTCAACAACAATACTTTCAATCTTTTCCGTCAGCTCTCTAATATCGGAAACGACGTTCTCGAGATCGGCTTCCAGCCTGATCTCTCTCGCCTGCAGCTGTGTGACCTGTTCCTTCAGGCCTGGTGGTACAAGAGGAATGTTTTCTAACGCCGCCAGCTTAGTGGATATATCCTTCAGAGTTTCTAGGCGCGGGAGAGCCCCCTCTAAGTTTTCCAACTCGGATTTATCAGCCAGCGCCTTTGTCCGCTCATTTAATGCCTTGCGATATCGTTCCTCGGCCTCACGACTGTCATCCAGAAGCTTTCGATAAACCTTCACGAGGGTGTCGATCTGACCCTTCTGCTCGGCAAGTTGATCCAACTGCTTCTTCAGTTCTGCAAGTTCGGTCTTGTGCGCTCTCTTCCTGAAAAACTGATCGCATTCCTCGCGCAGACCCTCGAGCTTCATACTCAGATCCAACACACCGGCGCTTGCTGCGAACAGAAGCTGTCCGAGATCACCCTTGCTTGCTATGATGTTTTCGCCACCCTTTTCGAGCGTGTCGGCGTCAAGCGAAAATTTCAACTTGTAATCGGCACGCCCGAGGCCGCCGATTTCATCGAGAATGGCGCCGTCGGGTACCGGCTGCCCCATAGCGTCCAAAAGACTGCCATTCTGCTTCTTTATCCGACGGAATTCACGAACGCCGCCAGCAAACTGGAGAACGCCGCCGACCTCCATGGCGTCATGGAGGAAATGATAGGGATTGTTCTTGTCGATCCCGAAAAGCAAATCGAGGAACGCTGTCAACGTCGTCGTCTTGCCAGCTTCATTCGGGCCGTAAATCACGTGAAAATCCGGCACTCCGGGCTCCGTGGAGCCGAAGTCGAAGAAGAAATCGGTGAATTTGCCGTAGCGCGTGAGGTTGAGACGAAGGAGTCGCATCAGTAACCCTCCGTGCCGGCGCCCGTATCCACGCGCAAGCGCGCCAGAACTTCTTCGGCGCCTTCGCGAGCGAGTTTTTCGATCTCCGCCTTGAACGCCGCCTCGTTTGAGCCGCCGAGCGCACCATGACACTCGCGGGGCAAGGCCTTGAGCAACTCGGTGGCGATTTCTTCCGTCTCCATGACGAAGGCCGGCGATGATAAAACACCGCCCTCGATCTCCTCCATCAGTTCAGCCAGCGTATCGCCGGTTTCGGAGATCGTTGCCAGAGCTGTCGGCCTGGTGCAGGCATTGTCGATGCTCTCGATCCAGGTATTGCCGGCTGTGCCCGCAAAAGAATCTGCCTCTGCCTTCAGCAGAAGGTCTTTCGCACGGAGGTCCCAGGCCGCAAGCGTTGCGCCGGAAAGCATGATCCGGCCGACCAGATGATTTGAACGCGCCACCCCACGCGCCTTCTCGATCGCGCGCCTCATCGCTATGACGACGCCACCCCAGTCCCCGCACCCCTCGACCACAACTGGGATTCGTACGAATTCAGCTATGCTTGTGAAGCGCTCCTCGAGTTCGACCGAGCCGTCATCGTGGATAGTTACGAGCGTCGCCGACTTGGGCCCGGACTCGTTTATGTCGCGGCCCTGTGGATTCCCAGGCATCACGACCGTGCAGGCGCCATTGTAGACAGCCCGTTTATGCACGTGGCCCAATGCCCAATACCGGTAGCCGAAAGCCTGCAGCTCCGCCAATGTGCATGGCGAATAATTGTTGTGACCGTCAGCGCCGGTCAAGCTCGTGTGGAGAACGCCAATATTGAAGGCGCCCTCGACCGGAGCCTTGTACTTGGGCAATAGGCTCGACGAAACAGTCGGGGAACTGAAACTCATTCCGTGAATTGCCACGGGCAGGCCGCCGCCCTTCGCCCGAATCTCCACAAAGTCAGCCCGGCCTGTAAATACGGTCACCGCTGCAGGCATGGTCAGCTGGTTTGAGATCTTCGTTTCAGCGTCGTGATTGCCTCGAACGATGAAGACCTGTGCGCCTGCCTGCGCCAGCCGATTCATTTCATTGGCGAAAAATTTCGCCGTCTTCATCGAAGTCTGATCGCCGTCGTAGAGGTCGCCGGCGAGAACAAGAGCATCAACTTTCTCGTCGATGCACAAATCAACAATATTCTGAAAAGCGCGCCGCGTCGCGTTGCCGATTAGCTTTCCCAATTCCGGATTGAGTAAGGCCAGGGACCTCAATGGGGAATCAAGGTGAATATCCGCGCTGTGCACAAACCGAAAAGCCACAGAAATTCCTCCGTCCGGAAAATTGATGAAGATAGCGGCTTTCGAGGCATACTCGTGCAATGACCGAACAATTCGGCGGCTTGCCCGAAAGTAAATTTTCCACGTGACGCTAGGGAATTAGGCGGCTTTGGTGGCTCGTTTCCCAAGAGAGGCGACCTTGCGGCGGACCTTGATAGGCTTATGAAGAACGCCGAGGTTCTCCAGCTCAATCGGTGGCTGGTCCTCGAATTCCACGAGAAGGCGCATTTTGCCGCCGATTGCCGCGACATAATCGCGGAGCGTGGAAATCAGCATGTCACTGCGCTTTTCAAGGCGAGACACGCTATCTTGGCCAATGCCAAGCTCCTTGGCAACCTTGGCCTGCGTTTTTTTATGCGCCTCGCGCAGCTGTCTCAGGGCGTTCTCTTCCGTGATTAGTTCTGAGGTTCTCGCTGCGACGCGAGCACGCCGCGACGCCGGGAGGCCAGCGATTTTTTTCTGCAACGTGGTCATTTGCGTTTCCTTTTCTTCTTCAGGGCCGCGAGGTGGTCCTCATACCGCTTATCCGCTCTGGCGATCAGCCGCTTGTAAAAGCGCTTCTCGTTCTTCCCGCTCTTATCCCCGGCTACCAGCAGGATGGCCTGCTGTTCTGGGTCAAAGGCGAACGCCACGCGCCAGACGCCGTCGGCAGCGTCAAATCGCATTTCCTTCATATTGGCGTACGCAGACCCGTTCAGGGTATCGACCCGAGGTCTACCCAAACGTGGACCGAACGCCTCCAAAAGGCTGGCCTGAGCGAGCAGCTCGTCTTGCACATCCGCGTCGAGCTCGTCGAATTCAAGCTCAAACTCGGGATGAAACGTAACTGGCCACTCAATGGTCATATTATGGACTCCGATCCATATGGTTTCAAGTCCATTCTGAAAAGATGGACGTCAGACAACACCCAGGAAAGCCAGAACAAAGTATCCGGCCCTGGGCGACCTTGTCAGGCCCCGTCGTCCCGGCAGGCCATAAGCGGCCAAGGAGGAGAATGAGTAAGCGGTCAAAAGAGACCCGAGGGCGACAAGAGCGGAACCAAACCCCGCTCTCCGAGGCGCAAAGGCGAAGCCAAGCCGGCAGCGGCCAGCTTTTTCGTTTTGTGGAGACGTTGCGAACAAAACGCGAATTGTGGTTCACTCGGTCCCCTGTCCTGCCCCTGATTCGCGAGCGCCGCCCGTGGCCTACCTCGAAAAACTCAACGCCGAACAGCGGCGCGCCGTCGAGCACGGCGTCTTGGAAAAGGGGTCTGCGCCGGGCGGGCCGCTGCTCGTCATCGCAGGGGCCGGCTCTGGCAAGACCAACACCCTCGCCCATCGCGTCGCGCATCTGATCGTCAATGGCGCCGATCCGCGTCGCATCTTGCTGATGACCTTTTCCCGCCGGGCGGCGGCCGAGATGAGGCGACGCGTCGAGCGCATCTGCGCAGAGGCGTTGGGAGCCAACGGCGGGATCCTGATCAACGGGGTCGCCTGGGCGGGGACGTTTCACGGGGTCGGCGCTCGCCTATTACGCGAATACGCCGCTGAGATCGGTCTCAATCCCGACTTCACAATCCACGATCGGGAGGACGCCGCGGACCTGATGAACCTTGTCCGGCACGAGCTGGGCTTCTCGAAGGCGGAGAGCCGCTTCCCGACCAAGGGGACTTGCCTCGGCATTTATTCCCGCGCCGTCAATGAGGAGCTGCCGCTCGACGACGTCCTCGAAGGATGCTTTCCCTGGTGCGCTGGCTGGAGCGCCCAGCTGCGCGAGTTGTTCGCGACTTATGTCGAGGCCAAGCAGGCGCAGAACGTTCTCGATTACGACGACTTACTGCTCTATTGGGCGCAGACGTTAGGCGAGCCGGCCCTCGCCGAGGACATTGGCGGGAGATTCGATCACGTCCTCGTGGATGAATATCAGGACACGAACCGACTCCAATCCTCGATCCTGCTGGCGATGAAGCCGGACGGGCGCGGCCTCACCGTCGTCGGCGACGATGCCCAGTCGATCTATTCCTTCCGCGCCGCGACCGTGCGCAGCATCCTCGAATTTCCGAAGGTTTTCAGCCCTCCCGCCGACATCGTCACGCTCGACCGCAATTATCGCTCGACGCAACCGATCCTCGCCGCCGCGAACAGCGTGATCGAACTTGCCAGCGAGCGTTTCACCAAGAACCTGTGGACGGAACGCCCATCAGGGGAAAAGCCTCGGCTCATCACCGTACCCGACGAGGCCGACCAAGCCCGCTACGTCGTCGAGCGCGTCCTGGAGGACCGGGAAATCGGCGCGCGCCTGAAACAACAGGCCGTGCTGTTCCGCGCCTCACATCACAGCGGCCCGCTTGAACTGGAGCTGACCCGCCGTAACATTCCGTTCGTCAAGTTCGGCGGGCTAAAATTCCTCGACAGCGCCCACGTCAAAGATATGCTCGCCCTGCTGCGGTTCGCGCAGAATCCGCTTGACCGCGTCGCCGGCTTTCGCCTCATGCAGCTTCTGCCCGGCGTCGGTCCGGCGTCCGCGCAACGCGTGCTCGACCTGATGGCGGAGCAACCCGACCCGTTGTTCGCGCTCTCGGATATCCCCGCGCCCCCGCGCTCGGGCGACGACTGGCCAGGGTTTGTAGAAACGCTCCAATATGTGCGCGCGGGCAAGGCGGGGTGGCCGACTGAAATCGCAAGCGCGCGCCGCTGGTACGAACCCCATCTCGAGCGCATTCACGAAGATGCGGTGACGCGCCTGGCCGATCTGCTGCAACTCGAACAGATGGCGGCAGGCTACCCCTCGCGGGAGCGCTTCCTCACCGAATTGACTCTCGACCCGCCGGACGCCACGAGCGACCAGGCCGGCGCGCCGCTTCTCGACGAGGATTATTTGATCCTGTCCACCATCCATTCGGCTAAGGGACAGGAATGGAAATCGGTCTTCGTCCTCAACGCTGTCGACGGCTGCATCCCCTCAGATCTGGCTGCCGGAACGACCGCTGAAATCGAAGAGGAACGGCGGCTGCTCTATGTCGCCATGACGCGAGCGGTGGACACTCTGCATCTGATCACGCCACAGCGCTTTTTCACCCATGGACAGCACCCGCAAGGCGATCGGCACGTCTACGCCTCGCGAACCCGCTTTATCCCAAAAGCTTTGCTGCACCATTTTGAATGCGTGACATGGCCGCGGACTGCGGCCGCCTCAGGCGAGCGGCAGAGCGCAAGAGGGACGCGCGTCGATGTCAGCGCCAAAATGCGCGCCATGTGGCGATAAGGGGAAGGCCCCATGTGCAATCTCTACTCGATGACCAAGGGGCAACAAGCAATCCGCGAGATGGCCCGCGCCATGCATGATCGGACCGGCAATTTGCCGCCCTTCCCCGCCATCTTCCCTGACTACGCCGCGCCGATCGTCCGAAACGGCTCCGAGGGGCGGGAGTTGACTATGGCGCGATGGGGGATGCCTTCGCCGGTCTTCGCGTTGAAGGGCAAGAAGTGCGATCCCGGCGTCACCAATGTCCGCAATGTCAAGTCTCCGCATTGGCGGCGTTGGCTCGGGATCGGGAACCGCTGCCTCGTGCCCTTCACCAGCTTCTCAGAAAATGAGGCTCTCCCCGATGGCGCGCATCCGACAGTCTGGTTCGCCCTCGACGAGACGCGGCCGCTCGCGTTCTTCGCCGGGATTTGGACTCGGTGGACCTCAGTGCGCAAGGTGAAGGAAGGCGAGACGACCAACGACCTCTTCGCGTTTCTGACCACCGAAGCGAACAAGCTCGTTGGCGCTATTCATCCGAAGGCGATGCCCGTCATCATGACGACCCGGGAGGAAATTGACCTCTGGATGACCGCGCCCCCCGAGGAGGCGCTCCGGCTGCAGCGACCGCTCGCTGATGACGCTCTCAGGATTGTGGCGAGAGGCGGAAAGCAGGACGACGGAGGCCTCGCCGCCTGACGGCCATGTTTGTCGATCAACGTTCCCTACGAGACGGAAAGCTGAAGGCTTCTGGGTGAGCGTCCCTATGGGCCGCGAGCGCCCTCGGTTTTACGAGTCACGCCGTCGCATGGCGTTTGCTCCCATTTCCCGGTGACCAGAATAGTTGTGAGGACGCTGATTTTGCGCCATTCTTAGATGAGTACGAGTTCTGAGAGGTCGCCGATGACGAACGACGCCATTACTCAACTCGCAATCCTCACGGAAGCGTTGACGGAGATTGTCGACTTGGCGACAGCTCGATCGAGTTCGGTCGCTCTGTCGAATGATTTGCTCGATCGAATGGGCGAAATCTCTGCGGGAGCGCTCACAGCTGCCTCAACCTACGGGCAGTTGCCGCCCTTCCCGATGGGGATCGGTCTTCGCGGGGAGACGCTAAATTAGCGTCGCTTGATCGCTGAGGTAGCTTCTGGCTTTCCTGGATGCGCGCTGATGGGCGGGCCCTCTCGTTTAGTAGGAGGCGCTGCTGTGAGCGCGTGCGTAAGGCCGGCCGCCGAGGGCTTGAAGTAAAATCAAGCCCCGGGCTCGCTATCTCTCAGCGGCCGGCCAATTCCTTGCCGGCTGTTAATCAACCCCGACAATCACCTCTGAAGACTTGATGATAGCCTTGGCTTTCCCACCGACATGCAAGCCGAGTTCGTCCACCGACTCGTTCGTGATTGACGCTGTGATTGTGATGCCTTTCACGTCAATGAGAACGTGAGCGGTCGTTGCGCCTTTTTTGATTTCCTTAACGGTTCCTTCGAGAACGTTACGCGCCGACAGTTTCATGCTCAATCCTCCCACTTCTGGTAAAATGCAGATCTTACATAGGTGCGGTAGCTGCGACTGTCACCACGCTGCGCCACTGGCGTCACGCGCCCGCCCGTCATGGCTCGGCGGACGCTTCGGTCAAAGCGTCGCGGCTGGCGTAGCTGTAAGCGATTGCGGATTGACGCTAATCTGCCGGCTTCGTCAACCAGAACGCCCATCCCATGACCGCCCCACAACGCACCCCGCCAGATCGAGCCGGAGAGGTTCTCGCAGGAATCGTCGAGCGCGTGACGTTCCACAATGAGGAGAATGGCTTCTGCGTCTTGCGCGTGAAGGCGCGCGGTCATCGCGACCTTGTCACCGTCGTCGGCCACGCCGCGACGATTTCCGCTGGGGAATGGATCACGGTCACTGGCGAGTGGGTCAACGACCGAAACCATGGCCAGCAATTCAAGGCCCGGTTCCTGAAAACATCGGCCCCAACGACCGCCGAGGGAATTGAGAAATATCTCGCCTCCGGGATGATCCGGGGAATCGGGCCGGCCTACGCCAAGCGCATGGTCAAGGCGTTCGGCGACAAGGTCTTCGACGTCATTGAAGCCGAGCCCGATCGGCTGAAAGAGGTCGACGGCATTGGCCCGATCCGGGCCCAGCGAATCGTTTCGGCCTGGGCCGAACAAAAAGTCGTGCGGGAGATCATGGTGTTCCTTCACAGTCACGGCGTCGGCACCGCCCGGGCTGTCCGGATCTTCAAGACCTATGGCGCCGACGCCGTGCAGGTGATGACGGAGAACCCCTATCGCCTCGCCCGAGATATTCGCGGAATCGGCTTCAAGACGGCGGACGCCATCGCCATGAAACTCGGCATCGAGAAGACGGCGATGATCCGCGTGCGCGCGGGAATTTCCTACGCCCTCACCGAAGCCATGGACGAAGGACACTGCGGGCTGCCAATCGACAAGCTGCTGCCGCTCGCGGGAGAACTCCTCGAAGTCCCCCAAGAGTTGGTTCGGACGGCCTTGGACCTGGAGCTTGGCGAAGGCGTCGTCGTGCGAGACCAGGTAGCCGAGACGGATTGCGTTTTTCTGACCGGCCTCTACCGCGCGGAACAGACGATTGCCCAGCGGTTGCAGACTCTCCTGAACGGCAAGCTGCCGTGGCCGTGGATCGATCCAACCAAGGCCCTCCCCTGGATCGAGCAGAAAACCGGTTTGGCGCTGGCGGAACGCCAGAATGAAGCCATTCGCCTGGCTTTGATGACGAAGGTTCTCGTCATCACCGGCGGTCCGGGCGTCGGAAAGACAACGATCGTCAACTCCATCCTGCGCATTCTGGCGGCGAAGGGCGTCAAGCTTCTTCTTTGCGCGCCCACTGGCCGCGCCGCAAAGCGCATGACGGAGGCGACGGGCTTCGAGGCAAAGACGATTCACCGCCTCCTCGAAGTCGATCCAAAAAATGGCGGGTTCAAGAAGAACGACGACAACCCGATCGACTGCGAACTGCTCGTCGTCGACGAAGCCTCCATGGTCGACGTGATGCTGATGCAAGCGCTGCTCAAGGCCTTGCCCAATGACTCTGCATTGCTGGTTGTCGGTGATATTGACCAGTTGCCTTCTATCGGCCCTGGACAGGTCCTCGCCGACATCATTCAGTCTGGCGCCGTTCCCGTTGTGCGCCTGACGGAAGTATTTCGGCAGGCGGCCCAGAGCCGGATCATCCTGGCGGCCCATAACATCAATAAGGGGATCATGCCGGATCTCAGGCGACCGCCAAGCGACAGCGATTTCTATTTCGTCGCAGCGGCAGAGCCCGAAAAAGCCGTATCCACGATCGTCAATCTCGTTAAACGTCGCATACCAGAACGTTTTGGTTTTGATCCGATCCGCGACATTCAGGTTCTTTGTCCGATGAACCGCGGCGGTGTCGGCGCTCGCTCCCTGAATGTCGAACTCCAATCCGTCCTGAACCCAGCTGGCGAAAAGAAAGTAGAGCGATTTGGTTGGACATTCGCCCCAAGGGACAAGGTGATGCAAATCGAAAATGACTATGACAAGGAAGTCTACAATGGCGATGTCGGCTACATCGAGGGAATCGATGTCGACACAGGAGAGTTGACGGCGAACTTTGATGGCCGCTCTGTCATCTATGAATTCGGCGAACTCGACACGCTCGTTCCGGCCTATGCCGCCACCATCCACAAGTCCCAAGGATCGGAATATCCAGCTGTCGTGATTCCCATCATGACGCAGCATTATGCCATGCTTCAACGCAATCTGATTTACACCGGCGTAACCCGCGGGAAGAAACTCGTGGTGCTGGTCGGCCAAGCCAAGGCGGTGGCGATTGCGGTGAAGAATGTTTCCGGCCGTCGGCGCTGGACAAAACTTCGAGAATGGCTCGCGAAGCCATGCTCCTCGATCCCGCCGATGAGCGTGGCCTGATCTACGGCTTTGCGATCTAAAGAAATTGAAACCGGAGACTCGCGATTGATGTATGTGATTTCCTTGGACCACTATGTGGACGCCAAAGGCGCAATCGCCATCGATAAAGGCCCGGGCCGCAAGATCGCGGATTTCGCGACCGCCGCGGTCGCTTACGCCTCCAACAAAAAGCGGCCGGACGACGCGCCTCGGCCGACCTGTTTCAAATGCCGCAATCCGAAAGATAAGGCCGTCGACATCAGTCTCACTGAAACAGGTCTTGTGGTCTGGCGCTGTCACGCATGTGGCAACGAGGGCCAGATCTCCAACTGGCGCGGCACATTCTGGGACTTGAGCCGAGTCATGTCGTTGAAATGAGCCGCTGCTCCGAGAATTCAAATCCCCCGGACCAAAGCGTTAGAGGAACGCTGACAGGAGCGGCCTCTGCTCAATGTGCCTCTGAATGGTTGACCGAAGGTTGTCCATGGACGCGTCGAAATAGGCTTGCCTCAGATCGCCGCGCGCCATTTCATAGCGGAGGAACACACAATAAGTAGCGATGACGTCAGTCAAGCAATAGTCCGCCACCTCGGCTAGCTGACCCGCTGTTACGAGCGCCTCAACCTGACTGCCGTCGACGCCGCCAATCTTTGCGGGAATGTTCGCCAACGCCGCCATCTCGGCAAGACTGGGTTTAATCGAAGCGCCGTAAGTCGACAGGACGTCGCATAGGTCGATGTGATCCTGGCCGAAGCGATGCCAATAGTTTCGACGGCCCCCATTGTAGAGCCCAGACAGAGGTACTCCGAGAGCGAACGACCGGTAGCGTAGCAATGGAAGGTCGAAACCGTTGCCGCCGAAAGTCACAAGCATGGGGCCGGTGCCGCGTCCGTCTACCGGCAGGCTTTTGACGAAGCCGAGCAGCAATTCAGCCTCGCTCCTCTCGGCGATCGATCGACTGCCGAACTGGCTCACAGTCCACGGGCCGCCCCCTTCTTCCCGCTTCGCGTAGAGGGCGGCGATCGAGACGATCCGATACATCGGCGTCTTTAAGAAGGCGGTCGTCGGGTCCTGCCCATCGCGTGCGTAGCGTTCGCCCAGCAACCTCCTGACGTCGGCGTCGGGCGCGTCTTCCGGCTGACCGAGCAGACGCCGGCCGACCTCAAGATCGGGAACAGCTTCAATATCGAAGACAACTAGCGCGGTCATGGATCAGCCCGTGGGGGAACGGCGACGCTTGCCAAAAGCAGCGGCCATGCCTCGGATCAAGGCCGTCGGGAAAACCGCCGCGCTGAGTCTACCACTGACCATTGGGTCGGCCACCTGGCCGTCGGCTCCCCCTCTTCGGTGTTCTGTATTTGTTCCAAGCCTTGCGCTAGGCTTGCGGCAGGCATTCTGATTCGGCGGCCCCATGGCGACAGTGATCATTACGGAGAAGACCAGCCAAGCCAGGGACCTACGGGCCGCCCTGGGCGCGCGCTTCGGGCAAATTCTCCCGGCTGAGGGGCACCTCCTCCGCTTGGCCGAACCCGAAGAGGTTAATGCGGCCTGGAAGAGTTGGTCCTGCGTCGTCCTTAACCCCGAGGGGCTCTATCCGACCTGCCCTGCCACAGGGGGAAACAAAGGGCCAAAGCTGAAAGCCATCGCCGCGGCGCTCAAGGCCTGCGACGACGTCATCCTGGCGACCGACTGTGACCGTGAAGGCCAGCTGATCGGTCAAGAAATCCTCGAACATCTCGGCTATCGCGGACGCGTTCGGCGGGCCTTGTTCACGGCGCAGGATCCGAAAACGCTGCAGCAAGCCTTCGCTCGGCTGAAGCCGAACGCGGAGATGCGCCCGCTCTACGAAGCGGCGGTGGCCCGCCAACAGGCGGATCAGATCTTCAATCTCTCGCTCACCCGGACGGCGACGAAGACGTTAGTCCCGCCAGGCGTGCGCGGGGTCATCGGAATCGGTCGGGTCAAGACGCCGACGCTGGCGATTGTCTGCCTGCGTGAACTGGAGATCGTCAATTTCCGGCCTGAAGACTATTTCGAGGTTGTCGCCGTCGCGACGGTCGCCAACGGCGATTTTTTGATGCGCCACGCGCCTTCCGCGAAAATGCGACTCAGGGAGCGCGCCCAGGCCGAGGCGATCGCAAAGGCTGCGGCGGGGTATCAGGGAGTGCTGCGTGTCTCGGTCGAGGAGAAGCGACAAGCGCCGCCTCGTCTATTTGATTTGCCCTCCCTGCAGAAGACCTGCGGCCAGCGGTGGGGGTGGACAGCAGACAAGACCCTCGCCATCGCGCAGGAGCTTTATGACGGCGACGGCAAGAAATTGATCACCTATCCTCGCGCAGAGGCCCGTTACCTAAGCGAAAACCAGATCCATGACGTGGCGGCGATCGTCGCCGCGCTTACGCGTCTGCGTGGCTTTGCTCACCTGGAAATTGCTTCGCCAGTGATCCGCCGCGGGAAATCGGGCCATTTCTGCGACAAAGCGCTCGAGGGCGTTTCGCATCACGCCATCGTTCCCAATGTTAACGTTCTCGATGATCCGGAAAGCCGGTTAGTCCGGCTGAACGACGACGAAAAGCGCTTGTTCGCTTTGATTTGCCGTTCCTACTTGGCGATCATCATGCCGGATTACGAATATCGGCAGACTGTCGTCACCATGCCGGTTCCTCTGCCAGATGGGGGCTCGGCAGAGTTTCGGGCAGTCGGCCGCGTTCCGCTGCGCCTCGGCTGGAAGGCAGTCTATCAGATCGGCGAGGCGGAACCGGACTCAGAGGCAGGGCAGACGCTGCCGCCCATGAATGACGGTGACGCCGCGACTCTGTCGGAAACGAAGGTGGAGGCGAAAAGAACCCAGCCTCCGCCTCGCTATAGCGAAGGCACGCTGGTCGACGCGATGCAAAACGCATGGCGCTTTGTCGAAGATCCAGCTCTACGTGACCGGCTCAAGGAAGCCAAGGGCATCGGGACCCCCGCCACCCGGGCTGAAATCATCAAGGGATTGAAGCGTCAAAACTTGCTGATTGCAGAAGGCAAGCTGGTGGCGCCAACCGCCGCGGGGCTTCAACTGTTCGAGCTTCTGCGCGCTTTGGCGCCTGCGCTCGTCGATCCCGGCACAACGGCGTTATGGGAGATGCGTCTCGACGAGGTTGTCACCGGGAGGGCGGATTTCCGCGCGGTGATCGATGGCATTGCCGCCGCAGCGGGGGATCTGATTGAGGCGCTCCGAAAGCGATCGAGCGGAACGATCAATCTGGAAAGTTCCACGCAAGCTCGTCGATCCGGGAGGCAGAGTTATGGCGAAAAGACTCGCAATCGGTCCGAGACTAAGGGCCGGAAGCCGGTTCGAACACAGCGCCGATCGACAAACCGCCGAGTAACGACACACAACGGTCTCGCCTCAGTCGCGAACGCTGAGGACGCAAGAGCCGGAAACCGGAAAGCGCCTACCGCGAAAATGGTCGCGTACGCGCAGACGATCGCGCGCACTAAGAAGGCACCCTTGCCTGAGGGCTATCAGCAGGATTTTGACGCATGTCGACGCTTTCTTGATGAGCACACGAAATGACGAAACGGCGACCGAAGCGCGCATTTTTTGAGAATTGAGAGCATTCGGGGATCCAGATTGCAGAGTCTCGGTCGCAGAATGGCGTTGCATGCCCTTCTAGTGTGCGACTTGTGACCTACGCATAAAGGATTGCGTCCAGCATATCCTCGACCTTCTTCACATGGGCGACAAGCATGCTGGAAGCAAGCGGAGGGTAGGGCAGCCCCCTACTCTGCTTGCGCGGGTTAGGCCCGCGTCTCCTCACGCTGCGCATGGACGAGCTAAGCCGCATAGGCGGTCGCCGCATCCTCGAAACGCCGTGTCTGGCATTGTCCGCGGGAGCCGATGCGGCCCATTGTTTCAGGAGCAGGACGCAGTCGAAGAGATCGGGCAAGACATCGAGTTCCCAACATGAAGTTCCCAGATGGGAACTCTGATTGTTGCTTCTAAAAGTTCCCAGATGGGAATTCCCACATGGGAACGACCTAAACATCGACGGCTCCCAAGAAATGACAGCTGGGAGGAGGTGGGGTGCCGCAGATCAAAGCAACACACGCCGCTGAGGCACACTTTCAATCAATGGAAGCTCCAAATTTCAACCATTCCGGCCACGTTCTCCAACCCGGAATATTTTCCGATTTGATCTATTGAGGCAGGTAATTCGGCAAGAATCTTAGACCGATTTTTACCGGTTATTTGTAAGTCTGCGTCAAAGCGTCTGTATTACCGAGCACCCGGCTCGCTAACACTTCGTTAACCCATTTTTTCTTGACACGAATCGGTGCTGGCGCCCTGATGCCGTTCAAAGCGCTGTCTCTGATAGATTCGCTGTCCGCGCTATTCCCGCAGTTCGTCAAATGGTCGACGATATGTGGATTTTGGAGAACTCAATGAACGCTGCAAGCCCTGCGGTGCCGCTGGCACCCAATGTGGATTCGTCCGAGAGGAGACAATCCTACACGCAGCACGCGCTCGATGACGCGAATACCCTGAGCATTCGACTTCAGGAGTTTCGGGAAAGACTCTATCCTCCCTCGGCAAGCAAGACGCTGCGTAAGTTCACTAGCAACGAAGCCTCGAGACTGCTGGGTATCAGCGACACCTATTTGAGGCAGATAATATCGGATCCCGAAAGTAGAATCGAAGAGCCGGAACGCACCCCGGGCGGCCGGTTCCTTTTCACGCTCGGCCAAATTCACGCCGTCCGCAGGCGTCTCGCGGAATTCAAGGCATCGCACATGCCGACCCGCAGGGCGGGCGAAAGGCTCTGCGTCATCGCCATCTCGAATTTTAAAGGCGGCTCAGGAAAGACTACGACGACGGCGCATCTCGTCCAGTATCTCGCTATGCGGGGTTACCGCACACTTGCCATAGACCTCGACCCGCAGGCGTCGCTCTCGACCATGTTCGGCCTTCAACCTGAATATGACGTCGGCCCGGACCAGTCGATCTATGGCGCGATGCGATACGACGAGCAGCGCAAAAACCTGACCGACATCATTCGAAAGACTTACATGGAAGGCGCGGACATCGTTCCCGCTAATATTGAACTTCAAGAGTTTGAACACGATACAGCGAGATTCATGCGGCAGCCGGGAGGCGGCGCGGCCTTCTTTAATCGAATGAGCGGCGTCCTCCGTGAAGTAGATAATTGCTACGACATCGTCGTGGTTGATTGCCCGCCTCAACTTGGCTTTTTGACATTGAGCGCGCTATGCGCCGCCACCGCCGCGATCATCACAATCCATCCGCAGATGCTGGATGTCGCCAGCATGAGCCAGTTTCTCGCGATGAAAGGACAGTTACTGCAGGTGATCGAGAATGCCGGCGGCGACTCCCAGATTGACTGGTTCCGCTATCTGATCACCCGTTACGAGCCGAACGACGCTCCCCAGACGCAGATCGTCACATTTCTGAGAGGCATGTTCGCCGATCGCGTTATGACGAACATGATGCTCAAATCGACGGCCATCTCGGACGCCGGTCTTTCCCGCCTGACGCTCTACGAGGCAGGCCGCGAGAGCATGAACCGGAACACGTACGACCGTGCGATCGACTCCGTAAATTCCGTGAATGAAGAGGTTGAAAGACTCATCCGCCAGGCATGGGGGAGGGAATCATGAAGTCTCCACTCAAAAACCTCCTCAACGAAATCACGAAGGCGGGGCCCGTGACAGCGCAGGCGAGCCCTCCGCCGCCGCGAATGATGGCTGGCTCTGTCAAGAGTTTCGGCGAGCAACTTCAGCACGAAGTTGAGGAAGTGAAAGAAATCCGTGAGCAGATTGCCAAGGGCGAGATCATCGTCGAACTCGATCCTCATGACCTCGAAGTGTCATTCGCCAGCGATCGGATCGACAATGACGAGGACGAAGCGTTCCAATCCCTTGTTGAAAGCATACGCAGTTCGGGACAGCAAATCCCAATTCTCGTGCGCCCGGCGCAGACAAACGGCCGCTTCCAGATCGCCTTCGGGCATCGGCGAGTTAGAGTGGCGCGCACGCTCGGGATAAAGGTCAAAGCCGTCGTCCGCCGCCTCACCGATGATGAGCTGATCATCGCGCAGGGGCAGGAGAACAACGCGCGAAAGGACCTGACGTATATCGAAAAGTCCCTCTTCGCTTGGCGCCTTTCAAACTCCGGTGTCGCTCGCGAGGTAATCTCGATCGCTCTTGGCGTATCGAAAACTCACCTTTCAGACCATCTGACGATCATCCAGACGGTGACGCCGGAAATCGTCCTCAAGATCGGCGCCGCTCCGTCGATTGGACGCACGCGATGGCAAGCGCTTGCAGACCGGTTGAAGAATTCCGACGCCATCGATTACGCGATCCAGATCACGTCCACTCCCGAATTTCAGACCGCCAAGGACCGCTTCGCCCATCTTGTCGAACGTCTCGCGGAGAAAAAAACCGTCGCGCAGCCGACCGATCTCAAAACTACCGCGGGGGTTCTCCTCGGACAGTTCGTATCCAGGCCGTCCGGGAGTCGGCTCGTCATGAGGAACCGCCGTTTCAGCGCCTATCTGGAAGCCCGTCTGCCGGATCTGATCCGCGAATTCGAGGCGGACCAGAACAATAACCCGGGTTAATCCGGAAGATCGCCGTCCAGCGCCAGCAGGACACTCTAGAAACATGAGTAGGAGTTAACGCAAAAGAAAAAGGCCCCCGAAACGTCACCGTCCCGGAAGCCCTTCTCGAAGTTTAGCACCTAAGAGAATCACACTTCCGCGAATCGCTGTCAAGAGTCGGCGCCGTTTCGGCGAGCAGATTTCTTTTGCCTGAACGAGGCAAAGGATCATGCAGACACGTTCAACGACGCCCTTTGGGCGGCGATCGTTGTCGCTCGCCATGGTGGTGAGCCAGGCAAATGCGAGAGATTTCGCGGCGAAGCCAGATGCATCCGAACTGGTTGTCCATAAATGGCGACTGTTTCGGGCGCTGACCGAAGCGAAGGGGCCGATTGGCGTCACCGATCGAGCGCTCTCGGTCCTGCACGCGCTCCTGAGCTTTCACCAGGAGACAGCGCTGACGCTGCCCGGCGTGGAGAAGAAGGGCAGGGTGCCAAGCGATGGCGCAACCGTACACGGTGCCGTAAAAGATGGCGCATCCGGAGCCGAGGGAGCGGGGATTGTCGTGTTCCCGTCGAACCGAGAACTCTCCATTCGCGCCCATGGCATGGCGCCGGCGACCTTGCGGCGGCATCTCGCCGCGCTCGTCGAGGCAGGGCTGATCATCCGTCGCGACTCCGCCAACGGCAAGCGCTTCGCCCGGAGAGGGCAGGGCGGGTCGATAGAGGACGCCTTCGGTTTCGACTTGACGCCACTCGTCGCGCGCGCCAGCGAGATCGAGGACCTCGCCGAGGAAGTGCGAGCTGAGAACCGGGCCATCGCCCTGCTGCGCGAGCGGATCACGCTCACGCGGCGCGACATCGTAAAGATGATCGAGATGGCCATTGAAGAGGGTATTCCTGGTGATTGGGAGGACCGCCACAGGCGCTACGCGCTGCTCTCCGGGCGCTACGCGCGTAACCTTTCAAGAGCCGGGCTAGAGGCATTGGCGGCCGATTTGGCAGCACTGGCGACAGAAATTCGCAAACCTCTGGAAAATCACGCTAAAGCCAAAAATACAAGCGCCAATGAGTCTCAAACTGAGCGCCACATACAGAATCAAACCACAAACATTTCTGATCTTGAACCTAGCCTTCGAGAAGGCAGGGCTGAACCGTTGGGGCCAATCGGCGACGATGTGGCGGCGGATGGGGCAAGGACTTCGGAACCTGAGAAACTGGGAGCCGAAACTTACGCCCGTCCCACGCCAACCCCCAGAACCTATCCGCTGGGGATGGTGCTGCAAGCTTGTCCGGATATCGTCGATTACGCCAGGGGCGGGGAGATTTCCTCGTGGAGGGATCTCGCGACGACGGCCGCGACCGTGCGCTCAGCGCTGGGCGTCTCGCCTGACGCCTGGGCGCAGGCCTTGGACGCCATGGGCGAGCATGACGCGGCAATCGTCATCGCCGCCATCCTCCAAAGGGGCGAGGAAATCAGATCCGCTGGCGGCTATCTACGCGTTCTGACCGCCAAGGCGCGGGCTGGCGAGTTTTCGCTGGGGCCGGTGCTGATGGCGCTGTTGCGCGCCAAGGCCGCAAAAGGGGCGCGCGAGCGGAAGAGGGCAGGGTGATGGCGGGAGCTGTGCGCCGACAAGACCGGGCCTTGAACTGCCCCATTAATGGTAGCGTCTGAGCTTATGGAAAAGCGGCGGCCGAGCTGTGATCTCGACGCGATCAAGCAGGCGATCGGGTCGGTTGATCGGTTGGCCATCACGACGTCGGCGCTGCGCGACGCCTCCGCGTTGGGGTTCGATCGCGGCGCAATCGTCGAGACGATCCACAGCGTCGACCGGCGCATGTTCGTCAAGTCGATGACGACCTTTGCCGACCATCGGCTGTGGCAGGACGTCTATCACGTGCCGATGCGGGGTTTGCTGCACTATGCGAAATTTCAGGAGGATGTGCTGACCGAGTTCACGGTCGTCTCGTTCAAGGAAAAGTGAGTGATGGCCACGAAAGACGAGCCGCTTCCCGAGACGATAATTTCTCCTGAAACCGGGGAGACGCTGGCGCGCGGCGTCCGCCCGTTTACGGTCGCCTACAAGGGCGAAAGCGTCGTCGTCGATCTGCCCTGGCTATTATCCCGCGGGCGAAGGCGAGGGCGTCCACATTGGCGAGGACATGGCCGTCGTCGACCAGGCGCTTCGCGGTCTCAAGGAGAAAGCGGACGGCGTGCCATCGCCAGAAACGATCCGCCGCTTGCGCACCAAGCTTCAGCTGTCTCAGCGGGAGGCGGGCGCTCTGTTCAAGGTCGGCGAGAACGCCTTCGACAAATATGAGCGGGGCTTAGTCGAGCCGAGCGGCCCGACGATTCAGCTGATGGCGTTCCTCGACCGCCATCCAGAGCTCGCCGCGGAGTTGAAAAAATCGCTCACAACCCGGCGGCTTTGGTGAGGTTGACCTTGAAGCGGTCGCGTTTTCGCTGATAGCGGCGGGTCATTTCCGGGGAGGCGTGGCCGAGGTGCCTTTGCACATGGCCTTCCTCGATCTGCGCCGAGGAGGCGAGGCCGGCGCGTAAGGAGTGGCCGGAAAAGGCGCGGCGCCGTTCGCCTTCGGGGAGATCGCCGCGCAGGCCAGCCGCGAGGGCGCATTTTTGCACGAGGCGGGCGACATGCTTGTCCGAGAGCCGCTCGGCGGAGACGCCGCCGTTCTTGCGTGCGAGGGGCCGGAACACAGGACCCCGCGTGATCCTTCCGAGTTTGAGCCAGGTCTCGAGCATGGCGACGGGGCAGGTGAGGGGAGATGAGCCGCGGCCGATCTCGACCTCGCGCCAGCCGGTCTTGCCGTTGAGGGTCAAAAGCAGGCCGCCTCCGTTCTGGTCGGCGCCGACGATCTCGATCCAGCCCGTTCCGTCGTCGGTCTGCTCCGGGCCGCAATCCAGGCCGACGATCTCCGAGCGGCGCAGGCCGCCCGCGAAACCGATGGCGAGGATGGCCTTGTCGCGCAAGCCGCGCAGGTCGTTGTCCAGGACCGCCAGCATGGCCAGAAGCTCGTCGGCGAAGATCGCCTCCTTCTGGACCGGCGGGCGTCCGTGAGCGCGGCGGATGCCGGCCAGCACCGTGGCGATATGGGGATCGCCCGTGTCCAGCGAGCGGCCGAGCTGGCGATAGCGCCAGCAGATGCCGGAGAGCCTGCGCTCCAGCGAGGAAACAGACAACGGCGGCCGGCCCGGCCCGCCCTCGACGCAGGCGGCGAGATAGAGCCCGACGGTCTGCGGGTCCGGGGGTAGGGGGTCGAGGCCTTGCCGGCGCAGCCAGGAGGCGAAGTGCCGCCAGTCGGCGTCATAAGCCCTTTGGGTGTTCTCTGAGCGGGCGTTGCGGGCGTAGTCGCGGGCCTTTTCGGAGAGCGCCGCGAGATGGGGCGCTCCCGCCCGCTCGGCGAGCGGCGGGCCGTTTCTGTCCGGGTCGTCGTCCTTGGCCATCTCGTCCTCGTTGGCGCGCGCTCGCGGCTCGCGAAAATCCGACGCCTCGGCGCGCTGCGGGCGGCCCAAAAGGCGCTTTCCGGCCAGTATAGCAGGGGTTTCGCCGCGCGTCCGATAAGCGCACATTATCGGACTAAAAACAAGCAAGACAAGCCCGGCGGATAACGGCCGAAAACAGGGGACAAAGCGCCGCTGTTGGCTCAAGATTCTTCCATGCAGCCGCTTGATTCGATGCCCGCGTCCGCGCCCGTTTCCGCCCCAAAGCGCGCCGCCCGCGCGCGTCGCGCCGAGGCGGCATTAGCGACGCAAAGGCCTGAAATTCAACCGCTTCCGCGCTGGATGCGGCCGCAAAGCAACGATCCTGGCGCGGCAGCTTTTTCGGCGGGTGCCGGCCTCGCCCTGTTCGATGCGATGCTGCGCGGCGCCGACGGCGCCGAGCCGGTCTTCGCCGATTGCCTGCGCCATCGTCTCGCACTGAAAGCCGCTGAATCCTGCGCGACGCTCGCCCGGCTGCGCGAGGACGCGGCCGCCCTGCGCGACGCCGAACATCTTTCGGGCAGCGGCGAGACGAGCCCGGCTGGCCGGCTGCACCGTGTCTTCCGCCTTTACGCATCGCTGCCGGCGCGCCTCGACTCGGCGCTCTCGCGCGCGGTCGGGCTGCTCGGACTAAATGAGGCGATCGACGCCAGCGCCCTCGCGGAGGTGGCGACCACGGCGCCCGATCCGCTCACTGCGGCGGCGCGGGTCAGCGCCGCGGCGATGAAACTCTGCGACATGCAGGCCCACGACGCTGAAACGCTCGCCTTCGTCGTCGCCGATCTCGCTCTGGCAAACCATCTTCGCTGGGCGAGGCCGGTCCCTCTGCTCGCCGTCGCCATGGCGCATCCCTCGCTCAGGCGCGGGGCAGGGGCAAGGGAAAGGGCAAGCCGGCCCAGACCCTCGGACACGGACTGGCCAACGGCTGTGACCTTCGCCTATGGGCTCGCGATCGTCGAGGCGCATGCGCTCGCCGTCGATCTGGCGCGGCGGGCTCAAAAGCTTCTCGCCGTCGCGCCGATGTTGCGCGCGAAGGGGGCGCGCCGCGTGATCGTCCTGCTGCTCGCCGACGACGCCATCACGCCCGCCGCCGCCGCGCGCGCCGGGCTTCCCGGCGAAGGGCTTTGACGTCGTCCGACGTAGCCGCCCGCGTCGTGTCGCCCGCCAGGCGTTTCTTCCCGGCCTCCAGAAACTCCTTGGACCAGCCGTAATACATAGAGGTCGCGATCCCCTCCCGACGGCAGAGCTCGGCGATGCTTTCCTCGCCACGCAGGCCCTCAAGAACAATCCGGATCTTTTCCTCGGCCGAGAAGTGCCGACGGGTGGCGCGGCGAATGTCCCGGATCATGTCTTCAGCCGGCGGCTTGCCGGGCGCGGCTTTCTTCTGTCTCATCTTCGCTCCTTAAGCGCTACGATGAGCCAGAAACCCTCCCTTCCTCAATCCAAAATCTGTCTCAGGGGTGCTGAACCGGGACACTGACGGGTGCGATAACTGTTGTCTTCCTTCACGAAAAATCGTCTGAGGCGCGCTCCGCGGACACATTGGCTTCGATCGTATCCGGGAAAGGCCCTCTCGCGCCTGGCGCAGCGAAGGTTCATGCAGGTCGCTGGCGAAGATCCCGATGTGCGGCGCTCCGGCCAGGCGTCCGGCCTGTTCGAGCAACAGCATGGCGACGCTATAGGCCTCCTCGCCGGTCGCACAGCCGACCGACCAGACGCGGATGCTGTCGGAGGCGGTCGTGCCCTTAATCCGCTAGCAATTCCTTCTGGTTGAGTTGCATACGCCGGCGGATCCGGCGGAGCACCGTCGCATGCTTGTATTTTGAAAAATCCATATTCGTCCGCGAACGGACCCTGCGCCATGATGTTCTGCAGAATCTCCCGGTCGGCCGCGGGCGCCTGTTCGAGAGGCTCGGCGATCTCGACGCGGGGTTGCGTGGTCGCGAAGCGCAGCATGTGCCAGGGCATATCCCGGATCGGCAGCACAAAATCGACCTGCCCGGTCAAGATGGCGTTGTGGGGCATGGAATCGAACTGGGCCTCCTTCGGGTCCTGCGCGATCGTGAGCCCGCCTTGCTCCTTGATTTGTTTCAGGCCGAAGCTGCCGTCCGCGCCCGTCCCAGATAGAATGACGCCAATGCTGCGGTGGCCGTGCGTGCTAGCCAACGTCTCGAAAAAATGATCGATCGGCGCGCGCCCTTGGCGGCCTTCCTCAATTTTTGACAGGCGCAGGCGGCTGTCGATGGTCGAGAGATTGCAGCCCGGAGGAATGACATAAATATGGTTCGGCTCGATCTCCTGATCTTCGGTCACCTGAGTGACCGGCATCGAGCAAAAGGGCTGCAAAACCTCGGCCATGACGCTCGGTTGGCCGGGGCGGAGATGGACGACGATCACGAAAGCCAGGCCGCTGTCGCTCGGCAGGGCTGGCAGTAGGGTTTTGAGCGCTTCGAGCCCGCCTGCGGAGGCGCCAATTCCTACGAGCATCAAGGGTGAAGGTTCAGGCGTCTACGGCATACTTAGCGGCGTATGGAATGCCGGCCAAAGTCAATGCAACAAACGGCCAGGCGATGTTAAGCTGCTACTTAGGCAGACCCCAAGAGATCACGCGTTGGGCAGGGTCGTTGCCGCCCGGGGTTAACACTGCACGTCCAATGAGGATAAGTGCCTCGAACAGCCATGGGAGCGGTCAAAATACGAAATCGTTCTGACCGTGAGCGCTAAAGAAATGAAAAAATTGGACAGCGCTCTCACCTCGTCGGAGAATAAAGGCGCGGCCGAGCGGCTGGCGGCCCGGCAAGCGATCATTGCCGCGCGCGATGTGCGAGCGCAGAACGCGAAACCGCTCGGCTGGCCGCTGAAGCCCGCTCGGCGGAAGACCAGGCCATAAGCGAAATGGTTCTGAAAGCTGAACAGGTCGAACGCGAAGCAAGAGCTGCCGAACAGGCAGCGTGAAGTTGCTTCTGCGGCCGAACGCAAGGCGGCCAGGGATGCCCGCTACGCCGCTCGAAAGGCCCGCAAATAACGACGTTCGTAGCCGCAGGACCCCCTGCGATCTGGTCGCCGACAAAGGCTACCAATCGCGCGCGGTTTTGAAAGGCCTCGACGATGGCCCATGGAAGACACGCAAAGGCCAATGGAAGCATTTCTGGAGGTGGGTTCTTCCTCAGATTGGCGATGCACATCACTCTAGTGGCGTTGCCGATCACGTCGGCAAGCGCTTTTTGCCTTTGGGCCGTTTAGGCACTATCGCGCATACTGGGGAATACAGGCGGAGGGATCATGCAGCTTGGCGTTGACGATCGAGCCCATGCCGTCAAAGCTTTTTTGAACCATCCGCGCATAACTTCGCGTTCTTCATTGGAAAGCTTATGATCCATGCCGGAAATTGCTTCCGACATGCCTCTGGCAAATCCTCGACGATACGCGACTTCGCGTTCGTGATCGAAATCTCCTTGGGAAATATTCACCACGATGACCTCCTGCTTTGGGCCAAGCATAGCAGGAAGATCGCCTCGACGCGAGGAGTTGGAGAACCGAGTGCGCCAGCCCAGCTTTTGGTCCGCTTGCGACGATAGTTTGGACGCTTCAGACCTGGGCAACAACGAAC